>NZ_JABEKS010000001.1:2635816-2965294 GCF_012985205.1 Planctomonas sp. JC2975 | reverse complement strand
AGAGTCAACTGCTGCCCGTACTCGGTCGCGGCCTGCGTCGCCGTCGCAGACCCCGCCACCGTGAGGATGTCGGCCACTCGCTTCTTCGACGTGCCGGTGCTGCGTGCGATCCGGGTCACGCTGACGCCTTCCAGGCTCAACTGCCGCACCGCGGCAACCCGGTCCAGGGGTGTCAGCTCGTCCCGGGCGAACGTGCGCAACTGATCGGCGATCCGTGCCGCCACGGTGCCGCCCTGCTCGGCCAGCCCGAACACGGCCGGGATCCCCGCCAGCCCGGCTTCCCGGGCCGCCAGGAGGCGGCGCTGCCCGTCATAGACGTACACGGTCCCGTCCTCGCCACGGCGGGCCTTCACCGGCTCCCGCACCCCGTCCGCGCGGATCGAGTCGATGAACTCCAACGACACATCCACGATCGTGCGCACGTTGGCGTCCAAGACCGCGACGGCCGGGTCGATCAGCTCGACCGTGACCGCGCTGACATCCACCGTCGCCGCGGGACCGTCCGCTTCGGTGGTGCTCTTCTTGCTGCTCATGTTGAGCGTTTCCCTTCTCAGTAAACTTCTGTGATCAGGTCGGGACCGAGGCATTACCGGTGCTTCGGTCCCGACCCCTTTCTTGGTGGGGGTCAGACGGCGACCGGGGCGTTCGTGACCTTCCGGCTCGCCGCCACCCACCACTGCCAGATCGTCGCGATCTGCTCGCCGGTCAGCGACGCCATCGCCCCCGTCGCGGCGACCCGGCCAAGGAACAACCCTGAGCCCAGCAACGGCGAGGTGTACCGGATCCGGTCCGTCATCACCGTCAGGACCGGGTTGAACCCCCCCTGTACAGGCCCTCGTCATCAACCCAGCAGTCGATCCCGTCCGGCATCCGCACCACATTCAGGTGGTCGCACCCCAGCGCTGCCTGCCTCGACAACCACAGGGTCACCGCGTTCGTGTCGTCGACCTGCACCGAGCGCATCGCGCCCTCCGTGTTGACCAGCATCCCGTTCAGCATGTGTCTCTCCTTCCATCTCGTTCTTTTGCCGTGAAGGCACGAAGTGCCATCGCAGGGAGGAGGACGGAGTGCAACCCGAAGGGCAGCGGAGGAGAGAGTTTCCCGCCGAAATCAGGGAGCCGCCAGGCGACCGCGGCCGGAAAGTCTCGGGGAAGCTGGCGGCCGCAGGCCGCTTGCGCGGAGGACGACGACCGTAGAATGCCGCAGGCTTCACGACGAAAGAACGCACCCGAAAGGGTGCAGAACACTACGGCCGCCTAGCGGCCGACCGATTGGTCTCTCACAGACCCATAACGTCTGACAGACGTTTGCGCGTCTGCGGACCTTCGCACTATCGACCCGGCACTCCGCAGAGCCGTAGACTTTCCCGCCCCGTTCGGTCCGACGACGCCGATCTTCGCGCCGGGGAGGAACGTCCTCGAGGATGACGTGTCCGCTCTTGGCGACCCTGACCTGGTCGAGTCGAGCGCACCACTGCGTGGAGACCATGGCTCTCCCTGCCTTCCGCGTATGAATAGCGCAGCAGGGGCCGTTGGCGTCCGTCGCGGTTATGGTGAGCCCCTCCACCACGATCTCGCCTCCAGAGTAACCCGCCTCAGCCCGACCGAACAGATGTGCCGGGCGTGATTGGCCGAGGAAGCCCGTATGATGGTTTCGCGTCGTAGTGCAGACTTTGCGTATGCCACGCACCATGGAGGAGTTCCAGGCCAGTCTCCGCGATCAGCTGTCGTTCATCGATGCGTCTGCCCACGCCTACGACATGGGCCCATACGCCGAGTCGCTCCGGCTTGCCACGACCATCCGCGTGCTTGTTCACGACACCCCGTCGAGCAGAAGTCTGCTCGCGCACCTCGGGGTGAAGGACTCCATCCAATTTGTCACTGGAGACCAACCAGACTCAGCGCCGCCGCCGAACAGCGACCTTGCGCGCTATCTGGAAAGCTGGGGCCTGGAACAACGGCAGTGTCGGACCCCGGCTATGCCGTCGTCGCCGTCATGTCAGACGGTGCGCACGAATGGCGCCCCGCGTACGACGCCGCCCGACTCACTGGAGACCGGTTGGTACCTTTCGACTTCTGGTGGAAAACACCGCAAATGACCGACATGCAGGGGAACACCTTCTCGCGCCGCAACATCGTGCTCTACATGGCAAACAAGGATGGCGGCGCCCATCTCGACGACCGGCTTCCTACTGACTACGAAGCTCTGACTCGCCGCAACTCAATGGGCTTCGTGACACACGACCAAGGATGGACGTTCAGCCGGGAAGTCTCCGAGTCACCGGCGCCTGCAGTGGTACGACAGGTCGCGGAAGAACTCCGCATGACGCTCCGTCTCCAGATACCGGACATGCTCGGCGACCTCATCACCGCACCCGATCCCGCGCCCCCGCGACCGCAACCGGTCGCTTTCTAGGGGGGCGCGCGGACGATTGTTCACCACGCGAGCCCCACAGGAGTCCTAGCGACGACGGCGTAGCCTCGAGGATCCCGGAAGCCGATCGCGAGTCCTCGAAAGGGCCGGCCGCATGCCACGTCGGCATCGCATCTCATTCAGTGTCGATTTTGATACGTAAGCGCCTATCGCGAAACGTGAATCAGGATGGGGTGAAGGAGATCGGCAGGTTAGAGGGAGGGACTCGGTATCCCGACCCGGATTTCGGCACCTTTACCACCCGGCGCCTGGGCAGAGGGAGCGACACCAAGGTGCAGACGACTTCAGACGAAAGGGCCTTCAGTTAGCCTCGATCGCTTCCAAGGCCCTACCTCGGCACCCTCGCGCTCGTTCGTGGCAGCGAACGATTCGTTGAACAGGATCAGCGCCCTCGGCTGGATTTGCCCGACGATGTCGCGCATCCGCGCCAGCTCCTCGTCGAACTTCCCGCTGGCGAGTGCGGTGTCCTCCTCGCGCTTGAAGTGGGTGAAGACGCCGGAGACGATGGTCGCCGATAGGGAGCGAGCCGGCACGAACATGCCGGCCTGCATCATCAGCTGGGCGAGGCCGACGCTGCGCAGGAACGTCGATTTGCCGCCGCGGTTCGCTCCGGTGACCATGATGAGCCGGTGGCCATCCGCCTCGACGGTGTTGCCGACGATGGAGCTGATGGCGAGCCTGCTCCCCGTGGCCTCCTTGCCCGATGAGACCAGGGCGAGGCTCACGTCGTACAGGTCGTCGCAGGTGAACTCCTGCCGCTGCCCGGGGATCGGGGTCGGGAACGACGTCTGCAGACCGCGGTGATCGATGGCGTGGGCGAGATTGACGCATCCCACGTAGAAGCCGAGCTCGGTGCGCATCATTTCGAAGAAGCTGCGAATGTGGTCGACGGATCGAGCCAGCGCATCCGCCACGAGGTTCAGCCCCTGCCCACGCAGCTGCGACAGCGCCTGCGCCCCCGCCTCATCGCGCTCCGCGATGCGGAACGACGGGCTCGGATGCGTGGGTGCAGCACCGGGTACAGCAGCAGGGTCTGCCACGGTGCGTGGCCGTCGTGGATCGCGCGCAGGGCCACCGACGCCGCCAGCGAGGCGCCGGCGCTCGCGACGCCGACCGCGACCCGGGCCGGGTCGACGCCGAACCGCGCGGGGTCCGCGTGTACCGCGTCGAACGCCGCCGTACAGTCGTCCTGCGGCACGGGGAACCGAACCGGCCGGCCGAGCTCGTCGACCCGGTCGCCGACGGTTCCGCCGAGCTCGGGCATCACGGGGCACAGGCGGTAGTCGACGGAGACGACCACCGCGTCGGCACGGCCGGCGACGCCGCACGAGGCGCCGTGCGCCTCGGCCATGTCGAGGTCGCCCCAAGCGAAGGCGCCGCCGTGCATCCAGACCAGGCACGCGCGGCCGCCGTCGGGCAGGGTGCTCACAGGCGTGTAGACGCGCACGGGCACCGGGCCTGGGACCACCTGGTCGACAATGGTCAGGTCCCAGTCCTCGAGCGGCCCGAACGGTGCCCTCCACTACTCGACGACGGGCTCGGGGACCTGCGCGAACTCCGTGTAGTCCTCGATGAGGTACCGACGCGCCTCCAGCTCCGGTACAAGTCGTCTCGTCATGGCCTCGTGCCTTCGATGTCGTCGCCGACCCTGAACCAGTCGACGTCCACGTACCCGCCGGTCACGGCCGTCGCATAACAGAAGATCGCAAATCGATACCCGGTGAAGTGGCCGAGGCTGTACTCCATCGCCAGGTCGTCACCGATCGGCGTCCACGTGACGCCGTCGAGAGAGTAGGCGAACGACGCACGGTCGGCGGCGTCCCGGAAATCCACGTCGGCCCGCAGTGAGACCGTCTCGGCGTCGAGCGGCACAGGGACGCTCGTGAACGCGACCCTTCCCTGCCCGTCCGCCCGACGCATTACCAGCCGACGGGCACCGCCCCGCATCTCGACGGCCACGTACCCGTACTTCTGCTGGTAGGCGGACAGGCCAGCGAGATCGCCGTCCTTCATCCCCGAAACGTCCAGCAAGATCGCGGCCGAGGCGGCCGGCCCGTATGTGCGTTGCGTGAGCGTGTTGCGGGCGTCGAGGATGCCTGACGCGACACTCCCCGTGGTCAGCCGCAGGTGGCCGGGACGCTCGGTGAGCGACCAGAACCGGTTATCCGGGTTGTGGTTCCACTGCCACGGAAGCGCCAGGTTCGACCCGTTCCAGGCGTTCTCCTGCGATGTCGTCACCGCTCCCGCATGCACTGTGCTCCAGTAGCCGGCGGCCGTAGTCTCGTTGTCGAAGTCGTCGGTGACGAGCAGGTGCGTCCCTCTCGCCGACGGTGTTCCTTTTGGCATCGCCATCGAGGCGTCCAGTCTGTACACCGGCCACCCGTCCTCCTCCCAGGTCACGCGCGCCAGCTGTGGCGATCGGCCGAGCGGCCCCTCGTCCTGGAACACCATGGCGTACCAGTGCCCGTCGGGCGTCTGGACAACGCCGCCCTGGGCGGCACCGCCGCCCTTGCGCCCCTCGACCGACACCGCCTGGCTGAGCACGACTCTGCCCTCCCAGGTTCCACCCTGAGACTGCGGCGTCAGCACCGTCGACCGCCACACGACCTCCTGGCGCACCCCGTCCGTCGGCCACTCGATCATGAAGACGTAGTAGTAGTCGCCGATCTTGTACGCGTGCGCGCCCTCGGCGTTCAGCCCGCTGGTCTGGTCGACGTTCGCGTCGTCGACGAGCCGGATCGCGGGTCCGTCCCAGACGTAAGTCCCGTCCGCCGCCAGCCCCAGGCGGCGCAGGTCGATCACACCGCCGCCGTACACCAGGTAGGTGTCCTCGCCATCGAACAGGAGCGACTGATCGTGGGCGTAGCCGTCGAGCACCGACCGCGTCCACGGCCCGTGCTCGATGCTCGGCGTCGCGTAAATGTACGTCTTCTGCGTGGTCAGGCTTCCGACCGAGACGTAGTACGTGCCCTCGTGGAACCTGATGCTCGCGGCCCAGCTGCCTTGGCCGTAGGCGTTGCGTCCGTTGCGCAGCGCGAGAGCGTCCGTGTCGTCGAGGATCGGGCCCGTGTAGCCGGCGAGTGACCAGTGCACGAGGTCGCCCGAGCGCATGATCGGCACGCTCGGCGCGAAGTACATGGTCGTGCTGACCATGTAGTACTGCCTGCCGTCGTGAACGACGTCGGGATCGGGCACGTCGGAGAAGATGACGGGGTTCGTGAACCGGCCGTCCCGGTGGCGCGAATCCATCAGCGCAGGTCGAGCGAGACGGTCACGTATGAGTGAGCTGGCAGGTCCACCTCGAGCCCGCGGGCATGCGTCCGCACACCGGCGTGCGCTGCAGGCGAGACGGCGTCGAGACGCTCCGGTGTGTTGTGTGCGTCAAGTGTCGACGCCGTCAGGACCCGCGCGGAGTGCCCGAGCACGTCTCGGCCCCGCAGGTCGAGCACCACGGTGCAGTCGGTCTCGGCGTCGAGATTGGACAGCGACACCAGGGCGGTGTTCCCGTTGACAGACGCGGACGCCGAAACGAGCGAGAACTCGTTCCCCTCGACGGTGCGGGTGTAGGCGTCGAGCAAGTGCACAGCCAGCGCGGCGGCATCCTGGTGACCGGAGTTCATCTCGAACACGTGGTACGTCGGAGTGAGCACCAGCGCGCCCGTGTCGGGGTCTGTCAGGATCATCGCCTGAAGCACGTTGACCGTCTGGGCGATGTTGGCCATGACCACACGCTCGGCGTGCCGATGGAACGCGTCGAAGTGGACCGAGGCGACCAGCGCGTCGCGCAGCGTGTTCTGCTGGTACAGGAAACCGGGGTTGGTGCCCTTCTCCACGTTCCACCAGGTGCCCCACTCGTCCACGACCAGGCCGACTTTGCGATGTGGATCGTAGCGGTCCATGACCGTGGAGTGGCGAGTGAGCAACTCCTCCATCTGCCGAGCGCGCGCCATCGTGACGTTCCACTGGTCCGTGCTGAAGCCGGTGGCGTCGCCCTTGTCGGACCACGAACCCGCCATCGTGTAGTAGTGCAGCGACACGGCCTGGAACGGGCCGGCGTGCCCCGCAGGGTCCGACGTCAGGTCGTCGAAGGACCGCATGAGCGTCTCGGTCCAGTGCAGGTCCCCGGCGTTCGCTCCTGCCGCGATCCGGTACAGCGAGTTGGCGCCGTGGTTGCGCGAGTAGGTGGCATACTGGCGGGCCAGCGAGGCGAACTGCTCAGCGCGCAGGTTGCCGCCGCAGCCCCACGCCTCGTTGCCGAGGCCCCAGAACGGCACCCGCCACGGCTCGTCACGCCCGTTCGCCCGCCGCAGCGCCGCCATCGGTGAGTCGTCCGAGCGGGTCAGGTACTCGACCCAGTCCGACATCTCCGCCACCGACCCCGAGCCCACGTTTCCCGCCACGTACGGCTCGGCGCCCAATAGCTCGCACAGGTCCATGAACTCGTGCGTGCCGAAGGAGTTGTCCTCGACCACGTCGCCCCAGTGAGAGTTCACCATCCGCGGGCGAAGCTCGCGCGGGCCGATGCCGTCACGCCAGTTGTAGTCGTCCGCGAAACACCCGCCCGGCCAACGCAGGTTCGGGATCCGGATCGCCTTCAACGCGTCCACGACGTCGGAGCGGATGCCCCGCACGTTGGGCAGCGGCGAGTCTTCGCCCACCCAGAATCCGCCGTAGATGCACCTCCCCAGGTGCTCGGCGAAGTGCCCGTAGATGTGCCGGCTGATCGTGGCACCCGGCAGGTCCAGGTCGATGACGGCGGTCGTGATAGTCATGGCGCTCCTTCGCGTCAAGGGATGTCTGGGTCAGGTGAGGCAAGAGGTCAGTCGGTGGCGCACGGGAGCCAGACCCATAGGCCCAGGCGTCCGATTGCTCCACGTCCTGAACGGCACGGCATTCATGACGCGCTCGGCGCTGAGACTGTCAACCGCCGGTGAAGCGTCGGTAGGACCGGCGAGGCCAGGACGGCCCTGCCGGCGGGTGACGACGCCGGGGGTTCGCACGGATGGGTCTCCTTTGACCGGGGCGATGTGGGGTGATGCGAAGAACCTGTCGCAGTCCTGGGCTAGGCGTCACCACGGGTGGATCCACGCACTACGAGGCGAACGGGCGCGACGACGTGCTCGGCGGGACCCGTCCAACCCGCCATCTGGCGGTGAAGCAGGTCGACCGCCGCCTCTGCGACGCCCTCGTGGTTGGCATCGACCGACGTGATGCCGGGAGGGACGAAGCGCGACATGTCGAGGTTGTCGAACCCCGCGAGTTGAACATCGACGGGCACCCGCAGGCCACTCTCCACGAGGGCGGACAGCGCACCCAGGGCGACGATGTCGGTCACCGCGAAGACGCCGTCGAAGGCCGTCCCCCTGGCGATGACCTCGAGCATCGCATCATAGGCACTGAGCGAGGTGAAGTCGCCGACCGGCGCGACGAGCGCCGGATCGACGGCGAGACCGGCCTCGTGGTGCGCGCGCTCCCACCCGACGCGTCGGTCCGTGGTCATGATGTGTGCGGCGTCGAACGTGCAACCGAGCGCGAGAATGCGGCGCGCTCCGTGCTCGATCATGTGCGCCGTGGCGAGTTGAGCGCCTGATTCGTTCGCGAGGCGTACGTGGTTGAGGTGGTCGGGAACGTCACGCTCGCCCAGCAGGACGATCGGCTTCGTGGTGCGAACCCGGTCGAGCAGCTCCAGGTCGAGTTCAGCGACGGACAGCAGGACGCCGTCGTAGATCTGGAGCCGCGGGACGCTCAGCGCCTCCATCTCCTGTTCTGCGTTGGCACTCGTCCGCTCGAGAACGAGGTGACGCCCTTCCGCCTCAATGAGCGGGGCGACCTGGTCGGCGAGCTCGCCGAAGTAGTCGTGGAAACTCGGCACGACGAACGCGACCGTATCGGTCCGCCCGGCGCGCAGATTCCTCGCAGTCAGGTTGACCTCGTACCCGAGGGCTTCGACGGCCGCCATGACGCGGGCGCGTGTCGGCTCACCGACGGGAAGGCGCTCGTTGATGACGTTCGACACGGTCATGACCGAGACACCGGCCTCGCGGGCCACGTCGGCCATCTTCACCATGCGCATCCTCCGGAGCCGCGACGTCCTGCTAGTCCGAGAGGAAGATGGGTGCATACCTCGCCGGGGCGCGAACGGCCTGACGACGCCGCCAGGCAGCGCCAAGTATATCGATAAAATGTCTCGCGGTCGCTCCGGCCGACGGCGACAAGTCAAGGGCAAGCGAGTCTGCCCATGGTCGCCCGCGGCCCGGCTCCGCATAGTTCGATGAGATCCCCGAGCAGTGTAGCGTCGTCGCTGGTCGCTGGTCCGCCGGACCAGAAGGTGTCGAGGTTGAGACTCAGACGTTCGGTGCCCACGCCCCCGACGGCCGCGCCTAGGTGAGTGAGTCTCTTTGGTTTCAGTGGTCGTAGGCGATCAGTGGGCGTTTGATCGGTGCGTTGGTGCGCCAGTTGTGCCAGATGCCGGCAGCGAGGGCGAGGAGTCGGGCGGCGATGCGTGAGTAGATGCCGGCGATGGTGCGACCGCCGTGTTCTTCGAGGGTGAGTTGACCTTTGAGGTTGTCGAACACGGACTCGACCCATTGCCTGATTCCGCCGAGTTTCCCAAACCGGGGCTTTTCGTCGATCGTCGGGCGACGTAGTTCAGCCGGTCATACGCTAGCGGCCAAAGCTGGTTGAGCAGGGTGAGACGCTCGACCGGAACCGACGCGGCGATCGTGGAGGAGATCACGTGGCGGAAGCCGTCGAGGCCGGAGGTCACCGACCATCCGGGCATTCGAGCAGGCCGTGCATCCTCATCCAGCTGACGAAGGAGCCGAACCAGTCAGTGCTGGTGGTCTCCTTCGGATACATGCCGAATCCGTGCCCGCCCTTCTCGTAGAAGTGGAGCTCCACGGGACGTCCGGCGGCGTGCCAGCTCTCGACCAGCGGGAACCCGCCCGAGGCCATCAGGCCGTCGTCCGCGGCGAGCGCGATGAACAGCGGCGGGGCGTCGTGCGGTACCTCGAACGCCGTGAGCGGGCCGTAGATGTCGCCGATGAAGGCCGGTTTCGCATCCTCACCTGCAAGGGTCGTCGCGACGGTGAGCATGGCGCCGGCGGAGAAGCCGACCATGCCGATGCGCTCGGGATCGACTCTCCACTCGGAGGAACGGCTGCGCACGAGCGCGAATGCCGCGCGGGCGTCGGCGATCTGTGAGTCCAGGGCCCGGACCGCGGTGGCCGGGTCATGCCGCTCAGAGGGACGCGGTCCCGCCAGCATCGTCCTCAACTCAACGGCGAAGTCGTCAAGGCCTTCTGCGGTCGGCTTGAGCCGGTACTTCAGCACGAAGGCAGCGACACCGCGGTCAGCGAGCGCGCGTGCGACGTCCCAGCCTTCGTTCTCCATGGACAGCGACATGAATCCGCCGCCCGGAGCGACGATCACGGCGGTTCCCGTGGCCGTGGCCGGCTCCGGGAGGAATGGCGTCAGCGTGGGGACGCTGACGTTGCGCGCGAACATGCTGCCGTACTCGCTGTGCCATGCCTCCGGTGCGCGGGCATCCGAGGGCCTTCCAGTTCCGAGTTCGATCGCGCCGGGCTGTGCGGGGGTTGCGATCGGAATCATCCCGTGCTGCGCGGGCGCGTCGTCGATGGCCGCAGACATCGTCATGAGCTCTCCATTCGGAAGGAGTGTCAAGAGAACGCGGCGTCCGCGCTCGCAGATGACGATAGTGCCTTGCCGAGCACGCTGAAGCTGAGGGCTCGTCAGTTGGCTGCTCAGTGACACGGAGCGCCGACGACGAGCAACTCCCTGCGCCGTCGGCTCCGCGCGGGCGAGCGCAGGAGCGATGCTCCACCCGCATGTACGGCTGGAACCGTGGCATCATGCGCGTGCGCGCTGAGCTGCTCCGCGATGGCGGGCGGAAGTCGTTTATGCTCTGATGGACGAGCTCCGCGAGAGTCGGCCTTCGAGGGAGTCGAACACGGACTCGACCCATTGCCTGATTCGGCCGAGTTTCCCGAACCGGGGAAGATTAAGGAGAGCCGGATTCCCAGAGGAACCGAGAATGGGAGGCGCAGTACCCATAACCGGCGTGACCGGCCAGGTCGGAGCGTTTCACGGTCTCTCGGGACTTTCCGCACGGCACCGAGGTGGAATCGATCAGCCGGGTGATCTCGCCGAGTGTCGGGGTGTCGCGGGCGAGTTCGGTGATCACTGCGGACAGCAGCCCGGTCGCCTGGCGGACCCGTGTGCCCCACCATGACTGGCCGGGGTCTAATACCCTCCGTCCCCATCTCCCCGGATTAGCGCCCCTATGCACATCGCAATAGCGCCTACAACGCCAGGGCGTCAGAAGGACTCACTCATCTAGCGTCCCGTTCCCGAGCAGATGGCAGTCGGTTAAGCGGGCGGCAGGGCGTCATTCTCCAGGACGTGGCGCAGGGGCGCCCACGTTGCAGGGCGGCTCCGTTATCGCATTGAGATGCGAGCGGGTTTGACTTCTCGCCGCTATGTCTCCTATTTTATCGCTAAAATCCCTCTCGGGATGAGGGCGCGAGACACAGACTCGCGTCCGATCTGCACGGGTCCCGGCCAATGCCGACCGGAACCGATCTCAAGGAAGAGAGACTTCTGTGCCCATCACAAGAAGGAACCTGTTAGCGCTTGCCCCGGCCACCGCAGTAACACTGGTTCTCGCCGGTTGTACCACCACGGATGCGTCCGCGCCGAAGAACAAAGTCGTCATCCCGTCGGGTGACCTCGCGGACAAGTCAGGCACACTGACCCCCAGCAACCCCACCACGCTCTCGGTGTACATTGAGTCGTCGCACCAGGTTCCGGCCGCCGACAACAAGCTCACCAAGCTGCTCAAGGACAAGCTCGGCGTCACCCTGAACTACGAACTCGTTACCGGGGACAACGCCGACCAGAAGATCGGCGTCATGCTCGCCGGGGGCGACTACCCCGACCTCATCGGCACCGGCGACCTCAAGATGCGGTTCATCGAGGGCGGCGCGATGACGCGTCTCGACAGCATGCTCAAGTCGGGCAACTACCCGAACGTCGAGGACTACGTCAAGCCGTACATCAAGAAGATGAGCTACACGGGCACCGCGATCGACAAGGGCCTATACATCCTCCCTGCCTACAACCGCTTCTACGGTGACGTCACCGGCGGTTCGTACTACGGTGCCGCGTTCTGGATCCAGAAGCGCGTGCTCGCCGACGCCGGATACCCGGACCTGAGCAACATGACGGTCGACAAGTACTTCAAGCTCATCTCGGACTACAAGGCGAAGAACCCGACAACCGACGGCGCCCCGACGGTCGGATTCGAGGCACCCGCGCCGACTGGGGCAGAGTGGATCCTGACCAACCCGCCGGCGCTGCTGGCCGGCTCGCCGAACAACGGTGGTGTCATCGTCGACAAGAACGACCACGCGTCGATCTTCGCCGATAAAGACGTCGCGAAGAACTGGTTCCAGGCTCTCAACGCCCGGTACAACCAAGGCCTCGTCGACCCCGAGACCTTCACCCTGACGAACGACCAGTTCTCGGCGAAGCTGGCCAGCGGCGCCGTCCTCGGCATGCAGAACCAGGGTTGGCAGTTCGGTACCGCCACCGCGTCGCTGCAGAGCGCCGGCAAGGACCAGTACACCTACGTGCCGCTCATGCCCGTCTACCCCGGTGTCAAGCCGTACTACGCCGACCGTGCCGTGATGAACACCAACCAGGGCTTCGGCGTCTCCAGCACGAGCAAGCAGAAGAAGGAGGCACTCAAATTCCTCGACATGATGCTCTCCGAGCCTTGGCAGAAGGTGCTCTCCTGGGGCATTGAGGGTGAGGACTATGAGGTGGGCACCGACGGCAAGTTCACCCGCACGGACGCACAGCGCACCCAGTCCAAGGACCTCACCTGGCAGTCCAAGAACAAGCTCATGGCGCTCATGGACCAGGTTCCCAAGCACAACGGAACGTTCTCCGACGGCAACGCCTTTAGCCCCGACGACCAGCCCGCCGAGTTCTACGCGACGCTGTCCGCCTACGACAAGGACTTCATGCAGAAGTACAACAAGAAGACCTGGATGGACTTCGTCAACAAGGCGCCGCAGAACCCGAAGTACTACCCGGCGTGGAACATCAAGCTCGACGACGCAGCCACCCAGGCCAACCAGCAGCTGACCGACGCCGCCGTGCAGAATCTGCCGAAGATCATCGCCGGCAAGACGTCAGACTTCGACAAGAACTGGAAGACCTACACCCAGGTCATTGGACAGATCGACGTCAAGAGCTACGAGGACGCCGTCAACAAGGGCATTCAGTACCGTCTGAAGAACTGGTAGCAGTTCGTCGCGAGCAGTCGTGGTGGGGGGCGCAAGCCCCCTCCCGCCCCCCACCACGACACGTTCAAGATCACCACCCACAGCTCCCGACGACGAGGTTGGACAGATGACTGACACCAAGGTCAGCAAGTATGTGACCGCTGCTGGCGGGCTGGAAACGGCCCTTCCGCTCGCGACCAGTTCGCGCGCATCAAAGCGCAAGGCCCAGAAGAACTCTGCGCAGGGCCTCAAGCGCAAGATCACCTGGGACAGGGTCTGGGCGCAGCGAGCCTTGATCGCGATGGCGGTCCCGCTGCTTCTCTACCAAATCCTGTTCAAGTACGTTCCCGCCTACGGGTGGGTGATCGCCTTCCAGCACTACCGGCCCGGACGCGGCAGCATCTGGAACCAACAGTGGGTCGGCCTCGACAACTTCCGCAACCTGTTCACCGGCGTCAATGGTGAGCAGTTCGGCAATGTCATCATCAATACGCTGGGGCAGTCGGTGCTCTCCCTGATCGTCGGCACCATCGGGGCCATCGTCCTGGCGCTGCTGCTCAACGAGGTCAAGAACCTTCCGTTCAAGCGCGTGCTGCAGAACATCACCTACATGCCGCACTTCCTCAGCTGGGTGATCGTCGCAAGCCTGGCCTCCGTAGCGCTGTCGCTGCCCAGCTCCGGCGGGTTCATCAACCAGGCGCTGCTGAACTTGCACCTCATCGACCACCCGATTCTGTTCCTGACACAGCCGAACTACTTCTGGCAGATCGTCGCCGGGACGAACCTGTGGAAGGAGCTGGGCTGGAACACGATCCTGTATCTGGCCGCGATCACCGCCATCGACCCGACTCTTTATGAGGCCGCCGAGGTCGACGGTGCCGGCCGCTACCGCAAGATGTTCAACATCACGCTCCCGGGCATCCGCCCCACGATCATCGTGCTGCTCATCATCAACAGCGGTTGGATCCTGTCGACGAACTTCGAGCTGCCCTACTTCCTCGGCAACGGTCTGGTGTCCCAGCGGGCCGAGACCATCGACGTGTTCGTGCTGCGCTACGGCTATCAGCTAGGCAACTACAGCGTGGCCGTCGTCGCGGGCATCTTCAAGACCATCGTCGCCATCATCCTGGTGGGCTCGGCGAACCTAGCGGCTAAGCGCTTCAACCAAGAGACGCTGGTCTAGGAGGACCTCATGACACCCACAGTTGCCGCGGAGTCGCCGAAGCTCCGCCCATCGCGCACCCGGTCACCGCGGGACAGGTGGACGGTCGAACGGATCGTGTTCACGACACTCAACACGATCTTCCTGATCGTCCTTGCGGTGCTCATGATCTACCCGCTGCTCAACACCCTCGCCATCTCGTTCAACAACGGCCAGGATGCCGTCCGTGGGGGGATCGGCATCTGGCCTCGAGTGTTCTCGCTGCAGAACTACAGCGTCGTGCTCAACATGAGCACGCTCTATCAGGCGTTCTTCATGAGCGTCCTGAAGACGGTCGTGGTCGTGGCGACGAACCTGTTCTTCACCTCGATGCTCGCGTACGCGCTCAGTCGCAAGGAGTTCATCTTCCGCCGCTCTATCACCCTGATCTTCGTGCTGACGCTGTATTTCGACGCCGGACTGATCCCGAACTACCTGCTCATCAAGGACCTGGGCATGCTGAACAGCTTCAACGCCTACTGGGTGCCGACCATCATCAGCGCGTTCAACCTGATCCTCCTGCGCACATACATGAGGTCCCTCCCCGACGAGATCATCGAGTCGGCACGGATCGACGGCGCCGGCGAGTTCCGCACGTGGTGGCAGATCGTCATGCCGCTGTGTAAGCCCACCCTTGCCGTCATCGGCCTGTTCGTGGCCGTTGGCAGCTGGAACTCCTGGCTGGACACCCTGCTCTACAACTCGAACGAGCAGTGGTTGTCGACCCTGCAGTATGAGCTGCAGAAGCTGCTGTCGAGCTCGATGGCCTCCGGCATGAACGGCGCCGGCCAGTCGGGCGGCGCGGCCGCCGCAGCGGCGGGCGGGCAGGGCACGACGCCGATCGCCCTCCGGTCGGCGATCACCATGGTGGCGGCCGTCCCGATCCTGTTCGTCTACCCCTTCCTGCAGAAGCACTTCGTGTCCGGTGTCATGATCGGCTCCGTGAAGGGCTGATGGCGGTAGGCCTCCCGCGCACAGCGCGGGAGGCCTGCCCCCTCGGCAGGATCCGCACGTTCGCACACAGAGAGGCCCGACCATCTTTCGTTACAACCCTGGGTCACGACTGTGGCGCGCTTTGGACTTACTCGCCTCCGCCATCCTCATCAGCCTCCTCTGGCTCCTGAGCCTCGGGCTCGTTGTGACGGCCGGAGCGGGAACGGTAGTCGCGTACGAACTGTGCCGTCGGTACGTGCTCGGCAAAGACGCCGGCCCCTGGGCTATCGCCTCGAAGGCTTGGCGACAGAGCTGGAGGCAGGCGACTCTCGTCGGTCTGCTTGCCGTCCCCGTCGCAGCCGCCGGCATCTTCGCGCTCTCTGCCGTGCCGGTACTCGGGCTCGGCCAGGTCATTGTGCCGATCCTCGTCGTCGCACTCTTCCTCGTGCTGCTGCTCTTCTGGTGTCTTCCGCTGGTGGCCCGTTTCACCAACCCCACCTGGCGGCAGGTGCGCAACGGGCTCACCCTCGGGCTGACGACACCGAGCCTGACGTTCCTGCTCGCAATCGCGCTGATCCTCACGGGCGTCGTCGTGTGGAATTTCATCCCCGCGGTGTTCGTCGCGCCCGGCCTGATCCTGCTGTGGTGGTGCTCTCTGCTCGAGCGGAACTTTGTCACGCGGGGGTACGTGCAGCCCGAGCCCGAGGAGGCGGAGATCTGACTCTCTTCCGACCATCGTGCCTAGATCGTATACGAGCCAGTGGTGGCCGGAATTGTGTCCAGGAAGCGCGGGTTGTCAACGGTGAACAACAATTGGGTTCCGGGCCCTCTCCCGTCGACGAGTTGGTGGATCTTCGTCAACAACCCGCCGCAGGAGCGGCCGTTCTCCTGATCGGGCGGCTCTTCCTGCAGATTCGTGCAGTTAGTTTCAGCCCCTATGGTGCGGGTCGTGTTCATAGCGTGCTGGTGCGCCCGGGCGATGGTCCAGTCCACGGAGTGGACCAGTCGATCTGGACTGCCACCTCCGACACGGCAGTCAGCTTCGTGACCTCTTGGTCCCAGGTTCCGTCGGTCGCCATCCGGTTTTGCCACGTCCACAACCGTCAGCCACCGCCCGAACGACTCCGGCAGATCACACCGCGCGATCCCGCACCGATATCGGTAGCTGGTCCCCTCGAGCATCGTCCGCGCGTCCGAGAACGGCCTGCCCTTCCGACCGGTCGGACGCGGCAGCATCGGCTCGATCAACGACCATCGGGCATCCAACAGCAATTGGAAACACGACAAGCCTTCAAGACTCCCAGCGAGCCGCCGACCGTGCCAGTCACGCCCTAAGAGTCACGCACGCAACGGCCAGCAGTGACAAGCTGAAAATTCGAGCCACGAGTTCGATCCGAGGTCGATTTGCGCGCTCGGTGGACTATGGGTCGACGCGCGCAGAAGTGGATCCGCGAACAATGAGGTCGGCCGCCATTTCGATGCGCGCAGGTTCGGCTTCGAAGGCCGCAGGGCGCATCGTCATGGCGGCGAGCAGCATCCTCACTGCCGTGGCGCCCATCTCGGCGGTCGGCTGTCGGACGGTGGTCAGCGGCGGCCGGGCGGTCTGCGCCTCGGGGACGTCGTCGAACCCGACCACGCTGATGTCGTTCGGAATCGTCAGATCCAGGTCGGCGATGGCGTCGTAGATGCCCAGCGCCATGATGTCGGAGCAGCCGAAGAAGGCGGTGATCTCGGGGTGCGCTTCGAGGAGGCGTCGGCTTTCGTCTCGTGCGCGTTGGCGGTTCCAGTCCGCGTGAGCGACATGGATGCTCGGCTTGGTGAGGCGCATCTCGACCTCGGATCGGAATCCGTCGACTCTGGCGCGACTGTATAGGTGGTTTCGGCCTCCCGCGATGATGCCGAAGTGGCGATGACCGAGCCCTAGGAGATGTTCGGCGGCCGTCCGTCCACCGTCCCAGTCGGCCACACCCACGCTTGGGACTTCGTGCGGCGGCCTGCTCATGGGGTCGATGAGGACGACCGGTACGTTGGCGGCTGCCAGCGTCCGGAACTGGGTGGACGACGGATCGACGAGCACGACCACGGCACCGGACGAGGGACGGCGCAGGAGCCGCGACGCCCAGTCCCTTCCGTGCGTCGCCATCGAGATCACGACGTCGATATCCGCGGCCGCCGCGGCCGCTTCGACGCCCGTGAGAACCGAGTTCGCCCACGAGCCCTCGACGTGATTCACCACGAGGTCGATCATGGTGGGCTGTTGCGTCAGGACGTCAGCCTGCCCGCCCGACCCCCGGCGTCGATATCCGGTCTCTCGCACCGCCTCCATCACTCTCAAGCGCGTACTGGGCGAAACGTCCGTCCCGCCCCGAAGCACCTTCGACACCGTTGGCACGCTGGTGCCCGCCAGCTCGGCAACGTCGCTCAGGGTGGGACGCCGGCGCGGAGATTCGCTCTGCATGAGTCGAATCCTACTGCCCAGATTGCGCAAACTATTCCTGAGTCGTGGCTTGCGGTTTGCGCAGCTGCCTGAAAACATATGGTCTGATGTCGAACATATAGCATGACTTTGCGCAAGGTTGAGATGGATGGCATCGCTCCATGTTCAAAGAGGAACCCGGCTCGATGCGCGGGCTGGAGTGCAGGAGGACACACAGCATGAACAACTCACACGATGTGGCGCGCTTGTCGCGTCGCAGCTTCTTGGCTGCGAGCGGCGGCGTTGCGGCGGCCGCGCTGCTGGCTGCCTGCTCCTCAGGCGGTGGAAGCGCGAAACCAATCAAGTTCTGGAACATGCCATGGGGAGGAATCGACTTCGCCCCGACCGACAAGCAGATCACGCTGGCGTATAAGCCCTCCGGTGAGCTGCCACCGGCCACCTATCAGTCCGTGCAGTGGGCGAACTTTACGACCACATTCGCCTCCGCCGTTGCCTCGAACACAGGGCCGGCTGTGAGTAGCGGCAGCGGCACTCAGGCGTTCCAGTTCGCGAAGCAGCACCACATCGCCTATGCGGATGACCTGCTCGATTCCTGGAAGAAGAACGGGCTGTACGACGACTTCCTCCCGGGGGTGCTTGACGCCATGAAGACACCGGCCGGGTATGTCGCCGTCCCGTACAACCTCGACATGCGCGTGCTCTGGTATCGGAAGGCTCTCCTGGAGAAGGCCGGAGTGACTCCGCCGAAGGATTGGCAGTCGTACCTGGATGCCTGTGAGGCATTGAAGAAGATCGGCACGTACGGCTTCGGCATCGCCTCCGGTGCTCAGGGCAACGGATTCCAAATCCTCGTGGGGCTCCTGATCAACAACGGCGGCGGCCTGTTCGACAAGGAACAGAAGCCGAACTGCGTCACTCAGGAGAACCTCGACGCTCTCGACTTCGTGGTGGAGATGGTCCGTAAGGGATACATGGACCCGGGCAGTGTCGGCTACTCGACGACCAACGCTTACTCCCAGTGGAAGGCGGACAAGTTCGCTATGGGGTTCGAGAGCCCGGGCCTCGCCCAACAGGTGGGCGGCGCGGCCGGTCCGGACATCTACGTGGGCGATCCCCTCGTCTCAGGTAACGGCAAGAAGGGTGCGCTGTACTTCCCGAACAACATCATGATGTACACGAACACCCCGTCCCAGAAGGGATCCGAGGCGTTCCTGACGTATTACTACAAGAACATGGCCCCGCTGTGGACAAAGAACACCGGTATAGGGCTCCCGGTGCTCAAGTCCATTGCCGCAACCAAGGAATTCCAGGCTGACCCGAACGCGGCCAAGATGATTTCCGTGTGGCAGCCGATCTGCAAGACGTGGGCGGCACCCGGCGGAGACGCACTCTTCTCCAACGTGACGCTGGTCGACAGCACGCCGGCGATGACGACGTTCGCGCAAAGTGTGCTCTCCCTGAAAGCGACGCCGAAGGAGGCGCTGACCACACTGCAGAACACGCTCGTGTCGCAGATGAAGTAATACCCGAACACGAGTGGCACGAGGAAGGTCAGGTTCCTCCGGTGCACGAAGTGATGGGCCGCCGGTTGATCCGACGGCCCATCACTGCATCATCCGGGGTTGCTCACCCTCCGGACCGGTCGCTCATCGATGCGCGAGTGCATACGCGGCCGCACGGTCGACGAAGGCCTGACGGTCTTCACGAGCTGCGCCCGCGCCGTGCGGCCCGGGGCCAGGATGCGGTACTGCGTTGTCGAGCGAGATGACACCGGCCTCCATCCCACCGGCCTGGTTGTACTGCGCCCCCGTGATGACGAACACCATGCCCGGCTTCCGCGGACCCCCTGGCATATCCAGCGGGATGGTGAATCGGCTGTACCCGGCCGGCATGGGCGACGACAACCGAGTCCACGACCCAGGATCGCCGAGAGCTCGATTGATGAAGAAGTCCTGATCGTCGTTGTCCGTCACGACGATCGTTCCGTTCGCGCCCCCCGAATCCGACCACGACACGATGGGAGCAGCGTTCGGGGCGTACCCGCTCTGGTCGAGGAGCGGGGTGTCGGCGGAGAACCGGAACGACTCCGGATCCTTTGCGATGCGGTAGTGCACGTGGTACGTGTAATTGTTCTGATCGGGGTTCACCGGGTCATCCGGCGCTCCGAACTCGTAGGTCATGATCCATAGATCACCCCTCAGTCGCGCCACCGAGGTCATGCCGGGTCGGTCGGCGTATGCGGTTCCGGTCGCGTCATCCACGACGGGTCCCCAGTTGCGGAGGTCGGTGCTGGTCTGGTGAGCGAGCTTCTGGCCGAAGTTCGGATCCCGTTGATCGGAGTAGTAGCAGATCAGGTTGTTCTTGTTCAGTAACAGGAACGGCTCCCACACCGGGGTCGCACCGTTCGTGGTGTCCGGCGGGCCGCCCTGGGCGACAGTGCTCAGCAATTGCCAGGTGACGCCGCCATCCGTACTCGCGTAGAGCTGGATGTTGGTGCTTGCGAACGGGAACGGCTTCGAGAAGTCGAACGGCCAGTAATTGCACGCAAAGAGCAGGGCGCCCTTGGGAAGCCCCGCGAAAGCGCGTGGCAATTCGTACAGATAGGGCTGCAGATAGATCCCGGCGGGCGCCTGGGGGCCGAGGATGCTCCCCTGCTGGGCCCAGGTGTGGCCGCCGTCGTCGCTGCGGTAGAGCGGGAAGGGGGTGCCACCGAAGCTCTGATAGGTGGCGAGCAGTGAGCGAGGTTGACCCGGCCTGGAGGTGCCGAATTGCACGGCTCGCGCGTATGACGCACCCGTCACGTCGCTTGGCGTGACGACCACCGGGCCGAATGGCGTCACGTTGTAGCCGCTGGGCCCACCTGGACCGGCGGCCGACGCGTACGCGGGCGCCGACGCTCCCAGCGCAAGCCCCCCGACGACGGCTGCGCCTGTGCCGATGAACATCCTCCGTGTCATGCGGGGCGCTTTGCCGGCTTGCGACCCGGTCGCTTGCTGCTCTGCGAACTCGTCCTTGAATTGCATATCTTCTCCCTCGTTGGAGTTAGTGCCAGCAGGATCCCGCGTCCGTCGACACTGAGGAAATCCGAGGCACGTTCCGCAGGACCGATTATTTTGCGCAAATTGCTATGGACATGGCCCCGCAGTCCGATGCTTGCATGGGATATGGAGCGACGCAATATCCCAAACTTGCGCAAATGACGGCGCAATGCGGTGCTTTGTGTGAGGCCGCGGGGGGTGCAAACAGCTTCGGCAGGGCCACGCGTCGGTGCCACTGCTCGGCCCCGCCGTCTGCGGGATCAGTGCAGTCCGTCACTGTGTACACGTCTTCGAGCTGGCGAGGGGCGTAGGTCCACTCGTCGTACGTCTTCTGCAACTCCTTGTGCTCTTTGAGGTGCCAGACGTTCCATTCGTCGAAGGAGATGTTGATCTTCTTGTTGGAACGCTTCTTGTAGCCGACGTGGTCCGCTGTGCGACGACGTTGTTGATGAAATAGTCCATGTCGATCGCCGAGTCGAGAAATGAACCGAGGTCACCGTCCTCTTAGGTAGCACGCGTGGCAGGAGATGTAGTCGACGTAGTCGTAGCTGTGTTCCAGGACGGTGCGTTCCCAATCGCCGAACGTCGGAATCGCTGACCCCGATGATCCGCAGACGACGAGTTCGAGATCTTCCTCTCGGTCCAGACGCGCACCTGCGACGCTGATTCGCTGAAGCGACTGCGCCAATCGACGGGCCGCGCGAAACGATTCGCTTCTTGTCGCTGCTCGATATGCTAGGGGCCGAAGGAATCGTTAGCCGTCGTGGTTGCGGGTCTCAGGATGATGAGAAAGACGAGGCTGTGGCGACCTATAAGGACATCCAGCGGGCAACCGGACTTTCGCTCGCCACGATCTCGAAATACTTCAACGGACGCAACGTGCTCGAGGCGAATCGTGAGGCTATCGAGTCAGCCGCACGCGAGCTCGACTTTCGCCCCAATGAGTTCGCTCGAACACTGCGCTCACGACGCTCCCGGACGGTCGGGGTGCTGCTGCCGGCACTGGACAACGACTTCCATCTGACGATCATCGCCGGGGTGGAGGAGGAGCTTCGGCCGCGCGGCATCAGCGTCATAGTGGCGGCGAGTCCCGACCCGCGGGACGAGACCGTAGACCTTCTCATGGGCCGCATGGTCGACGGGATCGTCACTGTCACCTCAGCACACGATGTGCCGGCGCTCCGCGCCGCCGCCGAGCAGGTACCAGTCGTGATGGTCGACTGGTACATCGACGATATCCGCGCCGACGGCGTCTTCCTGGACAACGACGCTGCCGGTGCCCTTGGTGCCCGGCACCTCCTGGACCACGGCCATCGCCGTATCGGCTTCGTTGGCGGCGAGCCGGCGATTTCCTCGATGCGTCTACGCACGCAGGGGTTCGAGCGTGCACTGGCTTGTGACGGGGTAGCGGTTGATCCGACACTGCAGCGCCTGGTGCCGCTTACTGTCGAGGCGGGATACGAGGCGGCGCACGAGCTTCTTGCCCTGCGCCCCCGGCCGACGGCAATCTTCACCGCGAATTACGAACTCACCCTTGGCACCGTGACCGCCGTCAACGACTCAGGTCTGCGCATTGGTCGGGACATTTCTGTGGTCGGATTCGACAGTCGCGAGCTCGCTCAGGCGCTCGTTCCCAAGTTGACGGTCATCGTGCAGCCGACACGAAAGATCGCCCAGCACGCAGCCCAGCTGATCGCTGATCACATCGAATCGCGTGGCGAGCGCCCGGTGCCGAGGATCGAGTACCTTGATCCGCAGCTCATCCCCGGCGCCTCCGTTACCCGCCTCGACGAGTGAGACGACGAACCGTCAGCGCAGACCAATGGTCAGCAGCAGATTGCCGTATAGGCGCTCGTCCCCCGTCGCGATGACCAGTCCAACGTCGGGTGAGCGCACTCGATCGTAGAAGTCGAAGCGATCGACGCGTTCGATGGGGACGCCGGCGCCGAGCCGTCTCGCGTACTCCTCTTGAGCGGGAGCTGACACCTCCGGCGGTGTCTGCATGACGGTGGCGGACTCCACGTTGACGGTGGTGAGCACGGCGTCGAGCACCGTGGTCACGTCGAGCAACCCTGGCCGCAGGTTGAGGTGAACGAGACGAACACCGGAGCCCGTTGCGGTCAGGTAAGGATAGTTGCCGTCGGCGATGAGTACCCCCGAGCCGTGGCCTGATGACGCAAGCGCCTCCAGCAGTGGCGGGTGAACAAGCGGACCGGTGATCACGCGTTCACCCCCTCTGCCGCGCGGTTGGCGGTGTAACCGTCCCAGCCCGGGATTGTCCCGTCAACATCCCACAGGTCGAGCCAGGTGTCCGCGCCGGGCCACAGGAAGACCTGTCCCTTGATGAGGCGGTTGTTCCGCTCGGCTGCTCGGAGTTCCTCGAGTTCGGCTGGTGTGAGAGGGTCTTCGATGACGGCCCGCAGATTGGCAGTGTATTGCGGCTCCTTGACGGAGAACGGGATGGGGACTTGGCCGCGTTGGACGGCCCATTTCAGGCAGATCAGTGCCGGGTGCACGCCGTGCGCCTCGGCGATCGACACGACGACGGGATGCTCCATGTCCGAGACGTCGGAGGCGACGCGGTCTCGCTCCGGCCGGGACGGCGAGCCGAGAGGCGAATAACCCACCGGTTGGATGCCGTGGTCGAGGCAGAACCGGAAGAGCTCTGGCTGCTGGAAGCACGGGTGCAGCTCCATCTCGTTCAGCGCCGGTGGGATTCGCGCATCCGCGAGGATCGCACCAAGCTTCGGGATGGTGACGTTGGAGGTGCCAAGGTGCCGCACGACGCCCTCGTCGACGAGTCCCTCCAATGCATGCCAGAGTGCCATGTACTCCTCATGCACGTAGGGTCGGGCGGCGGGGTCGCGGTCTGCAGCGTCGGCGAACGGCGCATGGTGGTTCGGGAACGGCCAATGCACGAACACCGCGTCAAGCACGTCGAGGCGCAGGTCACGAAGAGAACGGCGCACCGAGGCCACTGCGGCGTCTGGATCGTGCGCGTCATTCCACACCTTCGACATGACGAATAGGTCGTCGCGAGGCACACCGTTCGCTATCGCGTTCTGAAGCACGGAACCGATCTCGGCTTCGTTGCCGTACACCGACGCACAGTCGACGAGGCGGTATCCAGCTCGGATCGCGCCTGCTACTGCGGCTGACACCTCTCCGGCCGGATAGTGATCGGACCCGAAGGTCCCCACGCCGATGGTCGGCATCGCGGCGCCGCTCGCCAGCCGACGAGTCGGCACGTTGCCGATTGTGGTCATGTATGAGTTCTCCGTTTCGATAGGGAAGTGCGGATGGATCTAGCATCCGATGGCTCAGCCGAGTCGAACCAGCGCTTTGACGACCTCACCGCGGCCGATCGCGTCGAATGCATTGGCAATATCGGGAAGGTCGACACGAAGCGTGACGAACTCGTCGATCGCGAGGTAGCCCGACTCCACGAGTCGCACAATGTTCGGCAGGACCGCTGTCTCCTGGGTGGACGCGACGCGGAGCGTCACATCGCGCGGTGCAGCCATCAGATCCACTTCGGCTGTACGCTCTGGGGCGCTGTAGACGACCAGCCGACCACCCCGGCGGAGCCAGCCGTACTCGACGCCGACCATCGACGCCTGACCGGATGCCTCGAACACGACATCGGCCTCACGACGTCTCGCAAGCTCAACAGGCGCGTCATCCGCAAGCAGTGTCTCCGTCGCTCCGGCCGAGGCCGCCAAGGCGAGCCTCTCCGCCCGACGGCCCACCCCGATGACATGCGCGGCACCGAGAAGTGAGGCGTATCGCATGAGTGAGAGACCGGCGACGCCCGTGCCGACGACCACGACTGTGGCGCCGAGGAGGTCTTCGCGGCAGGCGACGCTGAACGTCTCGCTCAGGCTGATGGCGAGAGCAGCGGCAACCGGGTCGGTGCCCGGTTCGAGCCGCACCCAGGGTGCAGTCCCCCTAGAGGTCCCCCGGTCCTCGGACTCGGCGCGAAAGTCATGAACCACCCCGCGCTCTGCGAATCCGCCCCAGTGCATTGCGAGGGGTGCCACGCCGGCGCTGTACGCAGCAGGCCGCGTGACGAGATCGCCGACCGTCAGGTTGCGCACCGTCGGCCCGACGGCAACCACGCGACCCACCGACTCATGGCCGAGGATGCTCGGGTAGGAGACCCCGCCACGAAACGTGCCCGTGCGCAGCATCTTGTCAGTGCTCGAGCACACACCGCACCAGAGCATCTCGACCTCAGCGTCGTACTCGCCGATCTGCGGATCAGGCACGTCCTGGACCGAACCGCGGCCGGGACCATTCATCACGAAGGCCCGCATCGGTGCTAGATCCCCAGGCCGTGAAAGAAGTCGATCCGGGTCCCCGTGGTCTCCGGCTCCAGCTCGATCCGCACCACTGCCCCGCCGTGCCCCGCAGTCTCGGATGCGGGCAGGACGACCTCCATCAGCTCGTTGCCGCGCGTCCACTCGGGACGCTCGCCAGAGCCCAGCACTCGGACGTCGATGATCGGGCGGTCGATGAGACGGCTGCCCGTGCCGAAGGCGCGGATCCGCATCCGGCCGTTCTCGGGACGCACGAGCCCGATCGCGTAGACGTATCGGTGCCCGACTTCGGTCATGGTGGTGAAGCGGATGTCGTCGGCTGTGTAGGCGTCCGCGGTGGAGTCGGTGAATGACCCTGCGGCCGGAGCAGTCGGACCCTCACCGAACACGGTCCATGGGCTGGAACCATAGATCGCCTCGCCGTGCACGGCCAGCCAGTTGCCGACCGCCTCGAGCAGCGCGATCTCCTCGTCGGGGATCGTCCCGTCGGGGCGCGGGCCGACGTTGAGTAGCAGGTTGCCGTTCTTCGAGACAACGTCGACGAGTTCTTGGATCAGCTCGTCTGCACTCTTGTAGTCGTGTCCTTCGACCCAGCTCCACGAGGTCCGCGACACAGACGTGTCGTTCTGCCAGACGTCGGTCCGGATACCGCCCATCGTGCCGCGCTCGATATCGAGCACTGCGGATCCCGGCGCGAACGACTCCCACTTGTAGTTGATGACGACCCGACGTCCCCACTGCGCCGCCCTGTTGTAGTAATACGCAGCAAGGCGGCGGATGTAGGGCTCGAACGACGGCTCTTCGATGCCCGTATCGAAATACAGGATCTGCGGTCGGTAGGAGTCGATGATCTCGACTGTCCGCAACAGCCAGTCCTCGAGGAACCGTTCGGTCGGGTTCATCTCCTTGCGCAGCGCGGGGCCGTACAAATCGGCGTAGGCGGGATCGCGGACGTCGGAGTTGAACTCAGAGCCCCCGTTCATGAAGAACCAGTGCTCTGCCCTGTGTGTGGACGCGCCGGCGATCAGCCAGGATTCGTCGACGGCGGCGAAGAGGTCTCCCATCACGTCACGGTGCGGCCCGACCTGCGTCACCTTCCAGCGGGACCGTGCGGAGTCGTACATGGCATAGCCGTCGTGGTGTTCGGCCACCGGCACCACGAACTGCGCCCCGGCACGTTTGAACAGGGCAACCCAGTCCTGCGGGTCGTAGCGCTCCATGCGGAAGTGCGGCAGGAAGTCCTTGTAACCGAAGCGGTCGTGCGGTCCGTACGTCGCCACATGATGATCGAACGCAGGCGTGCCACGACGGTACATCGTGCGCGGATACCACTCGTTGCCGAAGGCCGGGACCGAGAATGCCCCCCAGTGCAGGAAGATGCCAAACTTGGCGTCGCGATACCACTGCGGAGCCCGGTAGCGGGAAAGTGACTCCCAGGTTGCGTCGTACGGTCCGCCGGCGATGACGGCGTCCACCATCGCGAGCGCCTGACGGTTGTCCGATACGTCGACGGGCGCCGGCAGGATCGAGGGGTCAAGGGGTTCGAGAGTCATGGGTCTCCATCCGTTCGGGGCCTCAGCGGCCGCCGAAGGCGCCCGCACCGATTGCGGCCACCAGTTGTCTTTGTGCGAATGCGACCACGACCACGACAGGGGCGATCGTCATTACGCACGCCGCCATCAGCAGCTGCCATTGCGTGCCGGTCTGTGTGGTGAATCCCGCGATGCCGATGGGGATCGTCCACTTGTCTGAGCTGTTGAGGATGATCAAGGGCCAGAGAAAGCTGTTCCAGCTGCCGAGGAAGGCGAAGATCGCAAGCACCGACAAGGCCGGCCGCACGAGGGGGACGATGACGCTGATCAGGATGCGCCAGGTGGACGCGCCGTCCAGCCGTGCCGCCTCTTCCAGCTCCCCAGGGATCTGGAGCATGAATTGACGAAGCAAGAACGCGCCGAAGGCGCCGAATAGCCCGGGCAAGATCAGGGCTATCCAGGTGTCCGTGAGCCCGACCTGGTCGAAGCCGAGGAACAGCGGCACGACGGCGACCTCGCTTGGCAGCGTCAGTGTGATCACGAACAGAAGGAAGATCGCTCCTCTTCCGGGGAACCGCAGTCGCGCGAACGCGAAGGCGGTGAGAGTCGCGACGATCAACGTGAGGATCGTCGAGATGGCGGCCACGATCAAGCTGTTCATCAGCAGGCGCCCGAAGTCGACCTCAGTCCAGGCGTCAACGAAGTTGGACCACAGTACCTTCGACCCGATGAAGCTGATTTGTGCGCTGAACACCTCGTTCGCTGGTTTCAGCGCCGTGAAGGCGGTCCAGATCAGTGGGAACGAGAACACCAGCGCGAAGACCCACGCGACTGTGGTGTTCGCAGCAAACCCAATGGGCCTAAGACGACGGCGCCATCTCGATCCAGGAGCCGGGAGCTGATGCTCAGTCATAGTGAACCCACTTCCTCTGTCCCCAGAGCTGGAACAGCGTGAAGATTGCGATAATCAGGAACAGCACCGTGGCAATGGCCGACGCGTACCCGAGCTCGTTGTTCGTGAACGCGGTCTGATAGAGGTACAGCATGATCGTCATCGTGCTGTTGCCAGGCCCCCCGCCCGTGATCACGTAGGCCTGCGCGAAGGTCTGCCACGCACCGATGACAGTCAGCACCGTTGTGAAGAACAGCGCAGGGCTGACCAGCGGCAGGGTGATCGATACAAATCGGCGGACGCGTCCAGCACCATCGATCCGCGACGCAGCGATCACGTCGGGGCTGATCGAGTCGAGACCCGCACCGAGCACAATCATGTTGTAGCCGAACGACTGCCAGAGCGAGACCCCGATCACGACGACCAGGGCCCAATTCCCGTCGCTGAGCCATGGGATCGGGCCAAGTCCGATGCCCGCCAGCGCCTGATTGACGGCGCCGTCTTTCTGGAAAAGCAGCCGGAACACCGCAGCGTTCGCCACCATCGGCGACAGTGCCGGGATCAGGAAGATCACGCGTAGCCAGTTGCGGCCGGCGATGCGTGTCTTCAACCACATCGCCATTGCCATCGAGATCGCGATGTTCGCCGGCACATAGACGAGGACGAAGATTGCCGTCACGACGACGCTGTTGAGGAACTGCGGGTCGTGTAGCAGCCGGACGTAGTTCGCGGCGCCGGTGAACTGCGTGCCGCCAAGCAAGGTCGAGTTCGAGAATCCCAGGATGAGCGAGGCGATCTGAGGGATGACGATGAAAACCGCCAGCCCGATCAGTCCCGGAAGGACGAACGCCCACCCTACCCAGCGGGGACCCCCGAGGGGTCGGCGACGAAGCCGACCGCTCGGGGGGTCCAGCCGGGAGAGGGGCTGTTCGGAAACTTGGTCCGTCGCGCGGTCCAGACGGGCGAAGGTCATTGCCCCAGGCCGGACTTCACCTGCTGCAGCACCTCCGGAACCGAGTTCTTGCCGGAGAACGCGTTCACCTCGTACTGGGTCAGGAGTGTGTCGAGCTGGGCCTGGTTGGACGGCACCGGTGACGGCGTGGCATCGCCGGTCATCTGCTTGATCACGGCCGTGAAGGCAGGAGACCCGGCATTGGCCGACCAGGCGTCGAGCGCGTCGAGCCTAGCCGGCACGGATGCCTGCGACTTCGTCACGAACTCGAGAGCACTCTTGCTCGTCATCGCCTCGATGGCCTCGAACGCCTTCTGCTTGTCACCGCACGTCTTCGTGATGCCGAAGCCCGAACCGCTGATGAAGCCCTTCGATGTACCGCTCTTGCTTGGGACCACGGCGATGCCGACGTTGTCCTTGCCGAGGGTCTGCTGCTCGTGTTGCAGGTCCCAGAGTCCTTCCAACTCCATGGCCGCTTGCCCGGTGCTGAACGCGTCGATGTCAGGGAAGGTTCCGCCGGCGGCAGCCTCGAGAGGTTTCGCGACCTTGTACTTGTTCGACAGATCGACAAGCAGCTGGAGTGCGTCGCGGAAGTTCGGGTCGTCGAGCTTGGCGCCGTTCTTGTCCGCGTAGGGGTGACCGTCGGCCGCCATGAAAGTGCTGATGGGCGTGGAGCCCTGCCCGATCGCGAACCCGTAGACGCCGTTCTTGGTGGTCGCCTTCGCAGCGGCGATGAAGTCGTCGACAGTCCAATTGTTGGCCGGATCGGTGATCCCGGCTTCCTTGAACAATTTTTTGTTGTAGAAGATCACGTTCGGTCCCGCGTTGAACGGGAGCGCGTAGAGCTTGCCGTCGACGCTGAGCTGCTCGAGCATGGCCGAGCTGTACGCGCTCAGGTCAACCTTGTTCTTCTTGGCCAGGTCATCCAACGGCTCCAAACCCTGGACATATGAATTCACCCGGCCGTTCTGGAACGTCACCAAGCAGGGCGAACTGCTGCTCCGCATTACCGTCGGAAGCTTCGTGTAGTAGTCGTTGATCGGAGGGCCGGAGAAGCTCACCGAGAGCTTCGGGTCCGCATGCTTGCCACCGGCTATGTAGTCGCTCCACTGCTGGCGGTCGGCCTTGCCGCCGATCCATGTGTACATCTTGAGTGTGCTGCCGGACAGGCCGGACGTCGAACTCCCGCCTCCCGAGCATGCGGCCAGTCCGAGCGCCAGTGCTCCGGCAACGACAATCGACAAGCCGATTCGGGTTCGACCTCTCGAGTTCTTCAACCGCGCCTTCATGAACTCCTCCTTGAGTAGCTAAGCGAAACGTTACGACTTCGCTAGATGGTAAGAAAATCGGGACTGATGAGTCAAGTTGAATGACGAAAGAGCTAAACGTTTTGTTCTTTACATCTCGTGCAGCAAGGCGTGCGCCAGGATGGTCTCGGCAACGGTCATGGTCTTCAACGCGTCGCCGAAGTGCGATGAGGGTAGCCGTCGCGAACGCACCGCGGCGATGAACTCCGCGCTCTTGGCGCGGAAGCCTCCGCGGATGAAAAGCTCGTCCGATCCCGCCACCTCGGCAGCATCGAGCTCGTCCGAGCCATCCCCGCCCCAGACCATGCCGCCGATCTCCAGGTCGCCTTCCGCCATCACCCCGGGAGCGTGGATCTCGACACCGAAGGTTCTGCGACCGCTCGTCCAACTCGTGATCATCACCCCGACCGCGCCCGTGTCGAATTCGAGGGTCGCGGTGATGAAGTTGATGTCGTCGACGATCACCCTGCGCGTGACATCGGAGACGGCTACGACCTCACCGCCGCACAGGTGGCGCAGGGTGTCAATGACGTGGACGCCGTCATCCATCATGCGGTCGCGTGCGGACTCCATCGGGGTTGGGTCGTTTTTGTAGAACCGACACACCGCGTGGACGACATCCCCGTGTTCGCGGACCCGGTCGAGCATGCGCTCAAGCAATGGCGACGATCGCCGCTGGAATCCGACCTGCGTGACGCTGCCGTTCTCTTCTGCGAGACGCGCGAGCGTGCGCGCCTGGTGGATCGTGAGACCGAGCGGCTTCTCGACGAACAGATCCAGACCCCTGGTGAGGCAGGCGCACCAGATGCTGTACATCATCTCTGGCGGTCCGATGACGTAGACCGCGTCGGGACCGGTCTCGTCGATCATGGTCGGCCAGTCGTCGTACAAGGCGGAGATCCCCCACCGCTCACCCGTGGACCGAAGTCGTTCCGGCGACAGGTCGCAGATGCCGACGATCTCTGCGTCAGGCAGCGACGATAGGGAGGGATAGTGCACGAGGTTGGCCATCTGGCCCGCGCCTATGACGGCAACCCTCACGCGGCGCGGCCCGTCGATCATCGCGCGACCTCGAGACGTTCCTGGGCCGCCGCGCGCAAGCCGCGGGCGTACTCGAGGTCACGGGTCACTTTCGCCACAAGGTCGCTTTCGTCGGTGTATTCCGCGGTCAGGCAGATCGGACCGACGAACGAGTGCTGTGTCAGGTAGTCGATCGCGCGCGCCCACTCCGCCATGCCGCTGCGTGCGTCGGTGAATATCGGTTCCCACACCGGATCTCCGTCCGGTGACGTCTGATGTTCGAGGCGCCCGTAGTACGCACTCTTGAGGTTGACGATGCCCAGCCACGGCCACAGCAGTTCGAGCCCGTGCTCGGGACGTTTACGCGCCAGAGCGTCGTGCGCGGAGTCCCAGATCGCCGCGACAGCCTTCGGATCGAAGTCGCGGAGGAGCGCGAAAAGCTCGGAAGAGTCCGCGATGTAGTCGTCGTAGTGCGGTTGGATCGCGACCCGAACTCCGTGACGGCCGGCGCGCTCGACGAGCCTGGCGAGTGTCCTGCGAATCTCAGCACCGGTCGCCGCATACCCGGCGGATCCAATCGGCACCATGATCCGGATGAACGGCACGCCTGCCTCCGCGCACGCAGCGAATGTGGCCTCGTCGGCGCCGGAGGCGATGCTGGCGACCGTGACGCCCGTACGTCCAAGCTGACGCACCGCGGCCGGCAGGGCCGCCGAAACCTCGTCGGGGGTCACTTGGTATCCGGGCCGCACCGGCAGTTCGACGGCATCGAATCCCATGCCCGCGACCAGCTCTCCGAGAGCGCCGATCGACTGCACTCGCCAGGGTTTCGTGAAGACGCTCCAGGTCGTCGTCGGATCGTCGTGCACCATTCGAACTCCTCGTTATAACGTTGGAAGACGGAACTTGTGCAACGATACAGTGAATCCGAAACGCGTCAACCAGAGGCAGGGGTCAGCGATCGCAACCATCAAGGATGTGGCGAAGGCCGCAGGGGTGTCGCCGTCGACGGTCTCGAATCTGCTTAACGCGCGGGACCACCTGATGCAGCCGGAGACTCGTCGCCGGGTGCTCGAGGCGATGGAGGCGCTTTCCTACCGGCCGAGCCGGATCGCGCAGCAATTGCGTGGTGCCCCGAATCTCACCTTCGGGCTCATCGTTCCCTCCGTGGCCAACCCGTTCTGGGGTTCATGGGCCGCCTACCTTGAGACCGCGGCCCATGCACGCGGGCGGCAGATCTATCTCTGCAACACCGAGCGCGATCCCGACCGGGAACGGGCTTATGTCGAGCAGCTGTGGGCGGACGGTGTCGAGCACATTGTGCTCTCCACCTCACTGCCGTCGCTCGAACACCTTCGACCCGCGATGGACGCTGGTGTGCAGATCGTCGCGTTCGACCGCGAACGCGAGGAGACGGATCCTCCTGAGCTGCTGAGCGTCAGCGTCGACAATGAAGCTGGCGCATGGATGGCCACACAGCACCTCGTCGAGCGGGGGCACCGGCGGATCGCCTTCGTGTCGGGCGCGATCCGCACGGTCAGCCGCGTCCGGCGATTCGCTGGTTACAGGCGCGCGCTGGCGGAAAACGGCATCCAACTGGACGAAGCACTTGTGTCCGATTCACCCGAGCTCGGCGATACAGATAGCGGTTCCCTCGCGCGTGAGGCAGTGCATGCTCTCTTCGAACTCCAGGATCCGCCGACCGCCTTGGTCACGATCAACGACATGTTTGCTCTCGGCGCGGTCGCGGCGATCCGAGATGCTGGGCGCGACGTCACCGACGTCGCCGTGGTCGGCTTCGACGATATCCCGATCGGCGGCCTCATATCCCCCACCCTCTCCACGGTCCACCAGCCGTTGCGAGAGATGGCTGAAGCTGTGGTAGCGCTCACGATCAACGAAGCCAGGGCCGGCGAATCGCTTCACTCGCTGGTTTTCGCGCCCACCTTGGTGGAGCGGGAGTCGACGTCCAGGAGAAACACATGACCGCATCCAACCGCCGAATCCTGGTCGCTGGCGCGGCCGGGGGTGTCGGACGAGCCATCGCCCTCCGCGCGGCAGCGGACGGCGCGACGCTCCTGCTTCTAGGGCGCGACGCGAGCCGCCTCGACGCCCTGCGCGCCGAGGTGTCCGAGGCTGGCGGTACGGCGCACCTCGCAGTCGCCGATGCAACTTCGGCAAAGCAGACCCATGACGCCGTGGCGAAGCTGGAAGCTAAGGCGGATGGAATCGACGTTCTCGTCAACGCCGTCGGGATCAATCTCAAAGCGCGCCGACTCGCGGAACTCGACGAAGCCGGCTGGCGCACTGTTCTGGACAGCAACCTCACCTCCGCGTTTCACCTCACCCAAGCGGTCCTGCCGCACTTCCGCGCCCAAGGCGACGGGCTGCTCATTCACATCTCCTCCGTGTCGGCTCTTGTCCCCGACTTCTCCGGTGTCGCGTATCAGGCAAGCAAAGCGGGGCTCGATGCACTGGCTCGGGCCACCGCGCTTGAGACGGGCGGCGACGGTGTGCGGGTCACGACGATCTCACCGGGCCTCATCAATACTCCATTTATGCGGCATCGCCCTTCTGCGCCATCCCCGCAAGAGTTGGCGAAAGCGCTTCAGCCCGAAGACGTCGCCGACGTCTGCCTCGCGATTATCCGGTTGCCCGCCCGGACCAATGTCAGCGAAATCGTCATGCGCCCCGCCGTCAACTGACTCGACCAGGATGGAGACCCCCGTGACCGCACCCCCTACAGACCGCAGCGTTCTCATCACCGGCGGTGCAACAGGCATCGGCCTCGGCATCGCCGAGGCGTTCCTACTCGCTGGCGATCGGGTGGCCATCACGACGCATACCTCCCCCGTGACCGAGAATCTCGCCAAGCGGGTGTTCGCCGAGCGGATGGAGGCCACCGACCCCGCCGGCGTGACGGCAACCGTGGGTCGGCTCGCCACAATGCTCGACGGCCGGATCGATGTTCTCGTAAACAATGCCGGAGGGCTCGTCGCGCGCCGCGCGACCGATGACTCGGACGACGCACATTGGCACCAGGTGATCAATCTGAACCTGTCGAGCGTCTTCTATGCCGTCCGTGCTGCCCTTCCGTTCATGACCGACGGGGGCCGCATCGTGAGCATCTCCTCTCTTGCTGCACACAACGGTGGTGGCACGGGTGCAGGCGCTTACGCTGCCGCCAAGGCTGGGGTCGAGGGCTTCACCCGCGCGCTCGCGAAAGAGCTCGGACCGCGTGGTATCGCCGTTTCGGCAATCGCGCCCGGCCTCATCCTTGAGACACCGTTTCACGCGCGCTTCACACCGGAGGCCGACCAGCTCACCACAATCGCCGCTACGCCACTCCGGAGGGCCGGCACGCCAGCCGACGTCGCAGCAGCGACGCTGTACCTCGCATCAGACGCCGGCGGATTCGCTTCGGGCACCGTTCTCGCGGTCAATGGTGCCGCAGCGTTCCATTGAGGCACCAGCACCAGCCGATATTCTGCTAGGCCGATCGCACACCGCGCCGAAAGAGTCGGGGCGGATTCCGGGGCGCCGACGATGGTCGGCTGAACGAACTCCTCTACGGTGTCCACAAGCCATAAAGCACTCCGGCGAACATTCTCGCGGCAGGCTGACGACGAGCACCTGGCCCGCGACGAGGGAGAGACTGGCCCTCCCGTTCACCCTCGCCCGCGACACGCGCCGACACCAGAACCTTAGCCGCAACCCCCGAGCGCAGCTCGTCCGACGATTGGGCCGGCTCTCGACCTCCACGCGAACGCCGACGCGTCGACGCTCCCTGTTGGCGGCGATCGTGCCGTTCATCCCCGGCACCGAGCCGGGTCCGCCCGTCTTGGCGTCCCGCAGGTAGCGCGCTGCGTCCGACGGCTACGATGCCCGCAATCGGCTCGCTGAGATCACCCGACCACTTGTCCTGGGCGGCGGCGGCGGATCACCAGCGCGCCGTCTGTTCTATCGGAGGATCTACACGCAGGTAGCCGCAACTCGAGTGGTACCCGGGCCACCACAACGCACCCATGATGCCCGGTCGCGCAGCCGCCACTGAGAGCATCGCGTCGTTCTTGTGCACCGAAAAGGTGAGGCCGGCGGCCGTCCCCCCGCGCTCCAGCAACCGCTTAGCAACACGCCCTGGTGGGCGACAGACTTGCAGGCGGCTACTTCCTCGATGCAGCGTACGAGATCAAGCGCCGGACGTCGGCCGGTCGGGCCTGCTCGGTGACTGGTCCGGAATCGGTTGTATCGGTCGGCAGGGGTTGCCCACGGCGATGACATTGGCCGGGATGTCTTTGGTGACGACAGATCCAGCTCCGATGATGCTGTTGTCGCCGATGGTGACGCCTGGCGTGATGGTGACTGATCCGCCAAGCCATACATTGTTTCCGATCACGACTGGCTCGGGAAGTTCCCAGCCTTCCAGTCGGCGTGAGATGTCCTGCGCGTGGTTAGGCGTGTAGATACCGCAACGTGGTCCGATGAGACAGTCGGCGCCGATCGTGACCTGTCCCCCACCGATGATGAGGAAGTCGGTGTTGATGAATGTCCGGTCCCCGATTGTCAGGAGCATTCCGTAGTCGATGCTGATCGGAGGCCGGAAGTCGATACCGGATCCCGCGCCGGGTACCAGTTCGCGGAACAGCCGCTGCGCTCCGGCAGGGTCGTCGTAGTAGATCCGATTGATAGTCGCACACGTCGAATGCGCCGCCCAGGTGAGCTCTTGGAGTGCAGGGGATGTCCGGTATCGGATCCAGTCACCATCGAAAAGACGACGAAGGTCTTCATCGGTGGCGAGCAGCGCCGCCAGCCGGTCGTCGGTAACCGCGAGTTCGGGCAGGGTCATGACACCTCCTATATGTTCAGAGTGTAAACATATTGCGATACGGTCAATCCGTCAACATGTTGCCGATGTGCGACATGGCTCGCAGTGACGTGGAGGCATCATGGAGGATTCGGAGGCAGGGGTGCGCCCGGGCCCCCAAAGAGGTTCTAACGGTTCTCAGCATGGCGGCGCCACCTCGGTTGCAGTGGCGGCTTCGGGCGACTTCGTTTCGGGCGAGGTCCGGTTGTCGGGGTATGTGATCTCGTGGGTGTTGGAGATGGTCATGTCCCATAGCTGGTCGGCCAGTCTTCGGGGGGTGACGATCGGGAATTCGGGGGCAGCAGTGCTGTCGGAAGCCGCCGCGAGCATGGCTGTGTGGAACGGGGTTCCAGTGATCGCTGCGCCGATGTAGAGACGTCCGATGAAGATGCCGCGGGAGTCTGTTTCGGCTTCGAGGGACTGTAGATAGTTGCGTTGCGCGGCCAGTGCGAGGCCGGGTCCGCTCATATTCGGGAGTCCCTGCAGCGCTGCTGTCCCCTGGGCGACGAGAATCTGACCTTCTCCGCGTTCGGTCATCTCCGGCAGGAACTCCTGGACGAGGTCGATCAGTGCGTAGAGCGCATGCTGCATGTACGCCCGCACGGGCCCGGCCCTCAGGGTCGTCGCCGGCTGGAAGCCGGCGTTCGGGGTGCCGGGATTCGAGGCGTAGTAAAGCACGGTGGGACAGCCGACTGCTGCTCGGATCTCGTCTATGACCTGAGCCGAAGAGCCCTCCTGGGACAAGTCGGCTGCGATGGTCGAGACCGACACGTGGAAGTCGGACAGTTGTGCCGCGAACTCGTCGAGCGGACGGGCCCGACGGGCCACAAGGACCAGATCGTATCCTTCCTGCGCATAGCGGCGGGCCACCGCCTGACCAAGCCCTGGACCGGTTCCGAGTATCGCGATCGACTTCGGCATGTTTGCTCCCTTATCTTGACGCATTAGGCAAGTTAAAAAGGTAGGTCAATTTGACGCCACCGTCAATTTGCTAGAATCGGGACGATGGCAGAGCAGACCAGAACGGGATCCCGCGCACTTCGAGCGGATGCTCGACGGAGCGTCGAACAGATCACACGCGCCGCGATCGAGGCCTTCCACGGGCGAGGGCTCGATACCCCGATGGAGGAGATCGCGACCGCAGCCGGTGTGGCCAAAGGCACGATCTATCACCGGTTCGGTGGCCGTGCGGGCCTTGTCGATGCCGTGATCGGGGAGCTCGTCGGGTCATCCATGCACGAGATCGGTGAGCGCGCAGAAGCAATTGACGATCCGTGGAGCGCGTTCGCGAGCTACGTGACCGAGCGCCGCCTACTCCACTACCGAGAGCCTGCAGCGATCGACGCCCTCGTCGCGACTCACCCGGAATCCCCGGAACTCGCCAAGCTCGCTACGGCAGCGACAACCGTCACGCAACGCCTCATCAACCGTGCACACGCCGCCGCAGTGCTCCGGCCGGGCTTCACCGTCGCCGATCTGTACTACTTCGACGTCGGCAACGCTCTCGCCCTCAGGCACCTCGGCCGACCAACAGCCACCGTCTACGCCGAGCGCACCACGCTCTTCCTCGACAGCCTCAAAAACAACCCAGCAGACCACCTCACCGTCGACCGCTGATGTGGATCCCGGTACTGGCGCAGCGAAGCGCCCTGTGATCCGTCGGTAGATGGGCGCGGTCGACATTGGGGTGAGGGCCGGGCACGCGGAGCGAAGTGGTGATTGTGCAGCACGGTGAGAAGATGCGGAGCCCTGGTGATCCTGTTGCGGGCATTCTCGCCTTCGCGGTCAATCGCTCAGGACGTTGGGCTGGTCCATAACCCACCGCCACGTACCGTCAGCCTGGCGGCGAGCAACCTCGGTCGTGGCGCCGACCGGAGTGCGCGTCGAGGTCAGCGCAAGATCACCGTTGCGAAGCGCCGGTCGCTGCGGGCCAGGCGTGAATGCTGGTCTGTCGGCGAGGAGCTGAGAGTAGAAGCGCCTGATCTGTTTGGCGCCGGTAGCCGTTCGACCGTCGGGAAGAGCCAGTACCGCACTCGGCTCGTACAGCTCAACCACACCATCAACGTCGCCCGCATTCGCGCGGTCGACGAACAGCCCACTCAGGTCTTCCGGACGTACTGCGTGCTCACGCGGATCTCTATCGGTCATCGAACTCGAGAAAAGTCTCCCGCACCCCGCCGACAAAGATGCCCGCAGCACGATCCGCCTGAGCGCCGAAACCACCGCGGCACAGCGCTGATGCATCACAAAGGATCCGCCTGCGCGCGGTTGGCTTGGGTGGTGTTGGGTCAGATGTCGTGTTCTTGTGCGCGGATCCAGGCGACGGTGGACGCTGCGAGGGTCGCGTCGGAGAGGTAGTCCGCCGGGCGGGCGTATGCGGCTGTCGCCGGGTTGAATCCGGCCAGACGTACAACCCCGACACCGTCGGCACCGTCGGTTGGCAGTTCGATGAAGAGTTCGTAGTGGCGTCCATCGTTTGTCGCCCATTTCAGGACCTCATGGACGTCGCGGGCGCCGGTCACGCGGTAACGCTCAGCATTGAACGCCATCGGGTATGGAGAGCTCTCGAGTGCGGACGGTCTCTTGGGTGCGAGCCAGAACGTGACCCGATACACCGGGAAGGTGACCTCGTCGCTGACGTCGTAGGTATCGAGACTAGAGATCTGCATGGGCCCGTTCTACCTGACCGGGCGACGGCGGCGATCACCGGGCGAGATCCACTTCGCGTCTTCCGCTGAGTGGGTGCGCGGATCGATGATGATCGTGTTCAGGTGGAGGAGGTCAGGATGCGCGCGTTGCTGCCCAGGCGGCGGAACCCGTGGCCGCACGACATGATGCTCACCATCGACACCCCACACCCTTTGCTCGACCTGCTCTGGATTCGTCAGGCATGGGGTCTGCGACCCCGGGGCGGTGATCTACCACCGGGGCTGATGGTCACACCGGAACCGGTGGAACCGGCCGCTCGTGCAGCGGCCCCTCTCTCGGAGTGGGAGGCCGGTTGGCCCGAGGTGTGGGCCGCGTGCCTCAGCCACGCTGGGACGCAACAAGACGACGAACTCTTCAGACGTGTCCGCCGCACTGATCTCAGCGCCGACGAGCATCGCGCCCTCTTCCTCCAACTGCGCGGGCCAACCTGGCGTGACAAGTTCGGGACCGCGGCGTACTCCGGCGGCCACCGTGCGTGGGAGAACACCACAATCGTTCAACAGCGTGAAACTCCCCGCGATGTTGAAAGGTCACTCCTCGATGCCGTAATCCCGGCGTGGAAGGCCGGTCTCACCAAGATCGTCGAGATCCCGTGTCGCGGCACATTCACCCGGAGGATCGGCTCTAACGGACTACTCGTCACCACCGAAACACGCACCAACAACCAGCGGTACCGCCAAGCACTCAACCTGTTCCAGTGAAGGATGCTTATGAGGGCATCGCGCGCGGGCGGGCTCCACATGTTAATTGATATGGGTCGGAGACGAATCGGATAGGCGACTAAGGACGCTGGGCCACCGCACGCGAACGAGTAACCTGACGCTCGTGGCGAGCTTTGACCGAATCCCTCTGAGCCCCGACGGATGCGCGGTCCTAAAACTCGCGGGCAGTCCGGTGAGTACCCCGCAGACCGTCCAAATCGAGGACGGCAGCGAACTCTTCTTGCCGGCAAACTCACCATTCCTCGTGCTTCGAGGATTGCATGGCGATACCTTCGATGAGGTTTACGATGCGGCGCGCTCGACCGCTAACCACGGGCTGGACCTCCTGCACAGCAACCACGGCAGTGCCGCTCTCCTCGACCAAAACGACAGCGCAGCCGTGGTCAAGTGGACATCCGACAATGGTGTGACTGCCCGCATCGTCAGCTATGCGCGGCCAAAGATCGCCGGGAACGCACACATCGAGGTCAGGAATGCAGACGGCACCTTGCCGCCGGAACCGAAGCCGCCAACCCTCGACTCGCACCCAAGCATGCGTTACTACCGCATCGCCGAGGCAACGTCGGACCTTTTCGATTCGTTCCGCAACACCTACCTCGCAATCGAGTCCATCCTCAGTTCGATGGTTCCGTCTCGCGCATCCGAAAGCCTGCCTGAACGTGAGAGCGCTTGGCTAAAGCGTGCTCTGCAAGAGGCCGCCACGATCGTCGACTTGACGCAGTATGCACCGCCGTCTGACAAGTCGCCTGCGAACGCGATCTTCGACGAAATGTACGCCCAGTTTCGCACGTCGATCTTTCATGCCAAAGCGGACCGCGACGTGCTGACACCCCAAAACGACCATGATCGCGAGAGGATCGCCGAGGCGCGTGCGCGCTACGCATATATGTACCGCGCTCTGGCGTTCCAGCATCTGGGAAGTCGATATGCATCGGCCAGTCTGTCCGAGTACGGTGCTCGACTCATGTTGGACGTGCTCGACCGCGGCGATTTCTTCGTTTCGAACGATCCGACATTGATGGCCGATGAGCCGGATGGACAATGGCAACTCGCTCCAGCTGGTGGTCAGCACTATGTGTTCCCGGCAAGCGCGACAGTCGACAGATCGCATCCCCACCGCTCAATAGCAGTGGCAAGTGCGGACGCGGTCGAAGCACTCGCACACGTCGGAGAGATTAGGCGCTTCGGAACGCTCAGCAATGGAATCGTTGCGATGGTGGAAGAGTTATCCGGACCCATGACGCTTGAGGGCGTGGACCGGCTCGAGGTCAGCTTCGCCATCGATATGCGAGGAGCGGGCGCACCGCGGCTGGACTTCAGCTCCTAGCCAATTGCTACTGTGCGACCTCGTCAGCACACTGGAATCCTTATCCAGATACCGAAGCAAATAGAGCCCGCTCAAGCTGCCCCGCCCTCACGCTGGTTCCCCTCCGCACGATGATGGATCCGCTTACGGTGTCATGCGCCGGGGTGTTCGGCGATGAGTTTCTCGACCACGTAGAGGATGGCGGTACCGTTTTCCACGCTGGCGTAGTAGTTGATGAAGTATTCGATCTCCCGCAGTTGTGCGGGGGTGAGCTCGCCGTTGGTGAGTGCTCCGCGGAGTTGGGTCTCGAGGAGGTCTTGGCGGCCGAGCATCGTGGTTGCGCCGAGCGCGATCAGTCGTCGGTCTCGTGTGGTCAGGTGGCCTCGGGACCAGACCTCCCCGAAGAGGTGCTCGATGGTGTCGACGACAGCGGGGACGGCGGGATCGCGCTCGATAGTGGGCAGCGGGATGCCGTAGACGCGGCCGCTTCTCTGTGTTCGATGTCCGCGCCGGCGTCCTCCGTGCCCTCGCCACCACCGGACCCGTCACCGAACGCGACACCCTCGACCACCTCGTGACCGACCTAGTCGAGCGCGCGATTACCTCGCATACCGTGCACCTCCTCGATGAGGAGCAGGTGCCGGATCACGTGAAGCACCTTGTGGCGACACGAACTGCGATCGTGAAGAACTCGTTGGCCGGACAGCTGGAGTTGTTCCCGATTGATGGTGCGGCGCAGGCTGTGGAAGCGATCACTCGTCTGGCGGCCGTGATCGAGCCGGGAAAGCACTTGGATGAAGGGCAGATCGCGGGCGCGGCGACGATCGCTGGCACGCATCGGCTGGCAACGGTCATCGGTGCGGCCGGCACGGGGAAGACGACGATGTTGAAGGTTGCCGCGGCCGCCCTGCACCTTCAAGGCCGACGGTTGGTGGTGGTGGCTCCCACGAAGAAGGCCGCTACCGTGGCGGGCCGGGAGTCCGGAGCTGACGCGTCTTCTCTGCATCAACTGCTCCATGCCTACGGGTGGAGGTGGCATGAAGATCCCGCCGGACACACCGAATGGACCCGATTGGTCCCCGGAGAAACCGACCCGGCCACCGGGAACACCTATACAGGACCGCGCGACCACGCCCTGCGGGCTGGCGACCGGGTGGTGGTCGACGAGGCCGGAATGCTCGAACTGGAAACGGCCAACACATTGGTGGAACTCGTCCGCGAGACCGGCACCAGCCTCACCGCCGTCGGCGACCCGCAGCAGGCTCTTCCCGTCGGCCACTCCGGCGCCATGGAACTCATCCGGCGAGCGAGCGCCAACAACATTGAGCTGATCGATATTCACCGGTTCAAGGACCCGCAGTGGGGCGAGCTCACGCGTGAACTGCGCAGGGCACGAGGTGCTGAGGAACGCGAAGCGGTCGCGACACGACTCATCGAAACCGGACACGTCCGGCAGGTGAACAACACGAGCGAAGCGCAGCAGGTGATGGTCGACGCGTGGCTGAATGCAACCAGTGCACGCAAGACAATCTCGCTCGTCACCGCCACACACGCCGAAGCGCAAACGGTCAGCGAAGCCATCCAAACGCGCCGCATCAGCGACGGTTCACTGCGCACCGACCGCACCGCGACCGGCCAGGCCGGCCAACTCCTGCTCGAGGGTGATGTGGTCCAAACACGACGCAACGACTCCCTGGCAGGAGTGGAGAACCGGCAGAGCTGGGTCATCGCCAGCATCAGCGACGAGTCGATCCTGCTCGCCTCCGCGACCGATTCCACACAACTCCGCAAGGTCCGGCACGAGTACGCGACACAGCACCTCCACCTCGGCTACGCCTCCACCGTCTACGGCGCACAGGGCGAAACCACCGATCGATCACTCGTCGGCCCCGGCGTAGACGCCGCCGGTCTCTACGTGGGACTCACCCGCGGACGCGAGAGCAACAACATCATCCTGACCGCGCCAAACACGCGGGCCGCGAAGACCGCGCTCATCGATATGCTCCAACGCGGCACCATCGAGGCAACCATCGACGCCTCCCGAGAAGCGGCCCGCGCCGAACTCCGCCGAGCCGCCTCACCCGACGCCGCCGCCCCGCTCGTCGTCCCATCTGTAGCCGGACACTCCACTCCGAGCCTCTAGAGCAAGCGATACTCGCGACAGATCGGGATCGCGACCCGGTTTCTAGCCTCGATCTCACCATTCTCAGGGTCGAACATGATCACCGCGATCCCAACCCGTTCTGCGGTGACCCCGGCATCGGGAAGGCAACCACCGGAATGGAAGATTAAACCTCGGCGACCATCAGAAGCCACCAAGGCGCGAACACGCTCGATCAACGGGAGCCCGATGTTGCCGCGATGGTTGTCGACCAGGGCCACGTAGCGCGAGCTGTACAAGTCACAGATCGCTGATGTGTCGCCGACCGCAACGACAGTGTCGGCTTCCCCGAGGTACACCATCCATTCGCGACACAGCTCCACAGCATCCCTGTCGTTAACACCACCGGGACGCGGAGAAGGACGCTGACCAATCACACAAACATCATCACCCGAGCGCGCGACGAGACGTGCTCGAATCGTCCACTCAGCAAACTGGCGGAGTGCTTTAGTTAGCGCACCGTCATCGGGCACTTCGTCGGGCGGGGTAGACGGGCGGCGACCTCAACGACGGGCACGCGGGACCAGCGCCGCCAGTCCGCGAACGCTGATCGACCCGCTTGCGGGCGCCCGCAAGCGCGGGTCCTGCTATGGGCGTGGGGAGACTGCATATGCTGTGGCGTCTCTAGTTATTGGGCATGAAGGCTTACGAGGCAATGGACGAAGCGTCGTTATATGGACAGCGAACTCAGATCCGCGCATTTCGCTCGTGCATGACGTGTCGGCGCGCGCTGCCATAATCAGGCCCAGCATGCGAGCGATGATTACGAAGGCCCTGGAGTGGCTACTGAAGAGGTTGACGGCGAAGCCTGCGAACAGTGGGTCAGCGCCGAGACTCCTGCCGCTCACCCCGGAGTACGACCCTGAACAGCACCGGGTCTACTTCGACGCGATCGAATCCGCTCTAGCGGATCCCGAGGTCAAGAACATCGCGCTGACCGGGAGTTACGGGGTGGGCAAGAACAGCATCTTGGGTGAGGTAGGCCGGCAATACAACAAGCGGGTCATCTCGATCTCACTCTCCACGCTCGGCTTTGACGATGAGCCCGTTGACCCCGCAAGCGGCCATGCCCTGAGCAAGACGAATCAGATCCAGAAGGAGATCGTCAAGCAACTGCTTTACAGCCAGGATCCGGTCAAGATGCCTGGCTCGCGCTATCGCCGCATGAGTCGCTTCCGAGCTGGGCGACAGATCGGGCTGTCGCTCCTGATCGCGCTTCCTGTCGCAGTCATCTTCTTGCTTGCGGGCTGGACCAAAACGCTCGCCACATCGGCCAAGCTGCCGACGGATTGGCAGCCGCTGATGTACGGCATCGTCTTCGTCGTGGCGGCCGCCGTCACGTTCTTCGTCCTGTTGGCGTTTCACAACCGCGTCCGGATATCTCAAGTAAGCGCTGGTTCGGCGAGCATCTCGCTCTCCGCCGAGTCCGGAACGTATTTTGATCAATATCTCGACGAGATCGTCTACTTCTTCGAGATCGTCGAGCGCGACATTGTCATCTTCGAGGATATCGATCGATTCGATGATCCGCACATCTTCGAGACGCTGCGCGCGCTCAACACGCTCCTGAATAGCGCGAAGCAACTCCGCAGCCGCAAGGTGCGTTTCATCTATGCGATCAAGGACAGCATCTTCGACGAGCTCGGGGAGCGCGCCGCCGAAGAAGAGATGGCGAGTGAAGGGGACGAGCCGGAGGCGGTGTCTGGTCCATCGGACACCGCCGAATCGCAATTGGCACGCGCCAACCGCACCAAGTTCTTCAGCTTGGTCATCCCGGTGGTGCCGTTCATCACCCATCGCAGCGCGAGGGACCTCCTTGATCGGACGCTGGGCGACTTTACCCACGAAGTGTCGGAGGACCTCATCGACCTGGTGGCGCGGCACGTTGCCGACATGAGACTCATCAAGAACATCCGCAACGAGTTCGTGATTTTCAAAGAACGAGTCATCGACGCCGGGACACTCGAACTCAGCCAGGACGGGCTCTTCGCGATGGTCGTCTACAAGAGCATCCATCTCGCCGACTTCGAGCTCATCCGATTGGGCAAGAGCAAGCTCGACGACCTATATCGGGATCGCACCGAGTTGGTGAACGCGGTGACGAACGGCATGATTCAGCAGATCGGTCTCAATCGAGGGGCGATGCGTTCCGTCAACCCGGTCTTTGGGAAGGGCGAGCAGTTCGGCGATCGCCTGGTCAACTTCATCAACCGATTCTCCATTGTCACCGAATTCGCAATCCTGACGCGGACCTATCTCGGGAAGGAGAGGTCCGTCGAAGAGCTGCGCACCGACGACTTTTGGCGGCAATTTGTTGAGGGCGAACAGCCGTTCCAGTTCAGCTTTCGGTCCCGGTGGGGAACTTCAAGCGCGTCGATTTCCCGAGTGGAGATGGCCGGCATCGTCGGCGACCCACTTAATACTGACGAGCTTGCGACGCGCGAGCGGCATCGGCTCAAGGACGAGAACGCCAAGATGAATGAGGATCGCCGCTTCCTCGCTCGCGCGGATCTCAACGAACTCATGGAACGAAGGGAGTTCACGATCGAACGAGCGGGGCAAGCGAGATCGTTCGAAGATCTCGTCAACGTTCGACTGAGCTCCGAGCTTGCCGTACAGCTCGTCGCGAACGGTTACATCGATCGAAACTTCACCCTCTACACCTCGACGTTCTACGCCGCGCGTGTCACCACAAATGCCATGAACTTCATACTGAAAAACGTGGACACCGGCGTCGTCGACTACTTCTACGTCCTCAAGGACGACGAAGTCGAGTCGGTACTCCGGGAGAAAAGTCGGGCGATTCTGCGCGAGCGCGTCGCCTACAACCTGAGCATCGTCGACTACCTGCTGGCCCACGAAGATAGCGGGGCCGAGATCGTCCTTCGTCAGCTCACCGCGTTCGGGCAGACAGAGCGCGACTTCATCGCAGCCCACTTCGAGGCCGGAGCGCAGCAGGCTGCATTCGTTAAACGTATGGCGCCGCTTTGGTCGCGAATTCTGCCGCACCTTGTCACCGAGGCGGCGTTGTCCGACGGTGATCGCCTGTCATTTGTGGGCGTCGCCCTCGAGCACCTCACACCCGACATGCCCTACGACATCGATGATGCTGTTCGCGATTACCTTGAGGATCACTACGCAAGCCTCGCTGTGTTCACCTCTGCTGATACCACTGCCGAGCAGGCGCAAACACTGGGCGATCTCGCCAAGCGTCTTTCGCTCCGTCTGCCGGTGCTTGCGCCCCTGTCCCAAGCACCTCTCGACGCAATCATCAGCGCCCACGCCTACGAGGTCACCCTTCCGAACCTCGTGACTGCGCTGCCGGTCGAGACCGAAGACCTCGCCCTCGACACCATCGCTGAGGCAGACGACAATGTCTACCAGCGGATACTCGAAGATCTCGTGGCGTACCTGAACAGCCTTGAGGAAGACGACCAGACGATTACGAAGCCAGAAGCTTTCGTGCGCGTGCTGCAGGACGTGCTCCAATCGGATGCACGGCAACTCGACGGCGTGGTCGCTCGGGCAAGCGATGGATGCATCCTCGACGACCTGGACGTTATCTCATCCGATACGTGACAGGCCCTCGCCGAGCACGGGCGATTCCGCGTAACCCTGACGAACGTACTGGCCTACATCGATGAAATTGGGATGGACGGCGCCGTGGCCGCGATGCTCACTAAGGCAGGATCGATCGCGACGACCGACGCGAACACTGAAGTCGAGAAACACCAACTCGCCGCGCTAATCCTGCAGGCGAGCACCATGCTGCCGTCCGCCGCGGTCCGCACTGGTCTGATCGCGAGCCTGAGCCTCGATGACTGGCTGGATCCCGCGCAGATCCCGGTGGAGAAGGGGGAGCTCGTCGGCCGCCTGATCGAAGCCAAGATCGCTCAAGACGACGCCGCTGCCTTCGGTCAATTGGCGCAGGGCGACGCAGAAGGACGTGCGTTCGCGATCATGAAGTCGAAGAACTTCACAAGCTTTATGACGCCGACGGAAGTGCCTGTTGGGCAGCTAGCCTTCCTCATCGGGAGCACAGACGTGCCTCTTGCAGTGCGCGACGAAATCGTCGAGCAGTTCGCAGTGTTCACTGTGAGCGCGAATCGCGCCACGCTCACCGTCGTTGCGGAGTACGCCCTGACCCGAGACATGGCCGTGCCACTCGCCGAAATTGCACGGATCGCCTCGCAGCGCGTGTCCAACGAGGTGATTGTTCGTCTCCTTCAGTCTCACCTCTCCACGGTGACTATGTCGGAACTTGTGTCCATCCTTCAGGCCATGGGTGGTGAATACGCCAAGCTGATCGGTGCCACAGGCCAGCACGCCCGCTTGGACATGACGGCCGCAGACGAAGCGCTTGCTGCCCGTGTCAACCGCTTCGGCGACGTCAGCAGCATTAAAACCTCCCGAGGGATCCTGCACGTCTACATGCGCCGGCCCCGCTAGCGAGGTCAAAGGACAATCAGTTCGCACTCCGGGCACGACCAGCAGGGCGATTGCTTGGCACCGCGAGTTCCAAGGGCGCGAGACAATACGGGCAGTTTGGCGTCCCGAGGCCATCGTCGTCCATGCGGCTCTCTATAGCTGCGTCCGGCATCCTTCCGGGTCCCCCGAACAGATGCCCGACTCCGAAAAGGTCGCGCTCAAGCCATCATTGGATACATCCCAAGCGGGGTCCCTGGTTCCGGATCGAGGGCATTGTCAGCAACGGCAGCGGCATCGAAGCCGCACGCAGTCGGATCCATTAGCGGGCGCGCGGATCGATTTGTTGTCGTCCGGGACTGCTGCAGCCCCCTCGACCGCGGCAGGAAACCAGTTCGTGATTGACGCTGGCTGCTCGCTCTTCATCCCGTCTCTTCTGATCCCTATTTCGGATCGCAACGTCTGTCGTGAGCATCGCCCGGGCGACTAGATTCATCCCGGGCCTGACGAGCGGAGAAACGGGTGCGAACAAGACATGCAGTTTGGGGCCTCGTCTTCATCGGCGTACTGACAATGACGGCCGGCTGCACGGCGACGAACGCACCTACACCGCCCCAGCTCGTCGCTTCCAGCTATGGGCCGAACAGCGCGGACGGGCCAGCTGCACAAAAAGCTCGCTCAAGACGTCGCAACGCTACGTGCCAAGGACCCGCACACGACCATCCCCGATGTGCATTTCATCCGGGTCATCGCACCCTCCGAAGAAGCAACGGTGACGGCGCGCTGCTTCACGAAGAACGGAATCCCAGCGACAGCGGTCAACGGAAGCGTACGAACAACCTCCGGCACCATCGAACAACAAGCCCTCGCCCGGATTATCTGCGAAACCGAATATCCCCTGCCAGACAGTTACCTCACCCAAAACAGGTAAACAGCTCCTGCAACTTGACGCGTCCCACCGGCGGCCCGCCAGAAGCGGATAGGACGGGTTGAGCAGGGAGCAGCGGGGAGAACAGATGGACTACGAATGGGAACCGCGGATCGGTTCTGAGGCGACAACACTCCGAGCCCGATCAACTCGGATACTTTCCGGAACGATCGCGGTGTTCCTGGCTTACGTGCTTGCCTCGATGGTCCTGGGAGGCATTTTCCGGTCCAACCCTGATGTGAGAAATATCGTGGCTCTGTCTGATCTCGTGGTTGCCCTTCCGCTCTTCGGGATCGGGTTCATCTGGTATCGACGCGTGCAGATGAGAGCGTGCCGGGCCGGTGCCTACTTCATCGGGCTGGAACGACACACCGGCGAAAAGGAACTCCCCCGACTCGCTCTGCGGAGCTCGACGATGTTCGACAACCTCATGATTCGCCGCAACGTTGGCCCTGGCGGCCGGTACAAACCGCACCCCAGCGCGAGCTGGACCGCCAACACAGACGGACGCTTCGGAGACAAACGCTTCTAGCACCGTTTCTGAATCCTCCTGCGGGCAACCGTCGCTGTTGCTTTGGGCGCGCGACCACTTATCCGAGTGCGGGTATCACTCCACCGTGTTCGCGGGCACGGTCAAGGAGTTCATGTCCTGGTGCGCGACGACCGGTGAGGGTTTCGATGATCTCCACGAGATCGTCGGTGGGCTCCAGCGGTATCCGTGACACCTGACACAACAGCAGGGCAACGGTTTGAAGGGCTGGTTCTGAGGCGATCGTCGGCCTGTGGAGCGCGTCGGTGAGGTCCATCCCGTGCACAACGCATTCGACCAGACGCGTCTTCAGGTACTGGTCTAACCGCATCACTGATCCCCACCTGGTGGATATCAGGCTTCGGCAGCCGCGAGCACTGCACAAGGCGACCAACTCTGACTGGGCTGCCCGCCACACTCGGCGGCCCTCGGCCGGCGTCCTCACCCGGCGATCGACGCCGGCGACCAACCGACCGCGATTCGCTTCCGACGTTCTCGCCGCGACTCGACGGTAGTGGTCGATAGCGCGCTCGGCGCGTGCTCGGCGGTCGGAGTCGGTGTGATGGCGGCGAACTCGACGACTCGGCCGATACCGATACCCATGTGAGCCACAAGGGCTCCAACATCCCAGCCGGTGCATCGTGTAGGAGCATGCCACTGCCGATCGGTCACGTCATCGAGGACGCGGCCGACACCGTCCAGCTCAGCATCAAGCAGATCAAATACGGACATACGCGACATGGCGATCTTCGCCAGCCTCAGCCACCCGGCGAATCTGACCCTACGCGTCAACGCAGGATCGGTTCAGAAGCGGATCGCTCTTCGGGCGGTCCTCTCGGTGAGTAGTGGGGTCGGTCGGGTAGAGGGCCGTCAACCTGATGTGAGTCTCGGTTGTTCACCCGTTGTGGAGGAGCGCGGGATGGGGCGTCCGGGGTGAGCATCGGGGTATGAGTGTGGAGAGTGTGCCGCAGCGTACGGTCCTGCCGAACCCCGATGTGCCGCCTGCGAGTCTGACGACGTATGACGCGAAGGATCCGGACACATCGTATCCACCGATCGTCCCGTTGCGCCCGCCGGCGGGTGCACCGAATGTGCTGCTGATTCTGATCGATGATGCCGGTTTCGGGTCGTCGAGCGCATTCGGGGGTCCGTGCCAGACGCCGAACTTCGAGCGGTTGGCGTCCGGAGGCCTGCGCTATACGCGGTTCCACACCACAGCCTTGTGTTCGCCGACCCGTTCTGCGCTGCTGACCGGCCGTAATCATCACTCGGTCGGCATGGGGAACATCACCGAGCTGGCCACTTCGGCGCCGGGCAACAGCTCCATCTGGCCGAACACGGCCGCTCCCTTGGCGAAGACGCTCAAATACAACGGATACAGCACCGCCCAGTTCGGCAAGTGCCACGAGGTGCCGGTCTGGGAGACCAGCCCGATGGGCCCGTACCGCCAGTGGCCGACCGGTATGGGGTTCGAGTACTTCTACGGATTCCTTGGCGGCGAGACCAACCAGTGGTACCCGGCCCTGTACGAGGGAACCACGCCGGTAGAGCCGTGGGGTGAGCCGTCCGACGGCTACTACTTCAACGACGACCTCACCGATCACACAATCGCGTGGATGCGCCAACAGAAGGCCTTGATGCCGGACAAGCCGTTCTTCGCCTACTACGCACCCGGCGCGACGCATGCTCCTCACCACGTGCCGAGGGAGTGGGCGGACAAGTATCACGGCAGATTCGATCAAGGCTGGGACAAGCTGCGCGAAGAGACGTTCGCCCGGCAGAAGGAGCTTGGGGTCGTCCCGGCGGACGCTCAACTCACCGAACGCAGCGCCGGCATCCCCGCCTGGGACGATGTGGACGAGGAGATGAAACCCGTGCTCGCCCGACAGATGGAGATCTACGCCGGATATCTCGAGAACACCGACCACCACGTCGGGCAGCTGCTGGATGCCCTGGAAGATCTGGAGATCCTCGACGAGACCCTCATCTTCGTGATCATCGGCGATAACGGAGCGTCGGCCGAAGGGTCGCTGAAGGGCACGTTCAACGAGATGATCACCCTCGGCGGCTTCGGCGCACTCGAGACGCCAGAATTCCTGAGATCGAAGATCGACGAACTCGGCGGCCCGGAGGCGTATAACCATTACGCCGTCGGCTGGGCTCACGCCATGGATACGCCGTATCAGTGGACGAAGCAGGTCGCTTCCCACTTCGGCGGAACCCGCAACGGCACGATCGTGCACTGGCCGGCAGAGATACACAGCAAGGGCGAGATCCGCAACCAGTTCCACCACGTCATCGACGTCGCGCCGACGATCCTCGAGCTTGCCCACGTGCCGCACCCGGTCAGCGTCGACGGTGTTCAGCAGAAGCCGATCGAGGGCGTCAGCATGGCCTACTCCTTCAACGACGCGGACGCACCCGATCAGCACGAAACCCAATACTTCGAGATGTTCGGCAACCGCGGCATCTTCCACAAGGGGTGGACCGCCGTCACGAAGCACCGCACTCCATGGGACACCGGTATCGACGCGAAGGTTCCTGCTTTCGACGACGATGTCTGGGAGCTCTACGACACCACGACCGACTGGACGCAAGCGCGCGACCTCTCGCGGGAGCATCCTGACCGTCTGCACGAACTGCAGCGGCTCTGGCTCATCGAGGCGGTCAAGTATCAGGTCGTGCCCCTCGACGACCGGTTCGTGGAACGTGGCCTGCCCGAGATGGCAGGTCGCCCCACCCTCGTCCAGGGGAAGAAGCAACTCTTCTTCCGCGGCATGGGCCGCCTCACCGAGAACTCGGTCATCACGTTCAAGAACATCTCGTACTCACTCACCGCGCAGATCACCGTTGCCGACGACCCGGCCGAAGGCGTCATCATCGCCCAGGGCGGCGTGACAGGCGGCCTCTCCCTCTACGTCAAGAACGGCAAGCCGAAGTTCTGCTACAACTTCTTCGGACTCGAACGGTACTTCGTCGAGGGCACCACCGAAATCCCTGCCGGCGACCACCAGGTGAGATGGGAGTTCACATACGACGGAGGCGGGATCGGCAAAGGCGGATCCGGCACCATCTACATCGACGGCGTCGCAGCCGGCACCGGAAGGATTGAGCAAACAGAAGCGTTCCTGTTCTCCGCCGACGAAACCCTCGACATCGGCAACGAATTCGGCTCACCCGTCACCGACGACTACTCCCGCCGCGCCTTCAACGGAACCGTGCACTGGGTGCAACTCGACCTCGGACTCGACGACCACAGCCACCTCATCAAACCCGAAGACCGCATCAACCTCGCCATGGGCATCCAATAAGCAACCATCGGACCGCCCGTAACCGGATCCGTCAGCGGGCCGGTGGGTGTTACTCGGTGGGGATGTGTTGCTGTTTGTCGTGTGTGTGGGCGCTGAGGCGCCAGGGATTTGCGGAGCCTCCTGCGCGTTGGTTGTGCTGCGCGGCGCGACGAAGGGTAGTGAGAGCGTCTTGCGGTACGAGTTCGCGAGGTATCGCGATCGTGCGCGCGCTCGTCCTAGTCCACAGAAGCACCCAGCCGAGGGACACCCGAACGGTGCCAATCGCGGCGTACCGGATCCACAAAGCCCGGCCATTGCGAATGAACCAGAACCCGTCCTCATCGAAACCTGTGGAGAGGCGTAACGGTCTGCGCGCTGACTCCCTCGCGAGCCGCTGGTAACGGCGCACCTCACGCAGGACAGCAAACACTCCGTAACCAGTCACGATGGCCAGCGCAAGAACCCCGATCACGGCGGGACCCCGCGACGATGTGGTGACCCCACGCCAGACTTCGAATCCACACCCGGCAGCGACAATTACAACGGGCAACACCACAATCCACCAGAAGTGACGCAGGATCGCCACCCGAATCGCCATCCGCCACGCGAGGTGCGCTCGCGTCGTCATCTCGAATACCTGGTCAGCATGCGGAACCGGCCTCGACGATGAAGCGGCGACATCGGACACGCGACTCCTCCAATCAGCGAGGGACCAAGCATCGAACCAGCATGCACACACAGACACGGCGATTCTCCGGCACGGCACGGCCGACAACCAACCCACCCAGCAGAATCCCCCACGCGCCGACGACTCGAACTCGGAGCAATGCGCCAGCCAGAGATCCGGTTTCGCCCAGTCGGCCGGCACGTAGTCGAGTTCAGCGCGCAGGTGGATCGGCCGTGTTGGAATCATGACGTGGAGGCGCAGGATCTCGATAGACGGCTTCGGCCGGTTGGCGGCTGGCCCGCCTGGGCGACGGTCGCTCCGTACCGTTATGAAGCGCATCCGCAGGCGTCGGAATTGGGTGGACTTGAGTCCGGCGCCAACTGCCAGCGATATGCCTACGCAGTCTTAGCACTCTTCGGCCTTCATGTCCCGCCGCACCGATCCAGCGAGCTGTGGGAGGACCAGAGCCTCGAACATCCCGACCGGGTCGACGCCGAAGACCTGGATCTTGTGCTGTTCAACAACTCGGATGCAGCGTGGGGTGCACACGTCGCGATCGTCATGGGCGACGATCTGCTGCACCTCTGCGCCGAAGAAGGCCGGCCAGCGACCTGGTCCTGGACCGACTTCGCCCGCAGGCCCCGCTACAGACACGTTGTGGGACTAGTCAGAGCCGCACGCTGACGGATCCGCTTCCGCGCTCGAACGGCATCAGCACGGCGCTGATGCGTCACCATGGGATCGGCTTGCGGGCATCGGCTCGACCTCGCGGTTGCCGGTCCACTACTCCTTCGGATGGCGCGCTTTTGCGTAGGCCAGTCCACGACGAATCCACGCTACGACCGCCATCATTGCGAAGAGTGCAAGAGCAACCCACAGAGCGGCGGCAAACAGTGGTTGAGTGCCCCGGCTTACGAACCCTCCGATCAGGCCGACAACGAATAGACAGGTCATGATGACTGCCGTCGCCAAGAAGGCGCGCGCATAGATCATCTTGCCCTTGCCAGATGATCTCGGCCGCGCCATCACGACTCCCGTCCGTCGAGACGCCCTCCCGAAACGCCTCAGGTGCGCCATCGCTCGAACTGTAATACGCACGGCCCCAAACAGCAGCTACGTGTGAAATGAACTCACGCGCAGAACCGGATCGGCTTCCGCGCGTAAGCGCGAGACGGGATCCATTTGCGGGCACCCGCGCTGGCCACCAGCCGTGGAATTGCAGTAGGGAAGCTCACACCGCAAAACTCAAGAATCAGGCTCGACGTTTCGCTCGGAGCTTCATCATTTGGTCCTGGCCCAACTCGGTCAGGGCCCAGTACTTGCCTTTGTCGCTCACAGTGCGCTTCTTCACACCGCGCTCGATCACGCCAAGAGCATAGAACTGCACTACGACGTCAGTGACGACTTCGGGGGCTAAGGACGGACCAGACCACAGCTTTCCGAAACTCTCGGGCGCAAGTACTGTCCTCTTCGTGCGCCATAGCAGGCTCGCATAGTCTTCAAGCGCCTTGCTCATCTCGGGCTCGCTTGCCTCATGAAGCAGCGCTGGGCCCACTCTCTCAAGGAGAGCGTTCCACGTTGTGAACTCCGTGATTGTCCACGTGTATTTCTGGGCATTCCATGGTGCGTCGCCGTCCTCATCTAGGTCCTCGATGCTGTAACCCGTAACCGTAAACTTGAACGCATACTCATCGTCGCCTTGCGCAAGGTCATCAGCGATGACAGCGCGTGCGGTGGTTCGCAAGTCGGTTTCCCTGGTGAGTTCAGCGACACGAGCACGAAGCTCGGCAATCTCCGTCTTCTGCTCGGGCGTCATCGCCTGACTCGCGCGAACCCAGCCTTCGGCGGGATAATGCTCACGTGTTTCCATCAGGGCAAGTGCGACATGACCTGGAAGTTCCGCGGGAGTGTTCCAGTACTTGACGACACGGGCGGCTTCGACCTTCGCGCGGAATGCATCGAGTTTGTCGCGACGCTCCTTGTCGAGCTCAATTTGCTCGCCGGTCAGCTTTCCGGGTTCTCCGTGCAAAAAGGCCATGATCGGCTTCCCGAGGGACTCGGCATAGTCGAACTCCATCTCTGTGTAACTAAGTTCAGTTGTCGGATCTACAGAGCCATACTTCCCGCCAATAACGAGCACGTAGTAGTCGCACTCCCGGATGACCCGCTGGATCAGTCGCCACTTTTCATCGTTGCCAGCTGGGAACAATTCCATGCCAGCGGGAATGCAACCTGCGATCAGCAATGCCTGGATTACCGATTGGCGCTCGTCACGAAGGTCGAGGTAGGTAGAACTGACGAATACTTGCTCGCGACGGTCCCCAGGCATGACCCGAGACTATCGGCAGCGCCATCGCAGATCAGAAGCCTGGAGCGCTAGCGGAGAGCAAAGATTCTTCCGAGCCGTGGAGGAAGCTACTCAACGACGCTGGTTGGTGCACTGTGAACGGTGTTCCAGAAGGGTCCCGCAAGCCGGTCGGTTTGCGCGCAAGTGGATCGCTTATCGCGCCGCTCGGGGTGTACTGCCTTCATATTGAACGGTGACGGATCCTGCTGCGGGCGGCAGCCGGCCGCGAGTCCGTCATCGCCCAACGCGAGGCACGGTTGCGGATCGCTTACCGCGCCGCTCGGGATGAGCTGCCTTCGTGTTGCACGGTGACGGACCCATTGCGCGCCGCCTGTGCCTCGAGGCGATGAAACGCCTACAGTTCGTCGGGCTCGAGTCCTTCCGTCAGTGCGGACCAGAACGGGACCTACGGCCGATCGGTCGGGTGCGGTGGCCCGACGTGGAACTCGTGTGCGATGTAGTCGAGGAGGTTGTCTCCGTAGTAGATGACATCGGTCTGATGGGCTGAAAACACCGGCCGGGGATGTCAGCGAGGAAGCGGTACTCCCAGACCGGGACAGGGGTCGGCACTTTGGTGAGACGCACGTGGTTAGGCTGCCGACTGATTGCAGAACACAATCACTTTGACCATTCCTGTTTCGATGGCGCACTGGAGGATCACAATGAGCAAGGTCATCGTCAATCAGACCATCACCATCGACGGTTACGCCGCCGGAATCGACCAGACCGAGGAGCGCCCCTTCGGGCAGGACGGCGGCGATGGCTGGGGCGACCGGCTTCACGCCTGGATGTTCGACCATGCCGAGGAAAACGCGACGGAAGTCGCACAGATGGCCGGTGCCCGCGCTCACATCATGGGCCGCAACATGTTCGGGCCGGTGCGCGGCGAGTGGGACCGGGCCTGGAACGGGTGGTGGGGCGAAAACCCGCCGTTCCACGGTGCCGTGTTCGTACTGACCCATCACTCGCGCGACCCGCAGCCGATGGAGGGCGGCACCACCTACCGTTTCGTCACCGACGGCATCGAATCGGCACTGGCTCAGGCGCGCGAAGCGGCCCGCGGCGGCGAGATCTCGATCCAAGGCGGTGCGGACACCGTCAACCAATTCTTGGCCGCAGGACTGGTCGACGAGGTACGACTGCACATCGTCCCATTCACGCTCGGGGCCGGTGCCCGCCTGTTCGACGGAGTGCCGCCACTGACCTTGGAGCAGATCTACGCACGGACGGTGAGCACAGTCGTCCACGTGAGCTACCGGGTGCTGTGAGGAGGTAATGGCGCCGACATCCGGATCGCCGTGGGCTGCGCGGAGAACGTCCACTTGACCTCATGCGGGTGCGTGGGATTCGTTCTCTAGCGCAGCTTCAGCAGCCGCCTCAACGTTGGGCAAGATCAGCGAGAATGGCAACAGCCCTCTACGAGTTCACAAATCCAGACGGGCTCGATGGCGTGCACCGCGAACGCCCCCAGCACACCGAGATCGATGAGACCGACGCCGCGGTCATTTCCGCACCCGATGCGCGTGGACTGGAATTCGACACCGTGATCATCATCGATCCGAACGGTATCCACGCCGCGATTGATGCTGGTTTGCGCGACCTTTACGTTGGTCAAACCCGAGCAACCAAACGCCTCTTCACCCTCGAGGTCGCAACCACGGTCTAGGTGAGGGGGAAGCGGGGGTCGCGCGCATAGTCCTCGTGACGAAGATCGAGTGCTGCCCGAACCTGAGCAGGGGCGTCGTCCCCGACGAGCACACGCAAGCGGTGGTCGTCCTTCGCGGCTACGCTCGCCAGGATCGCCGTGGCAGCATCCTCCGGTGTTGTTCCGCCGGAGGATTCGCCCTCCGGCCACGGCACCTCGGCGGTGCCGAACAGCTCGGTTCGCAGAGCGTCGTACGCGCCCGCTGGTGAACTGAACCGCATGCTGGCGCCTGCCCAGTCGGTGTCGAGCGCCCCTGGCTCGATGAGGGAGACGCGGATGCCGAACTGCCGCACCTCTGCTGCCATTGCCTCACTGAATGCTTCCAGGCCCCATTTCGTGGAGTTGTAGAGCCCGAGCATCGGCATCGTGCCCACCGCTCCTACGGTCGAGATCTGAACGATATGCCCCGACCCCTGACCGCGCATGATCGGTATGACGGCTTGGCTCAGCCATAACGGTCCCAACAGGTTCGTGTCGAGGATCGCGCGAGCATCCTCCTCGGACACCTCCTCGACAGCACCGATCAGGCCGTAGCCGGCGTTGTTCACAAGAACGTCGATTCGACCAAGACGAGCAGCGGCGGACCCCACAGCATCATTGCCCGCGCGACGGTCACGAACGTCGAGAGTCAGCACGGTCAGGCGTTCGTGCATGGGAAGAGAGTGCTCTCCCTTCACCGTGGCAACCACGGCATGCCCGGCGTTCAGGGCCCGCAGGGTGAGTGCTCGACCCAGACCTCGATTAGCTCCGGTGATCATCCATGTTTGAGGTGAAGTCATCCCGCCACTATAACGAAAACTGGACACACTGTCTCGTTTGCTCGACTATTGTTCCTGTATGGCACGTCAGCAGACCCGTTGGAAAGTGCACGAGGCGGCGCTCTCCCTCGCGCGTGAGACTCGGGTCGGATCGATCACTATGGAGGGCATAGCTGGGCGTGCCGGCATCAGCAGACAGACGCTCTACCGAACATGGCCATCGACCGGAGCGGTCCTCTTCGACGCGCTCCTGGCCCGGAGCACGGACGAGAACGATGCTGTCGTGGTGCCGGACTCGGGCAATCTCGCCACAGATCTAGAAACGCTGGCGGTGGCAACCAGTGCCGAGCTCACCGATCCAACCCACGAGCCCCTGCTACGAGCTCTCACAGCGCAGATGCAAGCAGACGAAGCACTCGCGACACAGTTCCGCGAGCTGCTCCTTGGCCCCCAGCTCAGCGCCATCGCAAACCGCTTTCGTCGTCAGAACGTGCCAGACCCCGACGGCGCCGCAGAGCTCTTCGTCGGCCCGATCTTCCACCGATGGTTGCTTCGCACCGGACCATTCAACTCGGAGTGGATACGAGCGCACGTGGCCAGGACAGTTCGCGGGACATCCTCCACATGACGCCAGCCCGACAACGGCCTCGCACTAAATTGCCCGCGCTCACGACTCGGTGCCGGTGCAGTTGCAGGTGCCGACGCCTCAGCGCTGCCCGGTCTCCTAAGGCAAGCTAATCAGTGAAATTGACTGTAGACGGCGAGCAGCTACCGGCGATCGGCCGCGACTACGGGATCGCCTTCAATCTCCTTGACGGGCGACGCCGCCCGTTCATCGAAACCGAGGAACGCGAAGACGTCTTCATCGCGCTCAACACAACCGTCGCCTTCACCGAACCCCGCCTCGGACGACATTTCCCGCGCCAGAGCGGAACTCATCGCCGGCCTTGAAACTGTCCACCACTCGTAACCCACTTCTGTCCGCCGCGAAACACGCGCCCGCAACCCGGTCCTTCTCCGTTCCGGGATTGGTCCACCTGAGCGCTGCAGTGCTTCGGCGGCCGACTGCGTCAGTATCGGATCCTTCGGCGGGTAGTGTGCGGCGCATGTGCATGCGAGTCGTGTCCGTCCGGGGAGGGCGAGCGGCGACTGCCGCTCGCCCTCCCCGATGTACCGATCCCTCGTGGCTCCGCGCGTATTGGCGCCCTCTGGTTGTTGTTTAGAAGGCGGGTTCCACGGCGGACGCCGCAGGAGTGGAACGCTGCATGCTGGGCCCGGTCTGGTCGATTGCCGGGCCGTCAGCTTTTGGGACGTGCCGGTCCAGGCGAGCAGTGTTGTATCGGAGTGAGGGTCCGACGGCGTCGGCGAGGATTTCGGTGGAGACTCGGGATTCTTGGCTGGTTTCGTCGGTCCAGTGTCGAAATTCGAGGTTGCCGGTGACGAGGACAGGGTCGCCTTTGCCGAGGCTGTCGCGGACATTCTCGGCCGTACGTCCGAAGACGGTCGCGCGGTGGTACTGGACGCCTGCGTCGACCCATTCGCCGTCTTGGAGTTTGCGGTCGGTGACGGCGACGGTGAACTTGGCGTACTTGACACCGTTGTCGGTTTCGCCGTATGCGGGGTTAGCGGTGAGGTTGCCCTCGATGGTGATTGGGACCTTGCTGGACATGGCTATTCCTTTCGATCTGAAGCCCTCATGCGGAGCCTTCAACTCTTCTTCCGTGAAGCTTTAGATTTCGGGTTACCGCTGGCGCGCATCGCTCCTGCCGTGTGGATAACGTGCCCATGCCTCCCAGCCGGGGTCGTGTTGGTGTCCGGGTTGGGGTGTGGTGTGGGGTTCGGTGTGGCCGTTGTGGCATTCGCCGTTGTACCAAGTGGCGATCCGGGGTAGGGCGGCGGCGAGGCGTTCGTGCCATCCGATGGGTCCGTAACCGGCGTCGACGGTGTCGAACGAGACGGTCCAGGCGGTGTGGAGTGCGGTGAGCTCTTCGACGAGTGCGGGGTGCCGGTACCAGCAGGCGGGGATCTTGCGCTGCGGGATTTGGTAGCGATCGGTGAACCAGTCGACCCAGTCCGCGAGGCGCTCCCAGGTCTCGGGTGCGCGGTCTGCGTCGAGGCTGCGCCAGTTGACGATGGTGACGCCCAGCATGCCGCCGAGTCGATCGCGTGACTCCTTCTCCCACCCTTCGGGGAGCGAGTCGAGGAGTTCTGTGAAGTCTTCGCCGCTCATTGCCCACTCGCTTCCTCTAGGAGTTGTGCGATCTTGCCGCGGAGGCGAGTGATGGCTTGGGCGGAGGCGGCGCGGCGGGAAATGAGGCCGGAGAGTGCGCGGTCGCGGTCGATGAGTTTGTGGACCCATTCGTGGCAGCGTGGGTGCAGCGCGATGAGGTCGTCGTGGGGTTCGGTTGCCGACCAGCCGTGCGGTCCTTGGGTCACGCCGCGGTAGTCAAGATGGTGCAGGTCGAGGGTGCGTTCGGTGCCGGCACCGAGGCAGAGTGCGCAGCGGAGTTCGCCGTGTTGGTGGCGTTCGGCGATGAACCATTTGGCGCGGCGTCGGTACCAGGCGGGTGAGCGGAGGTAGCGGTTGCGGTAGCCGGCGGCGTCCCAGGCTGACTTGCGGTGGTTGGACATCAGCGTCGCTCCCCTGCTGCTGCCCGGCGTTGCCGTGCGAGCTCGTACTGTTGCGCGAACACCTGCTGCTGTTCGAGTTCGGTCGCGGTCTTCCCGCTCGAGATCGTGTTCGCGTCGGACCGTTCCGTCCAACCTTCAAGTTCGAGGAGGACACCGCGCCGGTTGCGATAGGCGAGGAGGCCGATGGTTTGGGGCATGCGGCGGATCTCGTCGAGGGTGAGCACGGGGACCTTTTCACGGCTGATGCTGGTGGTGGTATTGCTGTCGCTGTAGGAATGGGCGCGAGCGTGGATGCGGCGGGTGCCGAGGAGGGATTCGACGTCGCGGAGATGCCCGACGTCACTGGCGCCACCGAGCAGGAGTTTTGCGGTGGCGGCGGACCAGATGGTGTCGGCTTCCGCTTTCGACCACGCCGTTTCTGCTTGGGACAGCGCTTGGAGGACGACGACGGTAGAGATTCCAACGCCCCCGCCGTCGGCCATGATCCGTGGCAGTGCGGGCCAGGAGAACATGTTCGCGATCTCATCCAGGATCAGAGCTAGGGGCGGGTCGAGTCGTGACCCGGTGGAGGCGAGTGCTTTGCGGCGCGCGGTTTCGACGATGTCGTCCAGGACGGCGCCGAGGAATCCGCCGACGGATCCTGCTCCTGCTCCGGTGCCGATGAGGTAGAGGGTGTTCTCTCCGGCGAGGAAGGTGTCAGGGTCGAACGTGTCTCCCGGTCCGGGTGTCATGGCGTCGCGGATGGCGGGGATGGCGAGGGGGCGGACGGCTCCGGAGACGCCGAACCAGCTGGAGGCGAGGAGCCGTTCGTCGCCGTTGATGATCGCGTCCAGGTCTTCCGCCCATCCGGGTGTGCCGTCCTCGGTGAGCACGTTGACTGCTTCCAGGGCGAGGCGCGGGTTGGATCCCCACCGTGCGAGTGCATCGACGTTGCGCCCGGAGACGGCTGCGGCGTGCAGGAGGCGGGAGAGAACGGAGGAGGCGACTTGCGCCCATTCCTGGTTCTTCGCCGAGGTGCCGAGCGCGGTGCCGGCGACGATGGCTTGCCCGCGTTGGTCGGCGACGAGGGGGTCTTCGCAGCCGGTGATGGGTGAGATGCGAAGTGTGGAGCGGACGCCAGAGAGCTGTTGCGGGTCGAAGACGGTGACCTCTCCTCTGCCGGTGCGGGCGGCCATGGTTGCGGAGAGGTTGTCGTTGCGGGTTGAGGTGGTGATCAGGGGTCCGGTCCAGTCGAGTATCGCGTTGATGATGAATCGGTAGCCCTTGCCGCTGCGCGGCGCGCCTTCGACGACGACGGAGTCCTCGATGGACACGTACACGTCGCGGCCATGGGCGCGGCCGACCTTCCACCCCACGAGCTCCGGTGATGGGGTTGCCGCGCTGGGTCGGAGGGTGCGGGTCTTCGCCGTGACGGCATGTGCGGAGACGTACTGTCGGATCTCCCCGCCTTTGGCGAACCCGTCACGGGTTCTGAGGTCGTGGATGAAGTGACGGTCCGACTGCCGGTAGTGCAGCCACCACGAGAGAACGAGAGCTCCGAACGTGATGAGGGCTGCGGAAGCGGTGATGTCGACAATTCGAATGACTGCGGTGGAGGGGGTGCAGCCGGCGGGGATGGCGTAACCGGCGGTGTTGCCGCCGATGGCCCATTGGAGTCCGGCGATGAAGCTGTTCGGTTGTCCACCGCTGCCGCAGCTGAGTTTGATCACGAGGGAGCCGAGGCCTGTGGCGAGGAGGCCTCCGAGGACGATGCCGCAGATGACGTAGAGGGCGGTGAGGGTGGTGCGGGTATTGTTCATGACCGTTCGCCGCCGAGGGTGTCGGTGCGGAAGACGGTGAGTTCGTGGTCGGTGCAGATGTTTCTGACTTTCGCGAGCCGGTCGGGGCCGATTTGCCAGAGTCCTTCGCCTTTGCGGAGTTTGCGGACGACGTCGGCTTGGGTGTCGTTCCAGCCGAGGATCTCGCGGGAGCGGGCGATCTCGCCGATGTGTTGTGCGTAGGAGATGCGGGTTTCGCAATCGGCGAGGAGGCCGAGGGCTCGGGCGTGGAGGGCGGAGTTCCGGTCGCCCAGGGAGTCGAGGTCGGCGATTCGATGTAGGAGGTACCAGTTGGAGGTGCCGAGGTGGCGGGCGACCTTCTCGTCTTCGACGCGGTCGGCGAGTTGGTCGCCGCCAGAGACGTCGTTGAGGAGCTCGACGGCGGCTTCCTCGTGGACGATGACCCGGGCTTGTCGATTGCTTCCCAGGGTGGAGCGGCGGATCCAGTTCGCCGTCGCTAACCGGGCGAGGGCTTGTGCCTCGGGTGATGCGCCCTTCAAAGCGGAGGTGTCGACGACCATCATCGGGGTGTCCGCGTCGAACGCGACCGTTGACGGGCCGTCGAAGAAGCCGGTGAGATCACCGGAAACAAGACGGCGCAGTGCGTGCGCGAGGCGATGGCCGGCATCCTCAACCTCGGTGCTGCCGACGGGATCCAGAAGGCGGTCGTAAACGTGGGCGACCGTGACCGTGGTCTGGTCGCGGACTGCGTCGAGCGCGATGTCGAGGGCGGTGTGTTCGACGGGTTCAAGGGGGCCGCCGTCACGGAGGCGGCGAACGATCGTCTTGATCGTGGATCGCCGGTATTGGAGGACGTTCTGGTTCCATTGCTCGTCTGTGAAGGCCGGGTCGCGGGGTCCTTCGTCGAGGAGGTTGATGCGGGTGGGCCGTCCGGGGCCGACGCTGATGGACTTGCCGCCGACGTATTCAGCGACCGGTACCCACTCTCCGTTCGGGTCGTGCGGGACAGCGATCTTTCGCCCGAGTCGTGCCAGGCGGGCGGACCAGGACTTGGCGAGCATCGATTTGCCGGTGCCTTTCACACCGATGATCGCTACGGAGTGCGAGCGGACGATTTCAGCGGAATAGGCGTCCCAGGGGTCGAAGCAGAACGGAGTGCGGGAGAGCTGGTTCTCCCCGATGTACGCACCGGTGAGGATGTCCCCGGTCTCGGCGAGGAACGGGTACGCGCCGCCGAGGGTCTTGGAGGAGACCCGGTGTGCGGGTGGTGCTGCGCGAAGTGGGCCGCGGAGGTTTTGCGGGTGCCGCCATCCCCAGGCGGGCATCTTCGACTGCGGCAACTCCCCCACCGGAATCAGGCGATGTCCCTGTTCCTCAGGTGTGGCCAGACCGCGGGCGGTCTTGAGCGCTCGGGAGTCTCTGGCGGGAATGGATCCCATGACGTGGGTGGGTGTCATGTCAGTCTCCTTCCACGGGGACGGGCAGGGCGCTGGTGACGAACCCGGCCGCCTGCTGCCCGGCCATGGACGCGAGGACCAGCCGGGATGGGTGGGATGCCTGCTCGATCTCGGTGCGTCCGCGGGCGAGGGCGCCTTCGGTTTCGGCGGAGACGGTGATGAAGCCGCGGATCTTTACATCGCCGAACCCGTCGACGAGGTCTTCCTCCCTGGAGTTGAGGGCTTCGACCTCGCGGAGGTGGGCGAGGGTGACACGGGAGTGCAGGCGGAGACGGATCTCGGCAGAGGTTTCCATGTCGCTCTGCGCTCGGTTGACTTCGTTGAGTGCCTTGTGGATCGGTACTGGCCGCACCTGCAAAGTGATCACTCGGGTGGCGTCTCCGGCGTAGAGGAGTGGTTCCAGGAACCCGGTGCGGACGTCGGTGCGGGGCCATTCGGCGACCCAGAACGTCTGGTGCCAGGATTGGTCAACCCGAAGGTTGTTCCAGGTCTCGTCGATCCCCATCACCGGCTGGTTCGCCTCCGGCGCACGATGCTTGAGCGATTCGCGTTCGCGCCGATGCGCTGCGCTGACCGGGTCGCAGGCTGCGGCGAAGAGGTCGTCCAGGTCGGCTGCGGTGAGCCATCCGTGGAGCGAAACCCGGGCGCGCGCGAGAGCCGGTTCGAGTCCAGCGACGCGTTCTTTCAGCACGGCGGCGAGTCCGGTGAGGCCGCCTCCGCCGTCGCGGATGGCGGCGTTCAGGTTGGCGGTGGAGAAGGTCAGGGTGACGTAGTTGGTGAACCCCATGGACCCTTTCGCGGCCGCCGTGATCAGGTCGGTGTAGTCGTGCGCGAGCTCGTCGGACACGGCCAGGCTCTGCTGGTCGACGCGGGTGGCGAGGTATTCCTCGAGTTCGTTCGTGGAGGCCCGATCAACGCGGATCCGGCAGGTCGCTTCGACCAGACCCGGCATATTCTCCAGCGAGGCCAACCATTCAACGAAACCGTCATACGCAGCACGTTGCACTCCCTTGTCCCTTAATGACCAGGCGGATGAGCCGACTTGCAAGGTGATGGAGGCGAGGGTGCCGCGGGCGTTGTAGACGAACGCGCCGGCACCTGGAATCTGGATGATGTGAACATCGCCGAGCGCACCAGGGAGCAGGAAGCGGCTGATGGGTTCGGGGCGGATTGCTTCGAGGTGGGCTTTGCCGATGTCGAGGCTGGCGGTACTGACCCGCCACCACACGTCGCGACGGAACTGGGTCTGCTTCGTCGCTGCACGATAGATGTAGCGGCCTGCCTGCCAGATGATCTGCAGGATCGGTTCGCGGCGGTAGGTGGCGACGCCGAAGAAGAACACGATCGCCGCGATCGGGAGCATCACCCAGATGGCGTTCACATCCACGAACAGAGTGATCAGCAGCATGGCCACCACCGCCGCGATGACGACGAGCTGTCCGAGGGACAGGCCGAGGATGACACCGCGTCGCTCGCGCGCCGCGAACCGGACGCGCGGTGCGCCTTCTTCGGTGAGGATGCTGTCCGCGATGAGGGTGCTCATCAGTGGCCTCCTAGTTTCACCAGGGCGCGCATAGGCGCGCCCGCTGTATTGACGCGGGAGAACTGCTCCCGCATGGAGATGCGCCGGTGCAGCGCCGTGCCGACTTCCGCGCCTGCGAAGGACACCAGCCGCGTGGCCCACAGTGGTGAGAACGATGCTGCGATCACGGCGCCGGCCGCTACAAGAAGGACGCCGATGCTGTCGGCAGACCTGGTGAGCTGTATTGCAAGGAGGACGACTCCGGCGGCGAGTGGTTTGGCGAGGAGGAGGCCGGTGGTGAGGCTGGCCCACCGTTGTGCCCAGGCGCCGAGCTTGGGTTGACCGATCATCATCAGCGCCACCGGTGCCATGGCCGCCAAAGCGAGCAGGCCGAACTCACGTATTGACATCGCAATGAAAAGGAACAGGGTTGCGATCGTCATGATGGCGACGATGAAGAGCGCGAGGAAGTAGTTGCCGATCGCGTTCTGGTTGGCGGCACCCGATGTCACGAGTTGGTAAATGGGGCTGCCACGCATGAAGTCGGTGCCTTGCATGCCGGCGCTGACCGCCGATGAGGGGAGGTCAATGAGCCCGACAACGCGTAGCAATGCTTGCTGGATGCTTCCGCCTTGGGCTGCGGTGGTGAGGCTTTCTGTGACGTCGTCGGTGACGTTGGAGAACTGCTGCATGCCCCATACGCAGAGCGCGCTGAATGGGATGGCGACGGCGGCGCCGATCGCGGTGCGGCCGATGCGTTGCCAGTCCTGCAGGATCATGCCGACGGCGATCTGGAAGAGGGCGATGATCAGGATCACCGGCGAGGTGACGGCGACCCAGAACAGGAACTGGGAGTGGGCAACGTTCCAGCTGTTGGCGTCGATGTTGGTGTTGAACGCGCCGGCGATCATGGTGCCGATGAAGTCGCCAAGGTTGCGGATGATCGAGGCCATGAATCCGGCCACGGCTTGTGAGGCTTGGCATCCCCAATTGGCGACGAAGCAGCCGTAGTTGGGCTGCCATGGGTCGGAGGCTGCGGGAAGAAACATGGCCCCTCTCCTATGCAACCTTGAGTGAGGCGCCCCAGTTGATGAGGCCGGCGATGCCGCCTGCGACAGCGACTCCAGCGATGCAGCTGACGACGCCGACGATGCCCATCTTCTGGACTCGGTTGTTACTGGAGATGTGGCCGACGACGATGAACCCCGCTGCGATCAGGCCGCCGATGACGGCCAAGGTCAGGACGATAGCGAAGGTCACATTCGCGATCGACTGCAGAGCAGAGACCCCCGGCCCAGAGAAGTCAGGCGATGGGCTGGCAATGGTCAGGAAGCCGCCGAGTCTGGCGTCGACGCGAACCAGGGCTTCCTGGGTCGCCGTTGTGATGGTGCCGATCATGGCTCTTTCCTCTCGTGCAGATCCGGATCAACGGGTTCGTGGTCTTCGTCGTGTTCGAGTTGCGCGGCGTGCAGCCAGCCGACAAGGGCGATCCCGGCCACGCCCAGAAGAATTAATCCGAGGAGACCGACGACGGCAGCAGCGAAGGGCATGGCGTCACTCCTCACCCGCTCCGAGCAGTTTGAGAGCCGAGTCGGGGAGCTTGACCGCGATGTCCGTTGGCTCCCCTTCTGATGGGACATCGACGGTGACGTCGATGGTGTCGACGCCCTTCGGGATGTACCAGGCAGCGGCGAACGCGGTCGGCTTGTCGTTCTGGATCGACCAAGGCGCTTCACGGAATGCACCGGACGGCAACCAGGGCAGGTCCAGTGCCCTCGCCGCTGCGGGACCGTCCGTGGTGTCGAGTCGGGCGAGCTCGGGCCGCCCCTCGAACTTCGTCTTGTTGATGGTGGTGTCGGAGACGTCCTGTGTTGTCGCCGTTCCCTCGGACGGACCCCAGATGCCGGTAAGGGTGATCTTCAGCAGGACCACCGGGGTCCCAGCGGGGAAGAGCTCGTCCTCAGTGTCCGGTTTCAAGGTGCAACCGCATCCGCGTGACGCTTTGAATGCGTTGCCGGGGTAGATCGAAACCAGGACGGACTTCACGATCGCCTCTGCAATAGGGCGAGAGGGAGCGCTCGGATGCGTTGCAACGGGCACCGGGGTGAGCGTTGGCCGGGGTGTAGTGCCGGTCGCGGTGCAGGCAGCGAGGCCCAGTCCCGCCATGATCACGGTCGCGGCAAGCCACCAGTTCCGTCGATGCATGTTCGCTTCCTTTCGGAGTGCTTTCATTTGTTCTTCGTCGTGCGTGTCGTTTTTGGCGCGCACCCGTGTCACGGGACTTGGATGTGCTGGTGGTCGCCGGTGTCGGCGAATTGGAGGGTGAAGTTCTTCAGCCCGGTGATGGGGTCGCCGTTCGCGGCGCGGATGTTGGATTGGCCGAGTCCTGAGCCGTGGGGGACGTACGGGTCGATGAGGCGGATGAGTTGGATGGAGAGGTCGTCCTCGCCGGTGAGGGATTGGTGGTTGAGGGCGTAGAAGTCGACGGCCTTGCCTTGCCAGTGCGCTGAGCTGGTGCCGGCTCCTGGGGTTTCGCCGGTGCAGCGGCGGTTGAGGTCGGAGATGCCGACCTGTTGGAAGTTGTTGACGGCGATGACCATGACCTGGAGGACGTGCACGTCCAGGAGGCAGTTCGCGGTGGCGGTGCCGTCGGCCATGCTGATGACTTGCTGCTCGTACCGGCTTTCCAGGAACGTCAGCTTCCCGGCCGCGATCGCTGCGACGAGGAGTTTCGCGGCCGCGGCCGCATCGGCCGGGACCTGGCATGAGGCGGGTGTGGTGCCGGTGAGGGCCGCGATGACGTCGCCTGCCGGCTTGTAGAAGGCTGTGTAGTGGTTCGGGTCGGCGTTGACCTGGACGCGGTGTGCAAGCAACGACGGGTCCATGGCTTCCCAGCCTGGGATGGTGAGCATGCGGGTGTAGAACGCGGCGGCGGCTGTTGCGGGGTCGAGGCGTTGCGGTCGGGTGCCATAGGCGGCGCCTTGCTGGAAGACGCCGATGGTGGTGTTGTCGACCGCGTCACCGTGGTTGAGGTTCTGCAAGGAGGACTCGCCCATCGCTGTCATCACGGCGACCTGCTGTCCGTGCACGTCCACGCCCTGGGCGCGTCCAACCTGGATAATCGTGGCGGCGATTACCAACTGGTCGTGCCCGTATCCGTCCACCGTCTGGCTTGCGGCGACTGTGGCTGCTCCTCCGAGGCATGCGCCGGTGAACGCGGTGGCGGTGCTGGAGCCCATGGCCAGGACGACGCTGAACGGCAGCAGCGCTACCGCCAGCGGTACGAGCACGAGGGTTGCGGCAACGACAAGCAGCACCCAGCGGCCGGTTTTGGTCCCGGCCGCGAGGCTGACGGCGGTGCTGCTCACAGGATTGCCTGCCGGTCGAGGACGATCTGCGCGATCGTCAACAAGCGTTTCGTGATCGCGATCCGTGAGCGTGCCGATCCGGGATGGATGCCGAGCCGCTCGGCGAGCTCTGCACCCGAGTCGTCCAGGTGTTCTGCTGCTTCACGGAATCCGCCTGCAGGGGGAAGGCAGTTGATCAGGAGGCTGCCCGTGCGTGGCAGGTCGAGGTCGATCGCCGCCAGCGCTGCCCGGACCGTGTAGGTGACGTGGGAGACGTGGTCGCGGACGGTCCGCAGCCTTCTGGGTGTGATGTCGTGTCGGGCTGCGATCGTCTGAGTGTTGCCGCTCTCGAAAGCGAGATCCGTGATGATCTCCCACTCCTCGACCCCGACGAAGTCGGCGACGAGGCTGATCCACCTGTGCAGGTCGAAGCGGTGAACGAGTCCGGCGAGGATGTCCTCATCGGGCGGCGCTGGCAGCTCGTCGGGAAGTTCGTCGGTGCTGGTGTGGCGGCATTGGTAGCGGTGCACGATGTTGCGGGTGATACCGAACACGAACCTGCTCGGGTTGCCGAGGTCCGGATCGTAGGTGTCGGCTTTCCGCCACACCGTTTCGCGGACCTCTTGCAGCACCGCCTCAATGTCTCCGGGATGCGACGGTAGGTGGTGGGCGACGTAGCCGCGCAGGTCATCGACGATGAAAAGCAGGTCGTCGATAACGGGGCCGGTGGTGTTGTTCTCGACGGTTCCCCATGACATGGCGTTCACGCCCCTTCGACGGTGTCGGTCTGCTTCTGGAGTTGGTTCGGAAACTGCTCACGCAGCACCGCCAGACGGCGGCGCCCGGTACGCACGGACGTGCCGGCGAGGGAGGCGACGAGCTTCCCCGTCACCGGCTGACCCGACTTGCCGGCCGCCTGGATCGCGGCGACCAGCTGACGATCCGAACTCGGTGCCGCCGGACGTTTCGATGACGGCGCGGGTACTGCGGTGTGGCTGGTGTGGGCGTCGACCATCACCACCAGCAGGTGGGTTGCCACCAGCAGTGCGATCGCCGGGATCGAGGACACTGCCGTGGCCAGCGCGATCGGGATGTGCACGTCGGCGACTTGCGTCGCGTGCACGGCGTTGCCGATGACGCTGATCGCCGAGAAGAAGATCAGCGCAGTCCACGGATACCAGGTGACCCGCCTCGAGCGACCCTTCAACGCAAACGCGGCCGCGGTGGCGACGACGATGAACCCGTCTACGATCAGCGGCCAGAGGAACGCCAGCTGCCGATCAATCCCGGACAGTGCGGCCAGGTCGATCAGAGATGAGAACGAGAGAGTGAATCCGGCGCCGGCCAACAATGCCACAGCGGTGGCGGTGGACCAGAGAAGGATCCGACGGTTCGTGGTTACAGTGACCGGATCCTTAGCCATTCGGGGTCACCGCCTCCAGGCGGGCAGACACTGTCCGGCTGCGAATGGGACGCACTGAGCGGGAACCATCGATTCCGGACCGTATCCCCCGAACCGGGGTAGACAGCCAGGGCGCGCCGCTCAGTATTTGGATGTTCACTGGCACGACTCGCACTGCATCTCCTCTGCCGGATCCACTGGAACCAGGTAGCCGTCAACGAGCTCCGCCTCCGGTTCGGGTGCGGCGCTCATGCGATCGCCCCGGTCTTCGTGCGTGCGCTTGCCTCGATCCAGGCGAGCACTTCGTCGCGCCTGTAGAGCACGGTGCGTGGCGTCGGCTTGTAGAACCGGGGCCCGGCGCCGTGATAGCGCAGTTGCGCCAGCGCCCCGATCGAGATGCCGGTGATCTCTTCGACTTCTGCCGGCTGCATGTAATCCCCCAACATGACCTTCTCCCGTCGTTAAAACAGTGATCTAATGACATTGCTGTCATTTCGACGATAGAGCGTTACAGCTGGATTGACAAGTGTTTCGCGCGTATCCTGTCAAAATGGCGGATAGCGGCGATACGAATGGCATTGGGCAGCGGGTCAAGGCGCTGCGGCGAGAACGGGGCTTCAAATCGCCCCGAGACCTGGCTGCGGCGATCCCGGGCGGGAACGTGACAATGGCCGTGCTGGAGAACCTCGAGTCGGGCCGTAAGGCCGATGTGAGTGTGAGTCATTTGCTCAACATCGCGCGAGCGCTCCACGTGCCACCGAGCTATCTCCTCGCCTCAGTCGCAACACCCGATGCGAGCCTTGACCTGCCCAATCTTGGTGATGACTTCGCGGACATGACCGCTGGCGAATTCGACGCATGGTTCAGCGGGACACTGGGCGGCGACTACCGCTCGACTGACCCTTCGGAACGGGTCAGCCTGATGCAGCTCCAGGCGTATCGCACCTTGAGCCGACTCACCCGCGAGCTCGTCCGGCTCAGCGCGATCCAGGACAGCCGGCCCGACGCCGAACAGCCATCAGAGGACAGTCGACTGTCCGCGCTGCAAGCCGAGATCGCGGAGCTGACGGACTACCTAAAAAATGCAGGCTGGACGCTCAGCAGCTGACGACACGAGGAGCGGTCCCGGCTTTCGGCCTGAATGGAGGATCACATGGGGAGCATCCAGGCCTACGAGTCGGCAACCGGTCTCCGGTATCGGATTCAATACCGGGATGCCGATCACCGAGCCCGGACACATACCGGGTTCAAGACCCAGCGGGAGGCGAAGGACACACTGCGTCGACTCGAGATTGCTGTCACGGATGGGCAGCACGTCGAAGTCGCGAAATCCAGGACGACGATCGGTGAGCTCTCCGCGGCGTGGCTGCTCGCCAAAGAGCGCACGACAAAACCGTCGGCATACCGTGCGCTGGAATCGGCCTGGCGCATCCACGTGGCACCGAAATGGGCCGATCGCAGCGTCGCGACCGTGAAAGCCACGGAAGTTCGCGACTGGCTGGCAGCCCTCCGTCTTACCCGATCGGCCACCACGGTTCTACGGGTCCATGGTGTGCTCGCCGGCATCCTCGATGACGCCGTCGCAGACCGTCGCCTGCTGTCCAACCCGTCGCGGGACAAGCGCACAGTGACTCGGTCCTTGCCGAAGAAGCGGCGCACCCCGAATGTCTACCTCACCCACGCCCAGGTGGAACTTCTGGCCGGGTCCGCCCGCTATCCCACACTCGTCCGCTTCCTCGCCTATACGGGCCTGCGGTGGGGTGAAGCGACAGGCTTGCGAGTGCGGCACGTCGACACCCTTCGCCGCCGGGTCACAGTCGAGGAGAATGCGGTGCTGGTCAACACCACAGTGATCATCGGCACACCGAAGGACAACGAGACCAGGTCGGTGCCCTACCCGGCATTCTTGTCAACGCCACTTGCGCGGCTCTGCGAGGGCAAAGCCCGAGAAGACCTCCTCTTCGGCGACGGCAACTCGCACATGCGGATCCCCAAGTCCGGTGGTGGATGGTTCGAGAAGGCAGTCGAGCAAGCACAGTCAGTCGACCCGGCCTTCCCGAGGGTGACTCCTCACGACTTGCGGCACACCGCTGCAAGCCTGGCGATCAGCACCGGAGCGAACGTGAAGGCCATCCAACGCATGCTCGGCCATGCCTCCGCCGCGATGACCCTGGACGTGTACGCAGACCTCTTCGATGACGACCTCGACGCCGTTGCCGCGGCCCTCAATCAGGCCCACGACGACTCGATTGTCGTCAAATCTGTCGTCAAACTGTCGTCAAACGCATCTGGCGAGGGCCGCGATCCCAGTGTTTTCAAGGGATCCCGGCCAAACAACTGAAGCGGAGGGCGTGGGATTCGAACCCACGAGACATTTCTGCCCACTGGTTTTCAAGACCAGCTCCATCGGCCGCTCGGACAGCCCTCCAGCCGCCGAGTCTACCGGGAGCTCGATCATGAACGGCATGCACTGCTCCGGCGACTCGCGACGATCGCCGACGCGACCGCGGGCTACTCGAACGCGAGCCGCACCCTCAGCATCATCGCGAGGCTCTCGAGTTCCGTGCGCACGGCATCCGCGAGCTCCGGGTCGAACGGCTCGTCTTCGTAGACGCGGTGGATGCGCAGGACGGATGCCGCGGCATCCGTCGTCGCATCCACCTTGCCGACAAGTCGGTCGCCGTGCAGCACGGGAAGGGCGTAGAAGCCGAACCTGCGCTGCGCAGCGGGCTTGTACATACCCAGCTGGTAGTCGAACTCGAAGAGTTCGAGCATCCTCTTGCGATCGAAGACGAGACGGTCGAACGGCGACAGGATCGCCGTGCGTCCCTCGAACCCGCGGTCGAGCTGAGCCGGATCCACGCGCCAGGTGCCGCGGATCCCCTCCACCACGGCGGGCTCACCCACGTCGCCCACGTCCATCGGCTCGAACTGGGTCTGCGTCGTGCGGGACCTGGCGATGCCGAGGGATCGGAGGCGGCGCATGCGGACCTCGCGCTCGGCGGCGGCTTGCGGCACGACCGGATCGTCCGGGTAGATGCGCTCGGCGAGGTCCCAGCGCCGCTCACGGCCGACCCGCTCTGCGACCGCGACCTCGCCCTTCTGCTCCAGGAACTCGAGCATCATCGCCGAGTTGCGTCCGGTGTTCCATCCGCTCGACTGCCACGGGCGCACGCACGCGTCGTCGGGCAACTCACGCGAGGTCAGCGGGCCGCTGCGCGTCAGCCGGTCGAGCACATCGCGGCGAAGCGCGTCGTTGTCCGCGACCCAGGCGGCCTGTCCGCGTTCCCAGCCACCGGCATCCGCTCCAGGCCACGCCGCCATCGCGGCGCGGAACAGCGCGATGTCGTGTGCGGGCCGCATCATGCTGCGCAGCTCGGCGATGACATGCGTTGCCAATGCCCGCTGCAGATCCTCCTGCCGGTAGAGCCGGCCGAGACGGCTCCACAGCACGAGGTCGGCGCTGGGCGCGACCGCTGCGGTCGGCTCGTACTGCACGATCGTCAGCCTGCGGACCGTGTCGAGCAGATCGACCGGACGCGCAGCATCCAGCAGCTGGGCGCGCACGGCGATGCGGCGCGCCTCCTGCCTGGAGAGATGATGCGGCCCGGTCATCGCCGTCATCGTATTCGCCACCTCCGTCAGGCGGCCAGGTCCTCGTCGCGACGGACCCGCTCAGGACCGTCCGGAGAAGTACTGCTGCAGCGCTGCCCCCATCCACACGGCGATCTCATCGGCCGGCGCTGAGGCGAGGGGCTCCAGCCTCACGACGTAGCGCATCAGAGCGAGGCCGGTGAGCTGGGAGGCGATGAGGTCTGCGCGCAGCTCTGCGTCATCCCCCTGCAGCTGGTCGCGCAGCCGTGCGACGATCTCGCGTTCCATGAACTCCACGAACATGGACGCTGAGGCCGAATCGGTGGGCGCGGAGCGCATCAGCGCGAGGAGCGGCCCGACGCTCGCCTCCTGGTCCCAGATGGTGAGGAACTGGCGCACGATGCAATCGCCGAGGCCGTCCGTTCCGGTGTCGAGCTGCGCGGCCAGCCGCTCGGGAACGTTGGACGGAAGCTCCATCGCCACCGAGAACAGGCGCGCCTTCGTGTCGAAGAAGTAGTAGACCATCGACGGATCCACGCCGGCCGCCTCAGCGATGGTACGCACCGTCGTGCGGTCGTATCCGTGCTCGCCGAAGCACGTACGTGCGGCATCCAGGATGCGCTTGCGGCTTTCGTCTCCGGTGCGCCACCTGCCCCGCCGACTGCTCGTGTTCGTCATGGGGGAAGAATACTTCATCGCCTGTTGAACAAATGCGGCAACGCGGATATCGTGAAACTTCAACGACTGGTGAAGATTGTCTCGGCCCTCGGTAACGGAAGCCGGGGCCGGTTCCGGTGTCGGCAGAGGCGTCGAGACGCGACGAGGAGCATTCGATGGCGACATACACGACGTGGCTCGGCGAGGACTCCGCGGCGGCCGGCGACCCCGCGATCGTCGGAGGCAAGGGTTCGAACCTGAACGCCATGACCGTCGCCGGCTTCCCGGTGCCAGACGGCTTCGTCGTCACGACCGACGCCTACCACGAGGTCGTCGAGGCTGCCGGACTGGCGGACGCGTCTCCCGAGCGACTACGCACCGCCATCCCGTCCCTCCACCTGCCGTCCGACATCGCCGAGCGGATCCTGCACGCCTACGAACGGCTCGGATCCCCTGCGGTCGCGGTCCGCTCCTCCGGCACCGCAGAAGACCTCGCCGACGTCTCCTTCGCCGGGCAGCACGACACGTACCTCGACGTCGAGGGATCCGAGGGGGTGCTGCAGGCCGTGCTCGACTGCTGGGCGTCGCTATGGACCCCACGGGCCGTCGCCTACCGGCAGCGCATCGGATGGGACGACTCGTCACTGGCCCTCGCCGTCGTCGTGCAGCAGATGGTTCACGCGCAGTGGGCAGGCGTGTTGTTCACGGTCGACCCGATCACCGGACGCCGGGACCGCATGGTGCTCGAGGCAGTTGCCGGCGTCGGTGAGGCGTTGGTGTCGGGGGAGGTCACCGGCGAGCACGTCGAGCTCGACAAGGCGAGCGGGCGTGCGATGAGGGGCGATCGCGCGAGAGCCCGCACCGGCCGGGGTGCCGCAGGCGACGGATCCGGAGTGCCGCAGCCGGTGATCCGCGAGCTCGCCGAGCTCGGGCTCGAGGTGGAGCGCCGGTTCGGATCCCCGCAGGACATCGAGTGGACATATGCCGGCGGACGCTGCGCGTTGGTGCAGGCACGCCCGCTGACGGCGCTGCCGGATGAGCCGGTGACGGCGCGGGCATCCGCTCGGGGTGACGACATGGCCAGTGGTCGCTCCCGCCCAGCCCGTGAGTCCTCTCGTGGCACCAACCGACTCGGCATGTTCGCCGTCACGGCCGATCACATGCCGTATCCGCCGTTCCCGATGGACGTCTCGCTGATCTTCCGCCCCGCGTTCGGCGCACTGCTCGGCGGCATCCGCTCGGCGGGATTCTCCACGCCTCCGGTCCCTGACGTGCTCGTCGAGATCGACGCCGGCGTGGTGCAGATCCGACCGCCGCGCGTTCGTCCGACGTGGCGCGCGGTATGGCGCGTCCCTGCCCTGACGCCGACGCTCATCCGCCTGGTGCGAACGCGGACGGATGCCTGGCGAGCCAGGTCAGAGAGCACGCTCCTCCCCCTCGCGCGGCTTCGCGACAGCCAAGACCTCTCCGCACTCGGCGAGGTCCAACTGCTCGAGGCCGCGCAGGAGTTGATCCGCGCTGTCGGCGGCTTGATGCCGTCGCGGTTCGGTGCGCTCACCGGCGGGATGGCGGCCGAAGGCATCACGTCGTTGCTCGTCAGGGCTGCGGTGGGCCGCGAGCGAGCCGAGGGTTTGAACGCTGCGCTGATGTCCGAGGTGCCGTGCGTGCTGACCGACGAGAACGCGGATCTGGATCGCATCGCAACCCTCGTGCTCCGCTCGCCCGAGGCTCGAGCGGTGTATCTCGAAGTGGATTCCGACCACATCGCCGAGCGGCTCGGCGAGTCGGCGGCCGGACGGACGATCCTTGCGGAGGTCTCGGCTCACCTGCAGGCGTTCGGCTACCGCTCTCTGTCGATCTTCACGGTCGGACTTCCGCCGCTCCGCGACGTCCCCCAGGTGGTGCACGGCCTGATCGCCGGACTCGTGCGGAGGGATGACGCACCGACTGTCCAGCCAGGCAGTCGTTATGAACGCGCGCGGTCCGAGCTCGCCGCGCTCACCGGATACCGCGCACAGATGCTCCGGCCCCTCATCACGCGTCAACTCACCGCCGCGCGCAGCGGCGCCGGTTTCCGCGACGACAGTCAGTACGTGCTGGAGATCAGCCTGGCGGTGACCAGGCGGATCCTGCTCGAGCTCGGCCGCCGGCTGGCCGTGCGCGGGATCCTGTCCGACCCCGACGACATCGCCTATCTGGAGGCCGACGAGGTGGCTGAACTGGTGACTGCCGTCGCCTCCCAGGCTCATGACGATTCCCGTACGCCGCATCCCCGTGCCGATCGCGAACCGGCCCATCACGCCACGATCGGCGAACTGATCGCACGCCGCAAGGTCGCCCGGGCCGCAGCTCTCGATCACTACACGGTGGTACCCGCGGAGCTGTTCGAATCCGGGCGCAGCGACGGTCGTGTGTCCGGGATGCCGGCGAGCAGGGGTCGCGCGGTGGGACGCGTGCGCGTGATCCGCGACGAGTCGGAGTTCTCGACCCTCCAGGCGGGCGAGATCCTGGTGTGTCCGTTCACCAATCCGACCTGGACGCCGCTGTTCTCGCTGGCCGCAGCGGTCGTGGTCGACTCGGGAGGCGCGGCGTCGCACGCCGCGATCGTCGCGCGGGAGGTCGGAATCCCCGCCGTCATGGGCACGGTCAACGGAACTCGCGTACTCGCGGACGGACAGCGCGTGATCGTGGACGCGGACCGTGGTCTCGTCGTGCCGGTTGACGCGCCGGCCCGGACCGCGTCCCGCGTTGCGGAAGCCTCGACCGTCTGACGCGCGAGACCCGGGGACGTGGTCGGGTCGAGAAAGCGCACTCTCGGGCGGAGAAAAGCACACTCTCGGGCGGAGAAACGCGCACTCTCGGGCGGAGACACGCGCACGCTGGGGCTGGGGCGGCTTCAGCCGGCGAGTTCGCCGTCGGCGGCTTCGTCCGAATCCGCATCGGGCGCGACGCTGAAGTTGTCGCGGAAGAGGGCAGTCGGATCGACGCGCCGCTTGATGTCGCGGAGTCGCGCGAGGGTGGCCGGAGGGAACGCATCCGCCACGACCTCGGCGCCCTCGCGTGACTCGAAGCTGAGGTAGAGCCCGTCGAAGTGTTCGGCCAGCAGGTCCCATCCATCATCGAACCTGCTGCCGCGGCCGGTCGCGGTGATGGAGAAGCTGGCGGACCGGTGGGCGTAGGCCGTGGCATCCGCTGGTACGTCGGCAACGGCGCCGCCGACGGAGCGGATCTGGAACCACGGCGAGGCGCCAGACTGCACGAGCGCTGCACCTGCTGCGGCGACCGCCGCGTCAAGGTGCTCCACGAGCCCCGAGCGGAAGTGCGGCTCGCCCTGGCCGTCATGCGGGGCATCAGAGGCGTTCGCCACCACTGCCGCGTACGGCGCGAGCTGCACCTGCTGCCCGATCAGCGGACCGATCGCCGCGAACGGCTGAAGTCGCTCGATGATGGTGTCCGGATCGCTCGAGTCGACCACGCCGTACAGCTGACCGATCACCTCGCCCTGCTGCCTGGCGAGGATGAGGAAGAGCGTCGTGTCCCGTGGCGCAGCCTCCATCGCGTCGCCGAACCGCTGAAGGAACGCTGCCGTGTCGGATGCGTCGAACGCCAGCTGCGCCCAACCGACGTCGCCGACGGCATCCGCCTCGAATTCGAACGACGTCACGATGCCGACGTTGGCTCCCGCACCGCGAAGGGCCCAGAACAGGTCCGGATTCTCGGATGCGGATGCCTGCACCACCGATCCGTCGGCGAGAACCACCTGGGCGGCGACGAGGTGGTCGATCGTGAGGCCGTGCTGGCGGGAGAGGAATCCGATGCCGCCGGCCGTCGCAAGTCCTCCGACCCCGACGCCGCCGGAGTCGCCGCTGGACAGTGCCCAGCCGTGTGGCTCGAGCGCCTGCGCGACGTCGGCCCAGCGGGCGCCCGGTCCGATCCGCACCCGACGGGTCCCCTCGTCGAGCACCTCGATCTCGTTCAGAGCCTTCAGGTCGATGACGATGCCGCCGTCGTTCGTGCTGCGGCCGCTCAGACCGTGGCCGCCGCTGCGAATGCCGAGCGGGAGGTCGGGATGACGGCGGGCGAAGCGCACGGCATCCGCCACCTCGCCGACCGAACCGGGGCGCAGCACGAGTCCGGGCCTGCCGGCACGGGCGTACGTCGACTTGACGCTGCCGTAACCGAAGTCGCCAGGCTCGACGGCCGTGCGACGCAGCGACTCGGGGATCTCGTCGTACGCGATGCCCGTCCGACGCGCGTTCAGCGAGGCCGCGCTGCGGCCGGTCCCTGTCGCCGTGCCGCGGTGCGCACGCTCCGTGGCGACGGCCCCTCGAACGGCAGGAATCACATCCTCGGCGAAGTGCTGCATGCCCCGCGGATCGTCGCCGGCGAGGATGAACGTGCTCACGCCGTCCTCGAGCGCGAACGCGACGAGCTGCTCGACGGACACGTCACCGCCGATGTTCAGCATGCGGCGCACCTCATCGGGGCGACGTCCGGCATCCGCTGCGGCGTCGTCGATCCGGGCGTTGCCCGCCTGCAGATCGCCGGGCTTCAGGTAGCCGAGCGACGGCAGCCATCCGTCGGCCTTGCGGCCGGTGAGACGCAGCATGCGCGGCTTCAGGGCGCCGATCCAGATCGGGATGTCGTGCGCAGGAGCCGGCCCTCGCCGGGCTCCGTTCACCGGGTAGTACTCGCCGCCGCGGAAGTGCTCTCGGTTGCCGGCATCCCACGTGCCCCTGATGACGTCGATCGCCTCGTCCAATTGGTCGACGGCCTGCCCCGGCGTGAGGCGCCGTCCGCCCATGGCCGCGATCGGATCCCAGAACCCGCCTGCACCCAGCCCGAGGTCGAACCGGCCGCCGGAGAGAAGGTCGAGCGATGCCGCCGCCCGCGCCAGCACCGGTGCGGGCCGCAGCGGCAGGTTGAGCACGTTCGGGGCGAGGTGGATGCGCGTGGTCGCAGCAGCCGCATACGACAGCAGCGTCCAGGTGTCGAGGAACGCGGCCTGATACGGATGATCCTGGAACGTCACCAGGTCGAACCCCAGCTCCTCGCTCAGCTGAGCGAGCTTCACCGGCTGCTGCGGGCTGGAGTTGATCGGGGTGACGAATGTGCCGAACCGAATCGGATGGCCGTAGTCCATGGCGCTCTCCCTCGGCACTAGCAGAAAACTAGCGCTTGTAGAATGCTAGCACTCGTTTTATCCGAGTGCATTGGGCTAAACTCGCTCCATGCCTCCCACCGCACAGCACGCACCCGAGCGGCTCTCCACCGCGAACGGTGCGCCAGAGCAGTTGCACGCGTCGTGCGACGAGGGAGTGGTGCGCGCCTTCGAGTTGCTCGGCAAGCGTTGGAACGGCGTGATCCTGAGGGTGCTCCGCGACGGCCCGCTGAAGTTCTCCGAGCTGCGGCGCGCGGTGGGATCCATCACGGACTCGGTGCTCACCGATCGCCTGGCCGAACTGGTCGAGCGAGGCGTTGTGGCACGCACCGAGACGGATGCCCGCCCGCCGCTGATCACCTACCAGCTGACGCCAAGCGGCATCCGCTTGCAGCCCATCATCGACGAGCTCGCAACGTGGGCGTTGCAGAACGACGTCGACCGCGTCCCGGCTCCCTGAACGCACGGACTGGCGACCAGGCTCCGGGAGCCGGCAGCTCGACCTACCAGTCGGATCCCGGCGCCGCCACGATCGGAACGTCGACCGAATGCCAGATCGCGCCGTAGTCGTAGTGCCCGCCGGCCCACGGTGAATCGATGATCGCCTGCACACTCGTCGCAACGGGTGCGTTCGAATCGAAGGCCTGAGCGATGCCGGAGAAGAGGTCCCTGCGCAACTGCTGGGCGACATAGCCGGCAGCGATCGTGAGATTGTCGTAGCTGCCGAATCCGGCGCCGCCGCCCGACCCGAGCCCGTTGTTCAGCGGGTTGTTGCGCAGCCACCAGCTGTGCGGATCGTTCTCCGAGTCCATCCACTGCAGCATGACCGTGAGGTTGTTCGGGGTGACGGGGAACTTGCCGTCCTGCAGCACGAGTGCCGCCCAGTCCACGTTCGTCGTGCCGCCGACCGTGATGGCCGCCGACCCATCGGGGCGCGTGAATCCGGCCGAGCCGTACTTCGGCTGATCCACCGTCTGGCTCGAGACTCCGCCCGAAACGTGCAGCGTCTGCGTGCTGGCCAGCAGCTGGTCGGCGTAGATGGTTCCGTTCGGCGTTGTCGCGGCGTTCGCGGGTATGGCGACCATGGCGCTACCGGCGAGGAACACTGCTGCGGCTGCTGCGGCCGTCACTCGGCCTGGCGAGCGCCACTTCTTCGGCGCAGCACGGTGCGAAGCCTTGGCCCGCGGCGCAGCGGACGGCCGAGCGGATGCCGAGCCCCAGCCCGCCTGCGGGTTCGGCGAATGCTGCGGGTTGGTGCGCCGGCTCGCTTGCGCACTCTCCTGCGCAGCCCACGCCTCACGCGCGGCGCGTCGTGTCGGGTAAGAAGTCATCGTCTCCGGATACCGCGGAGCACATCGGGCGTGCTGCCGCGTTCGATTCGGGCTGGAACAGCTCTCGAGGATCCGGAGCGTTCAACATTCGAGGGTAACAGCCGTCCCCGCGCGGGGGCCAGACCCACCGTCTGAGCGATCCCGCAGCGAGTCCGACACCAGCCAACGCGCGCGCGCGAACGGTCAGCCGACGGGCGCGAGCACTCAGCCGACGGGCGCGAGCACCTCGAGCAGCACGTCGGCGAGCCCGTCCTCCTCGACCGATCCGGTCACCTCGCCCGCCGCCGCCTTGACCTCGTCAGGGGCCTGTCCCATCGCGACGGCGCGGCCGCCGACGGATCGGGCGTACTCGAACATCTCGATGTCGTTGCGTCCGTCGCCGACGACGAGCAGCGATTCCCCGGGGATCCCGAGCAGTTCGCGCACCCTCGCCACCGCGCTGCCCTTGCTGACGCCGTCCGGCGCGATGTCGAGCCACGCAGCCCAGCCGACCGCGTACGTCACCCTGTGCAGACCCATCTGCTCGACGATCCCGAGGAACTCCTCGGCGTCGTGCGACGGCGACACCACAACGACACGGCTCGCCGGCTCGACCGCCAACTCCTCGAACGGCACAGGTGCCGCCTCGCCGAGCTGCCAGCCGGACGAATCCATTCCCTCCGTGTGAACGCGCGTTCCGTCCGCCTTCTCGACCATGTACCCGCCCTCCGGCAGGAACGGACGCACGAGCTCGAGCACGGGTCGGGCGTCGAACGTCTCGACATACGCGCGGCGGTATCCGTCGTCCACGGTGTCGTCGCGCTGCATGATGACCGCGCCGTTGGAGCACACCACGTACTCGGGGTGGATGCCGAACAGCGGCAGCTGATCGCGCGCCGTCCCCCAGCTGCGTCCGGTGGCGAGCGTGACGTTGTGACCGGCGTCGGCGGCGCGGCCGACGGCATCCTTCACCGCGTCGGAGACGGATCCGTCCTCGTGCAGCAGCGTGCCGTCGACGTCGAGGGCGATGAGCAGGCGACGGGATGCCGGTGCCTCGGTCTCGAGGTCACGCGATGCCGCGTCATCCGCCACGTAGTCCGAAGCCGTCATGACGCGACCGGCGTCAGCACGTCGAGACCGCCGAGGTATGGGCGCAGCGGCTCCGGGACCACCACGGATCCGTCTGCACGCTGGTGCGTCTCCAGCAGCGCGACGATCCAGCGAGTGGTCGCGAGCGTGCCGTTGAGGGTGGCGACCGGCGCCGTCTTGCCGCTCTCGGTGCGGTACCGGGTCTGCAGGCGTCGCGCCTGGAACGTCGTGCAGTTCGACGTGGAGGTGAGTTCGCGGTAGCGGCCCTGCGTCGGCACCCAGGCCTCGACGTCGTACTTGCGGGCGGCGCTGGATCCGAGATCACCCGCTGCCGTATCGATCACTCTGTACGCCAGGCCCAGCGACTGCAGGATCTCCTCCTGCCAGCCGAGCAGGCGGGCGTGCTCGTTCTCGGCATCCTCCGGCAGCGTGTAGACGAACATCTCCAGCTTGTTGAACTGGTGCACCCGGATGATGCCCCGCGTGTCCTTGCCACCGGAGCCCGCCTCGCGCCGGTAGCACGTCGACCATCCTGCGTAGCGGAGCGGACCCTTCGCGAGGTCGACGATCTCATCGGAATGGTATCCGGCGAGCGCGACCTCGCTCGTGCCGGTGAGAAAGAGGTCGTCACTTCCCAGGTGGTACACCTCGTCGGCGTGAGCGCCGAGGAATCCGGTGCCCTGCATGATCTCGGGCTTGACGAGCGTAGGGGTGATCATCGGCGTGAAGCCGTTGGCGAGCGCCTTGTCGAGCGCGTAGCTCATCAGTGCGATCTCGAGACGCGCGCCGACGCCCTTGAGGAAGTAGAAGCGGGCACCGCTCACCTTGGCTCCGCGCGCCATGTCGATGGCATCCAGCTTCTCGCCGAGCTCGAGGTGGTCGAGCGGCTCGAAGTCGAACGTCGGAATCGTGCCCACTTCGCGCAGCGTGACGAAGTCGTCCTCGCCGCCCGCCGGCACACCGTCGACGATCACGTTGCCGATGCGTCGCACAGCGGCGTCGAATCGTTCGTCTGCTCCGCCGGCAGCGGCCTGCGCTTCCTTCACCTGTGCCGCGAGCTGCTGCGCCCGCGCGACGAGTTCCTTCTTCTCCTCTTTCGGAGCGGATGCCACGCGCTTGCCGAACGCATTCTGCTCGGCCCTCAACGACTCGAAGTCCGTGATCGCGGCGCGACGCTCCGCGTCCGCGGCCAGTGCGGCATCCACCGTGTCCGGAGACTCGCCTCTCGCCTCTTGCGAACGCCTGATGAGGTCGGGGTTTTCGCGCAGGAGTACGGGATCGATCACCGCTCAAGTCTATTCAGGTCTCTGGGCGCTCACGCGAGCCGGAGGACGCACCCGCACCCGCCGCTCTGCAGTCACGAGCCGCCTCCGACTCGCCCCGCCAGCGTCCGCTCGCCCCGATCTCGCACGCGATCGACGACGGGTCGACAGCGGTCGGCCGAGCGGACTCCATGAGCTCGTCATGACGGACCGTTGGAAGGCTCGACTCCGCGGATCGGATGATTCCTCACCTGGGGTGCCGTCATCCAGGTCACCTCTGGTTACGGTGGGCGTGTGAGCGATTCCCTCGCATCCGCAGAGCCTGCATCGTCCGGCGGGGCCGAGGCGACCTCGTCCGGAAAGCCTCGGACCACCGGATACGACGCACGACCGCGCCGCCTCGCCGTCGTCTACAACCCGACGAAGGCCGATGGGCTCGTGCTGCGCTCCGCGGTGCATGACGCGCTGAAGCAGGCGCGGAAGGCGGCATCCGCTGCCGAGGATCCCGGATGGGACGATCCGGTCTGGCTCGAGACGACCGTCGATGACGCCGGGCAAGGACTCTCTCGTCGCGCGGTCGAGGAGGGCGCCGATCTCGTGCTCGCCGCCGGAGGCGACGGGACCGTGCGCGCGGTTGCGGCCGGCCTGCGCGAGACAGGGGTGCCGCTGGGCATCGTTCCTCTCGGCACGGGCAATCTCCTCGCGCGCAACCTGGCGATTCCGCTCGGCGATGTCAGGGCCAGCGTGCAACTCGCGCTCGAAGGCGCCGACAAGGCCATCGACGTCGGTGTGGCCGAGCTGACCAGGGAGAACGGCGCGTCCAGCGACCATGTGTTCCTCGTGATGGCCGGAATCGGCATCGACGCCGCGATGATCGAGAACACGAACCCGCAGCTGAAGAAGAAGGTCGGGTGGCTGGCATACGTCGACGGCGGCCTGCGCTCCCTGAGCTCGCGCAAGTTCGCCATCCACTACCAGCTGCAGGGACACGGACGGCACTCGGCGCATGTGAACAGCATCCTTGCCGGGAACTGCGGCGTGCTGCCCGGCAACATCGAACTGATGCCGGAAGCCGCTCTCGACGACGGCGAACTCGACATCGCCCTCCTCCAGCCGCGAACCGTCTTCGGCTGGCTTCTCATCTGGCGCACCGTCACCTGGGAGAACCGGGTGCTGCGGCGCACGGCGCTCGGCCGCAAGATCATCGGCTTCACGACCTCTGACAGGAAGCGCACGGTGAGCTACCTGCGGGGTGGTTCGCTGCACGTCGAGGTCGAGAACCCGGAGCCCATCGAGCTCGACGGCGACGGATTCGGCACTGTCACCGGCGCACACTTCTGGGCGGATGCCGGTGCTCTCGTCGTGCGCGTCCCCCACGACGCGTAGACCAGCACCGACAGCGGCACCGCCGCTGCGTCGCTGACCGCTGGCGCGAAGGTCGCAATGTTCGGTCCGGCGCACGACTCCACGTCGTGGAGGGTTCAGCGACCGAGACGCGACCGCAGCGCCCAGAGGAAGACCGGGAGCACGAGCGCTGCGAGCCCGACGGTGAGCACGGGAAGCTCGACGTTGCGAAGGCCCCACAGGATCAACTGGGCGGGGGTGTCCGACTGGTCGAGAGTCGTGGCGGCCTGCGGCTGCTCGGTGTACCAGAGCAGGACGACCCCCAGCGCGAGGAGTCCCGCACCGACGAGGTCGGACGCGACAGCGACCTCACGGAGACGCCGCACGCTCCGCGTCCGCTCGGTCGAGCGCGCGCTCACCTGTGCGCCCGCCGCGCCGGGACGATGAAGTGCAAGGCCACGGCGGACACGAGTGTCGCGAGGCCGACGATCAGTGCCGGCTGCACGAGCGCCAATGACACCTCGTACCCGATCAGAATGGGCGAGTCGCCTTCGACTCCGCTTTGCATGTCGAGATTGAATCGAACGCCGTTGGCCAGGCAGAACGCCCCCACCAGTACGAGGACGACACCGACGAGCCAGAGCGTCAGCATCGGCCACCAGCCGGGCATCCGTCGCACGCCAGCGGAGATCCACGAGCCATCGGGCTGATCGAAAAGGTCGACGACGTCGTCATCCTCCTGCTCAGCCGATGCATCGACACCCCGCACGGGTTCCGTCGTGGGCATCTGCAGCGCCACCGCGCCGACGTCACGCGCTGGACGGCCCCGGCCTTCATTCGCCTGACGACCGTCGCCTGCCGCGCCGCTCGCGCCGCGTCCGATCGCGTATCCAGTCGCGGTCTGGACGACGGCATCGGACGGCTGGCTCGCACCTGCATCGGGTCCGCCGCCATACCCGCGCTGGAACACCGGGTCGTATCGCGGGTCGAACGTGGGTGTGCTGTCGTCTGCTGGCATTCATCCTCCTCGATCGCACGAGCTGCGCCATCCGACGTGATGGGGACGGTCCACCTCACACTCCGGAGCGGGACATCCACATCGACGGATCGGCGAGCGGCTCGAATCCGAACTTGGCATACAGCCCGTGCGCATCGCCAGTGGCCAGGGCGATGCGCTTGAGCTTCAGCGGCTCGAGGTCCGCGACCACGCCCTCGATCAGGCCCACACCGATACCGTTGCCGCGCGCGGTCGGATCCACGAACACATCGCACAGCCACGCGAACGTCACACCGTCGGTCACGATCCTGGCGTACGCCACCTGTTGCCCGGTCTTCGCGTCGAAGACTCCGTAGTTGCGCGATGCATCGATCGCGGCGTCCTGCGTGGAGCGAGCGCGCCCCGTCGCCCAGTACGACTCCTCGCTCAGCCAGCGATGCACCGTGTCGCGATCGATGTCGGCGGTTCGGGACGAGAAGCGGTAGCGGTCATCCATCGCACCAGGCTAGGGGCCTCGGAGGACTGTCCGGGCCCGCGTCGGAGCGCGTCAGGCCGTCGGCTCGCCGCCGATCAGCCCGCGCAGCCAATCTCGCGCCTCGATGAACACGTCGTCCGCGTAGCGCCTGTCGTACGCGATGGTCTGGTGATCGGCCCGCGGATACGAGCCTAGGAAGATGATGTTCGGGCTGAAGCGGAAGAGGCCGAGCAGGGCATCCGCCACGCGCTCGTCTGTGACGTGGCCGTCGGCGTCGATGACGAAGCGGTAGCGGCCGAACTCGTCGCCGATCGGGCGTGATTCGATCAGGCTGAGGTTCACGCCGCGCGTGGAGAACTGCTCGAGCATCTCGACCAGGGTTCCCGAGCGGTCGGACGGCAGTTCGACGATGAGGCTGGTCTTGTCGGCGCCGGTCGGATCCGGGATGCCCGTCGTACGGCTCACGAGAGCGAACCGGGTGACCGCGTTCGGGTTGTCGATGATGTCCTGGGCGAGCACGACCACGCCGTGGTGGGCGACGATCGTGGGCGGGGCGATCGCGGCATCGGCAGGGCTGGTCGGACGGCCAGCGTCATCCATCTCCAGCAGCGAGGTCGCCGCCGTGACGTTGCTGGACGCCGGAATGTAGTCGTGGGCAGGCAGGTGCTCGCCCAGCCACGCCTTGCACTGGGCGTAGGCGACCGGATGCGCGGTGACCGTCTTCACGTCGGCCAGCGCCACTCCCGGACGGGCCACGAGCACGAACCCGACGGGCACCAGGTATTCGCCGATGATCCGCAGCCCTGGCATGGTGGCCAGCGCGTCCTGCGTCGCGGAGACTCCGCCCTCGATCGAGTTCTCGATGGCGATCATCGCCGCGACGCTGCGTCCCGAGACGACATCGTCGAGCGCCTCCCCCACGTTGTTCACGGCGCGCCACGGCTTGCCCTGCGCCTGCGGCACCTGCGCGAGTGCCGCTTCGGTGAAGGTGCCCGCCGGACCCAGAAAGCTGTAGGTCTCTGCGTGGGACTCGCCGACCGGTTCGCTCGAAGGTTGGGTGCGGGCATCCGACATGCCGAAAAGCCTATCTACGATGCGAGACTGGACGACATGTCGGACCGCGCGGGCACCCCAGCCACTCCCGAAGACCTGATCGATGTCGAGGCCCTGGTGAGGGCGTACTACGACCTGCATCCGGATGTCTCTGTACCGGCCCAGCGCGTCGTCTTCGGCACCTCCGGACACCGCGGCAGCGCCTTCGACACGGCGTTCAACGACGACCACATCGCCGCAACGACGCAGGCGATCGTCGAGTACCGACGCGGACAGGGCACGACAGGACCGCTCTTCATCGGCGCTGACACGCACGCGCTCAGCATGCCGGCCCAGACGACGGCACTCGAGGTGCTCGTCGCCAACGGCGTCGACGTGCTGATGGACGAATACGACGACTACACGCCGACGCCGGCGGTGAGCCACGCGATCATCAAGTACAACAAGGAGCACGGCGCGGGAGACGGATCCGGTCGTGGTCTGGCCGACGGCATCGTCGTCACCCCGAGCCACAACCCGCCCCGCGACGGCGGCTTCAAGTACAACCCGCCGCACGGCGGCCCCGCCGATTCGGATGCCACGAGCTGGATCGCGAACCGCGCCAACGAGATCCTCGCCGACGGCCTGCGCGACGTGAACCGTGCAGAGCCGAGCGGCGTTGCCACGTACGACTTCCGCGCGAACTACGTCGACGACCTGCGCAACATCATCGACGTGGACGCCATCAAGCGTGCCGGCATCCGCATCGGAGCCGATCCGCTCGGCGGCGCGAGCGCGCACTACTGGGCGCTCATCGGCGAGACGTACGGCCTCGACCTCACTGTCGTGAACCCCGTGATCGATCCGCAGTGGGGCTTCATGACGTTGGACTGGGACGGCAAGATCCGCATGGACCCGTCGAGCCCGTCCGCGATGGCATCCGTGCTTAAGCACAAGGACGACTACGCCGTGCTCACCGGCAACGATGCGGATGCCGACCGTCACGGCATCGTCACCCCCGACGGCGGCCTGATGAACCCGAACCACTACCTGGCCGTCGCGATCGACTATCTGTACGCGCACCGCCCCGACTGGCGAGCGGATGCCGCAATCGGCAAGACCCTCGTGTCGTCGTCCGTCATCGACAGGGTGGCGTCGTCCTTGGGCCGCCGCCTCTGGGAGGTGCCGGTCGGCTTCAAGTGGTTCGTGCCCGGGCTGGTCGACGGATCCGTGGGCTTCGGCGGCGAGGAGAGCGCAGGCGCCTCCTTCCTGCGGCTGGACGGCTCGGCTTGGACGACCGACAAGGACGGCATCCTGCTGGCCCTGCTGGCGAGCGAGATCACCGCGGTGACGGGCAAGAGCCCGTCGCAGCTGTACCGCGGACTGACCGAGCGATTCGGCGACCCGGTCTACCAGCGCGTTGATGCCGTGGCGAGCAAGGAGCAGAAGGCCAAGCTGTCCAAGCTCGACGGCGACGCGATCGCCGCGGACGAGCTCGCCGGCGAGGCGATCACGGCCAAGCTTTCGAGGGCGCCGGGCAACGATGCGGCGATCGGTGGAGTCAAGGTCGTCACCGAGAACGCGTGGTTCGCGGCCCGTCCGAGCGGAACGGAAGACGTCTACAAGATCTACGCGGAGTCGTTCCTGGGCGAGGACCACCTCAAGCAGGTGCAGGCCGAAGCGAAATCCATCGTCGACAAGGCGATCGCGTAGGTCGAGTCCGTCCGACCGTGGTGAGCGCGGGACTGCGCCCACGCAGGCCATCCACCCGGGAACAGGCCGATTCCCGCCGTACGCAACACGAGAGCGCATCGCCTGCCGTTCTGGGCAGACAGCGAAGCGAGCCGAAGGCTTCCCTTCGACTCGCTTCGCTCGTGCAGAGCTTCGGTTACGAGATCTTCTTCCGGTAGATGACCTGGGCGAAGACGTACGCCACGACCAGGATCGCCACGAGCCACGCCAGCGCGATCCAGAGGTCGCTGCCCACTGGCTGGCCGGAGAACAGATCGCGCATCGAGTTCACGATCGGTGTCACGGGCTGGTACTCCGCGAACCATGCCACCGGGCCCGGCATGGACTCCGTTGGCACGAAGGCCGAGCTGATGAACGGCAGGAAGATCAGCGGGTACGAGAACGCGCTCGCGCCGTCGACGCTCTTGGCGGTCAGGCCCGGGATCACGGCGATCCAGGTGAGCGCCAGCGTGAAGAGCAGCAGGATGCCCGCGATCGCCAGCCAGTCGCCGACGCTCGCGCCGGTGCGGAAGCCCATGGCGAACGCGACGGCCACCACGACGACCATGGAGACCACGTTCGCGATCATGGACGTCAGCACATGGGCCCAGAGCACCGATGAACGCGCGATCGGCATGGACTGGAACCGCTCGAAGATGCCTCCCTGCATGTCGAGGAACAGCCGGTAGGCCGTGTACGAGATGCCGGATGCCACCGTGATGAGCAGGATGCCCGGCAGCAGGTAGTTCACGTAGGACGTGTTCGTCCCCGTGTTGATGGCACCGCCGAGCACGTACACGAACAGCAGCAGGAACCCGATGGGCATCAGGCACGTCGTGATGATCGTGTCGAGGCTGCGCGTGATGTGCTTCACGGTGCGCCCGGTCAACACCGCCGTGTCGGCGAAGAAGTGCGTCCCCGTCGCGGTGCGCGGTGCTGCCGAGAACTGCGTTGTCGTTGTCGTTGTCATGATCGTCGCCTACTTCTGGGTCGCGCCGGCGTGTGCGCCGGTCTTGCTGGAGTCGTTGCTGGCGTCGGCATCCGCCGACTCGTCGCCCTTGTCGCCGACGATCGCGAAGAACACGTCCTCGAGGGTTGGCTGCTTTTCGACGTACTCGACCTTCGCGGGCGGCAGCAGCCCCTTGAGTTCCGTGAGGGTGCCGTTCACGAGGATCCGGCCCTTGTGCAGAATGGCGATGCGGTCGGCCAGCTGTTCGGCCTCGTCGAGGTACTGGGTGGTGAGCAGCACCGTGGTGCCGCCGTTCGCCAGCTCCTTGACGGCATCCCAGACCTCGATGCGCGCCTCGGGGTCGAGGCCGGTGGTCGGCTCGTCGAGGAAGATCACCGGGGGGTTGCCGATGAGGCTCATCGCGATGTCGAGCCGGCGGCGCATTCCGCCGGAGTACGTCGACACACGTCGTCCGCCCGCCTCGGTGAGGGAGAACCGCTCGAGCAGACCATCGGCGACGGCGCCCGGGTTCTTCACGTGACGAAGCTGAGCGATCAGCACGAGGTTCTCGCGTCCGCTGAGGATGTCGTCGACGGCCGCGAACTGCCCGGTCAGGCTGATCGATCGCCGCACGTCCGCACCCTGCTTGAAGACGTCGAACCCGTTGACCGTTGCCGCGCCGCCGTCGGCGTGCAGCAGCGAGGACAGAATGCGGATGGCCGTCGTCTTGCCGGCCCCGTTGGAACCGAGCAGCGCGAAGATGCTGCCGCGGGTCACATCGAAGTCGACACCTTTCAGCACGTCCACTTTGCCATAGGACTTCACCAGGCCCTGCACGTGGATCGCAGAACTCTGGACTGCGGTGGTTGTCATGGTGGTTTCCTTCTCGTTCGGTCTTTCGTGTTGTGAGTGTTCGTGTTCCGATCGCGCTTTCGGGCGCGACGAATACCGCCCGGGTGGGGCGTTCTCTGTGTGGTGTTCGCTGATTCAGGTCGCGATGGTGGCCGTTATGACCTTCGGATAAGGGCCACCATCGCGACCTGAACGGATGTGGCGGCTCAGCCGGCGGCTACACGAGCGGTCGCCTGATGGTGATCGATGAGTAGTCGGCGTGGGCGGTGACCGCGACACGACGGTCCGTCTCGACCGGAGCGGATGCCGACTCGAGCTGGTTGCGCACCTCGCCGTGCCGCGAGGCGATGTCCAGCCAGGCCGCCGTTCCCTCCGGGATGCCCACCTCGATGGATCCGTACCCGCCGTCGATCTTGACGTCCCCGGTGCCGACGCTGTCGATCCGCACTTCGCCGTGGGCGCACTTGATCTCGGCGGATCCGTTCAGCTGCTCGATCAGCACGTCGCCGGTGACCGCCTTCACGGTGAGCGGCCCGCCGACCTCGCCGAACACGGTGTTTCCGGTGGTGTTCTTCACGAAGCCTTCGCCGCCGAGCGTTCCGACTCGGATCGACCCGGCACCGTTGGTCACGCGCAGCGGTCCCGCCACGCGTCCCGCCTGGATGGCTCCTGCGCCGCTGTGCAGCGTGGTCTTGCCTGCCTGGTCGACGCGGAGTTCGCCGGCTCCGGTGCGGAGCGAGCAGTCGCCGAGCTCTCCCTCGGTCGTCACACTGCCGGCGCCGACCTTTCCGTCCAGGCTCGACCCCGTCGGAACGGTGATGTCCACGATGATCCGCGGGCTGCCGCTGAACCACGTGTAATAGCGAAGCGTGCGAGCGATCCGCAGGCCGAGCACGCCATCCGCGTACTCGACGTTGACCTCGCCGAGGGCGCGAACATCGTCCTTCTTCGTCGGGTCCGCCGCCTTGATCGCCACGGTGGTGGTCGTGGTGTCGGCTGCAGTGATCCTGAGCGTGACCACGACCAGCAGGTCGAGCATCACGTGGATCGGCTGGGGCGTTTCGTACTCGGTGTTCATGAATTCGCTCCTCTGCGTTGTCGAGGTGGTCGCTGTCGTTGCTGTTGCGGATGCCGTGCTCATGTCGTTCACCGCACCCATCCGGTGACGCGCTTGCCGTTCGTCTCGAATCCGACGGTGCGGCGCGTTCCGCCGTCGAGCGTGGCCGCAATGGCCCGCACCAACCAGGTGTTCACCGAGACGCCGGCGTGAGCGGCCGCCGCCTCGACGCGGGACTTGAGTTCATCCGGCAACCGCAGCGTGGTGCGGGTGGTGGCGCCCTCCTCGACGTCGACGGTTGAAGACGAGACCGGAGCAGCAGGTGTCGTCGGCTCGGTGGGTGCATCCCACTGCGGTGCCTGCGTGACGACGAACTCGGGTTCGCGTCCGCGGAGCCGCACGTCGACGGATCCGGGCGTCAGCTCGGTCGTGATCTCGGCTGCTGCAGCGCCCAGCGCTTCGAGCAGCACGAGTCGCGCCGCAGCATCCAGCGCCGTCGTCAGGCGTCCAGCCGTCTCGCGTGTCTCGTCGCTTCCCGCGGCGGCGGCTGCCGCCAGCTGTCGCTGCAGTTCATCGACGTACGTTCCCAGTTCCATGACACCAATATGACACCACCGTGGTGTCACGTCAAGCACATTCGGCAAATCGGATGACACCACGTGGTGTCACGCGATGTCAGGCGTGCGTCGCCCGACGTTCGCGCCCGCTATTTGGTCGGCGTCGGGCTCGCAGTGGGCGGCAATGCGACGTGCCAGAAGTGGCCGCTCGCCTGCTTGTACTCCGTGTCGACCACGTAGTCCAGATCGCGGTACTTGGTGTCCTTGTTGTGGCCGGCCATCTTGATCTCGATGTGCTTCTTGCCGTCGACCGTCGTGTCGATCACCTTGCTCACGATCTCCACGTGGTCGTACGAGTCGGTGCCCTCCCAGGAGAACACCACGATGTCGCCGACCGCGATCTTCGACCTTTTGTCCAGCGGATATTCGGTGAGCCCGAGCGTCTTCGCGTTCGCCGCGAAGTAGTTGTCCATCGCGGGCACGTAGCCCCACGCGGGGCTCCAGTCCGCCGCGGCGTCGTGGTTGTACCACTGGTCGTTCATCTTCCAGCCGCGCGCGATCAGCGTCTGACTCACGAAGTTCGCGCAGTCACCACCCACAGGGTTGAGGTCGCCGTAGACCTTCGTGTTGTAGTCGTTCCAATGCGCCATGGCGTAGTCGTACTGCTTCGCGATCGGCTCAGGCAGCGGGGCGGGCCCGGCCGAGCATCCGGCGAGCGCGAGCACCGCGATCACGGAGACAGCGGATGCCGCGCGCCACCGCCTGCGCTTGGTACGTGTGATCTCCGCCATGCTCCCGACGGTACAGAGACATCGCTGTGCGTCCGCCCAGGCGTCCCGCGGAGCGAGCGAATGCCCAGACGATCGCAAGGATCACATGCTCGTCGCGCGGTCCGCAGCGAACAGCCGATGATCCGCAGCCGTTCAGCCCGGATAATCCTCGCCGCCCGGCACACCGAAATACTCCTCGAGGGTGCTGCATCCCGAGTCGTGCAGCTGCTCGGCGAGGGATGCCCCGATGTACCGGAAGTGCCAGGGCTCGTAGGTGAACCCAGTGACCAGCACCTTGTCTGCCGGATACCGCAGCAGGAATCCGAATCGCCAGGCGTTCGCGGCCAGCCACTTGCCTTCCGGAAGGTCGCCGAAGCAGGAGTCGAGAGAGCACTGCCCGGATGCTGCGCTGATGTCGACGGCCAGCCCGGTCTGGTGCTCGCTGTGGCCGGGGCGCGCGGTGTCGGTGTCCGCGTAGGCGACGCCGTGCGATGCGACATCCTCGTTGTACACGGAGACCTGCGTCGCGTAGGAGCGGTATCCGCTCTGCAGGCTCAGCGACAGCCCATCCTCCGTTTTCGCAGCGGCGAAGAGAGCGACGAGTGCATCGGCGACCTCGTGCCGCACCGGCTGGCCGTTGATGTCGGGAACCGGTGGCTGCACGAGGTCCGGCGGAACGAAATCGACCGGCGCCAGCGCGCGCTGCTTGTTGACGACCACCCAGATGCTCGACGGATCATCGTGCGACTGCGCCGCCTTGTCGAACGTCGGCGTCGGCGTCGGGATCGACGAGCTCGCGGACACCGCTAGGGCGTCCGCGGCATCCGCGGAGTGCGCGGGCTTCGGACGGGACGTGCTGACGAGGTGCTCTGCTGCATTCGCCGACGAGTCCTTGTTCAAGGCAGAACTCAGTCCCCACGCTCCGACCCCGAGAGCGAGCACGGCGACCGCGAGGGCCGAACTGATGACGCCGACCCTGGCGCGTCCTGATGCCACGTGACGAGCGTATGGGCGGCGAGGAGGTCGATCAGCCGGCTCATCGCCCCCAGTGCGGGGGTTCTGCCACCGGTCTAGGCCGTCGAAGGGTGTGCAGCAGATCGAGCGAGCATCGACAGGCGCGAACCGCGGTCACTGCACTCCACCAGGTCGCTACCCACTACCGCGTGAGGTGCCAGAAGTGACCAGTCGAGCCCGGGTGCTGCGTGGTGATCGTCGTGTCGAGGTCCCGGTAGTCGTAGTCGTCGTTGTGGCTGGCCATCGAGATCTTGTACTGGCCGTTCACCACGTCGATCTTGTCGACCACCTGCGTGTGGTCGGGCGACGTGTCGTCGCCCCAGAAGAAGATGGCGACGTCGCCGAGTGCCGCCTTGGCACGGTCGGCTTGGCTGGCGAAGTCCAGCTTCTCAAGGCCCAGCGATGACGCATTGTCCGAGAAGTACTGGTCCATCGCCGGCACGTATCCCCATGCTGGGCTCCAGTCCGCCGCTGCGTCGTGGTTGTACCAGTCGTCGTTCATCGTCCAACCGCGCGCGATCAGCGTCTGGCTCACGAAGTTCGCACAGTCGCCGCCATCCGGATTGAGGTCTCCGTACTGGGCCGTGTTGTACGAATTCCAGTGCTGAAGCGCGTACTCCATCTGCGCCGCGGCACCGCCCGCCGAGGTGTACTGCAACGCGTTCGGCTTGCTCGCCAGCACGGATCCGCTGGGACCGAGCAGGCTCACGGCGACCGACCCCGGCTGGTAGTTCACCGCCGCGGGTGCCGTTGCGACGACCGTGTCCGCGCTCGCCGAGCTGACGGCTACCGTCGCATCGCCGAAGGTCACTTGTTTCACGTTCTGGAGGCCGACGCCGCGGATCGTCACCTGCTGCCCGAGCACCGATGTCTGCGCGGGCTCGATGGTAGATACGGCGGGCTGCACCGTGGCTGACGCCTTCGGCACTGCCTTGCGCTGCGCCGCGCCGACGACGGTCGACGTGCATCCGGCGAGAAGCAGGGCGGATGCCGCGACGAATCCCCCGAGGACCGCCCTCCGGTTCACCTCGCGACTGCCGCCGAGACGTCGCGGAACCGGGCGCCCCTGCGACATGGGCACTCCAGCGGCGTCCCTCGCGGGGACGTCGAACGGGGCGGATGGATGGCTGAAGTCGTTGTGGGGCTCAGACATGACACAGACGACGGTACGCGTCTTGTCTAGGCTCCGCCTGGCAATCCGTGATGGATCGGTGCTGTAGAACGCGCGCGCAGACGAGCGCAGAGTTCGCCCCCGGCGAACGTCGGCGAACGGATGGCCCGGACGTTCGACGTCTGGGGCGCCCGGGCGTAAAGTTGCAGTCACCGCAAAAATCTCAGCATCGAGCCAACGACGGCGGATACGGTCGTTCGGCTCGTCTTCGCACTCGCGCTCCTCCTCACATCGCAGAACGCTCGGCTCGTCGAGCAGAAGTCCGGGGACCATGTCAGAAGCCGCAACACCCGCGTCGGAGCAGTCCGCACGCCCATCCCCGATCATGTCGCACAGGCAGATCCTGTTCGTGATCTTCGGCCTGATGGCCGGCATGTTCCTCTCCGCACTCGACCAGACCGTCGTCGGGACCGCGATCCGCACGATCGGCGACGACCTGCACGGACTCAGCCAGCAGGCGTGGGTGACCACGGCCTACCTGATCGTGTCGACGATCGCGACACCCATCTACGGCAAGCTCTCCGACATCTTCGGCAGACGGCCGCTGTTCATCATCGCGATCGTCATCTTCGTGATCGGCTCGATCCTGTCGTCGTTCTCCACGTCGATGATCCAGCTGGCCGCTTTCCGGGCCATCCAGGGTCTCGGCGCCGGCGGCCTCATGTCCATGCCGCTGGCCATCATGGGCGACATCCTGGCGCCACGGGAGAGAGCGAAATACCAGGGGTACTTCCTTGCCGTCTTCGGCATCTCGAGCGTCGCCGGTCCGCTGATCGGCGGGCTCTTCGCAGGAGCGAGCGAGATTCTCGGCATCGCCGGTTGGCGCTGGGTGTTCCTCATCAACGTGCCGATCGGCATCATCGCGCTGATCATCGTGATGGCGTTCCTGCACGTGCCGCATCATCCCCGCGATTCGGTGCGCATCGACTGGTGGGGCGCGACGGGCGTCATCGTCGCACTCGTACCGCTGCTGCTCGTAGCCGAACAGGGTCGCGACTGGGGCTGGGGAAGCGCCGCATCCATCACCTGCTACGTGGTGGGCGCCATCGGCATCGTCGGGTTCATCATCGTCGAGATGCTGATGAAGGATGACGCGCTCATCCCGCTGAAGCTGTTCCGGTCGTCCACGTTCTCGATGGCGACCATCATCGGCGTGCTCGTAGGATTCGGCATGTTCGGCGCCATGCTGACCCTCCCGCTGTACCTGCAGCTGGTGCTGGGAGCGACGCCGACGGAGAGCGGCCTGCAACTGCTGCCCATGATCCTGGGCCTCATGATCGCCTCGATCGCATCAGGACAGATCATCGCCCGCACGGGTCGCTATCGACAGTTCCCGATCATCGGGACGCTGCTGCTCTCCGGCGGATTCTTCTGGCTCACGTTCCTGACCTACGACAAGTCGTACTGGTTCATCGCCGGAGCCATGCTGCTCATCGGCCTCGGACTCGGCCAGCTGATGCAGACGCTCACGATCGCCAGCCAGAACTCGGTCGGCCTGAGGGACATGGGCGTGGCCACCAGCGCGTCCACGTTCTTCCGGCAGATCGGTGGAACGCTCGGCACCGCGGTGCTCATCTCCCTGCTGTTCACGGTGATGCCCACGAACATCCAGAGTTCGCTGAGCGACAAGGCCACGCTGACGGCCGCACTCGATGCCGCTTTCGATCCCGCTGTCGCGAACGCGCCAGAGAACAAGGCGATCATGAACACGATCTACGACCCGATCGTGAAGAACGCGACGACGGAGACCCAGAAGGGCCTCCAGGCGAAGGTGGACCAAGCGAAGGCGCAGGGCGCCGCTCAGGGCAAAGAGGCAGCGGTCGCGCAAGTGCAGGCGAAGGTGGATGCCGGCCAGATCCCGCAGAGCGAGGCTGCCGCCGCTGAGGCTGCAGCAGCGAGCGCGGGGGCCGCTGCAGGCGAGAAGGCCGCGCTGGCGCAGGTCACGCCGGCCATCGAGAAGGCAGTGCCTGTCGCCAGTGTGTCCGCGGATGGCACCGTCACGCTCGACTTCTCGAACGCGAGCGAACGCAACGAGTTCGTCGACACCCTGGTGCCCACCATCCAGAAGCAGCTGGAGAAGTCCGGCGGGTCGTCGAAGGTGAGCTCGAACGACATCAACGACACGTCGTTCCTCAAGAACGCGGATCCGCGTCTCGCCAAGCCGTTCCTGGTTGGCTTCAACGCGTCCGCTGTGACTGTCTACTGGGTCGCGATGTTCGTCGTGCTGCTTGCGTTCGTGCTCAGCCTGTTCTTCAAGACGCCGCCGCTGCGGGCGAAGTCCGCGCTGCAGGAAGCCGCAGACGAGGAAGCGATCCAGGCGGTCGAGGCCGCGGAGGAGACGGGATCCCTGGCACTCCCGGATCTCGAGCCGGATGATGAGCTGACGCTGACCGGCACGAGTCTGCCGGCCGAACACGGTCGTCACGCCGTGGAATCAGCGCCCCAGGACCCCGTCACCCGGGCCTCGCACACCGGCCCCGGATCTTCGGCAACGCAAGGCCACGGACGGCACACGGCACGCCCCGGAGAGGTCGCAACTCCGTAGCCGCGCACGGCCACCCTGCAATCGACGGATGCCGCGAGCCTGCCTGGCCTGCGGCATCCGCGCATCTGCGGATGCCTTCTCGAACGGCGCGCGTCCGGTGACTCCGCGCTCATCAGCCGCGAACGGCCGATCGGCGTCATCTCGGGGATGAGAGCGCGCTCACGATCCGTCGCCGAGTCGCCACGAAGCCGGAATCACGGTAGGTTCGCAGGCGGGGAAAGGATGACATGGGCGTGAAAGCAGCGGCACAGGCGCCGACGCTGGAGATGGTGGCGGCACGAGCTGGCGTCTCTCGAGCGACGGTTTCGCGCGTGGTCAACGGATCCCCGAAGGTCAAACCGGAGCTCATCGACGCGGTCAACGTGGCCATCGCCGAGTTGAACTACGTGCCGAATCGCGCGGCGAGGTCGCTGGCCAGCAGGCGCACGGATTCGATCGCTCTCGTCATCCCGGAATCGACGTCGCGGGTGTTCACGGATCCCTTCTTCGCCGCGATCATCCAGGGCGTCGCGATGCATCTGACCAACACGGATTACACGCTCGGCATCGTCGTCGCGTCCGAGGCGAACCCGGACAAGACCCGCCGCTACCTCACCGGTGGCAACATCGACGGAGCGCTCGTGGTCTCGCACCACTCGGGCGACCACTCGTACGCCCGACTGGGACGCACGGTGCCGGTCGTGTTCGGCGGACGTCCGCTCCACAACGACGACAACGACAGCTACTACGTCGACGTGGACAACATCGAAGGCTCGCTGATCGCCGCTCGGCACCTCGTCGATCGCGGACGCCGGCACATCGCGACCATCGCCGGCCCTGCCGACATGCCCGCCGGATTCGACCGCGAGCTGGGCTGGCGCCGCGCCATGTCGGAGGCGAACCTCGACCCGTCGCTCATCGAGTGGGGCGACTTCTCGCCGGCCTCCGGTGCGATGGCGATGCGACGGCTGCTGGCGCGACGCACGCCGATCGATGCTGTGTTCGCCGCCAATGACCAGATGGCCCTCGGCGCGTACACCGCCATCGCGGAAGCCGGACTGAGCATCCCGGGTGACATCGCCGTCGTCGGGTACGACGACGACGCTCTCGGCTCTGCTGCCTCGCCGGCGATCACGACGATGCACCAGTCGAGCACGGAGCTCGGCGCGGCCATGGCAGACAAGCTGGTCGCCATGATCGAGGGCAAGCCGGTCGAGCACGCCACCATCCTCGAGACCCGCCTGATCGTCCGCGGCTCCAGCTGACCCACCCCACCTCCCGAGAGTGCCCGTCCCACCTCCCGAGAGTGCCCGTCCCACCTCTCGAGGGTGCTCGTTCCTCCCCTCGAGGGTGCTCGTCCCACCTCTCGAGAGTGCGGGTGGTCGTTGACGACGGTTCGCGTGGTCCGCGCGATCCCGGCACGGTCGTCGGACGGGGCACCCTGGCGGTCGCCGGCCGCAGCGTAGGCTGATCGCCGCGATGAGAAAGCCCGGCGAGCCTTCGACCGTCTCCCTGTTGCTGGCCGCGACGGGCAGGACGTACTTCCCGATCGCGTTCATCGCCCGATTCCCCTACGCGATGATCGTCGTCGGAGTGCTCACGTTGATCGTGATCGTGCGGGACTCGCTCGCACTGGGCGGGCTCGTGTCCGCCTGCGTCGGCCTCGGCACAGCCGCTGTCGGCCCGCTGATCGGAGCCGCCGCAGACCGCTTCGGGCAACGACGGGTCGTACTCGTCGCCGGGATCGCCAACGGTCTCGCGCTGCTGCTCATCACTTGGTGCGCATCCTTCTCGCCCGACGCGGTGGTGCTCCTCGTGGCGGTCGTGGTCGGTGCCACCGCCCCTCAGGTGTCGCCTCTTTCACGCAGCAGACTCGTCGGCATCATCTCGACCCGGATGCCGTCGGCTCGTCGCGCGAGCATCCTCAACTCCGTCTTCTCATACGAGTCCGCTGCAGATGAGGTGACTTTCGTCTTCGGACCCGTGCTCGTCGGCGCGCTTGCCACGACGATCGGACCGCAGTCAGCGGTGATCGGCGCTGCTCTGCTCGAGTTCGTGTTCGTGACCGCTTTCGCGGTGCATCCGACGAGTAGGCTCGCGGCTCACGAGTCGGCCGTGCGCGACCGCGAGCCCGTGAGTGCGTTGCTGCGGCCGCGCCTGCTCGTGCTGGTCGTCGGAGCGACGGCGGTTGGACTGTTCTTCGGTGCCATGCTGACAGCGCTCACCGCCGTCATGGGTGTGCTGGGGAGTGCCGATCAGTCGGGACTCGTGTACGGCGCGATGGGAGTCGGATCCGCGGCCTTCGCGCTCGGAGTCGCCCTGTTCCCCGCACGGTTCACGCTCCGCGCGCGCTGGCTGTCCTTCGCCTGCGTCCTCCTCGTGGGCGCCGTGCTGTTCGCCGTGCTGACCGCGGCGCTCGGGACCGTCGTCGGCGCCTTGATCGTGGCCGGCATCGGCGTCGGCCCGACGCTCGTCACGCTGTACAGCCTCGCGGCGTTGCGGAGTCCCGCCGGACGCTCCGCAACCGTCATGACCATGCTGGGATCGGGCATCGTGGTGGGACAAGCCGCCGCGTCCGGGATCGTCGGGGCCGTGGCATCCACCACCTCCGCCGGGGTGGCGGCGTATGCGCCGGCGATCGCGGCCCTTCTCGTCCTCGCCGCGGCAGTCGTGAACTGGCCGCTCAGCCGAGTTCGACGCTCCTCGGGCTAGCAAGACGGCCTGAGCTAACTGGACTGTCTCGCGATTCCCGAGTGGAGGATCGGGCACCCCCGAGTGGAGAAACGGGCACCCCCGAGTGGAGAAACAGGCACCCCCGGGAAGTGGAAGGGGCACTTTCGAGGGGAGGAACGGGCACCCTGGGGAGGAGGAACGGGCACTTTCGGGAAGGGTCGCCGTCAGTTGAAGGCGACGTCGGGGTGGTGGGCGAACCGCGCGCGCATCACAGCGATGGCGTCGGGGTTGCTGTCGACGAGGACGAAGCGGCGCTCGAGTGCCGCGGCCACGGCTCCCGTCGTGCCGCTGCCTGCGAAGAAGTCCAGCACCCAGTCGCCGGGACGGGAGGATGCCTGCACCATGCGTCGCACCACTCCCTCCGGCTTCTGCGTGGGGTATCCCGTCTTCTCGCGGCCGGTGGTGGTGACGATGGTGTGCCACCACACGTCCGTCGGACGCTTCCCACGGGATGCCTTTTCCGCAGTGACGAGACCCGGCGCCATGTAGGGCTCGCGGTCGACGGCATCCGCGTCGAAGACGTAGTTCTTCGGGTTCTTCACGTACACGAGGATCGTGTCGTGCTTCGCGGGCCATTTTCGACGTGGCTTCGCGCCGTAGTCGTAGGCCCAGATGATCTCGTTGAGGAACGACTCCCGACCGAACAGCGCGTCGAGCAGCACTTTCGCATAGTGCGCTTCCCGATAATCGAGGTGCAGATAGAGCGTGCCGTCATCGGCGAGCAAGCGCCAGGCCTCGACGATCCGCGGCTCGAGGAACTCCCAGTAGTCGTCGAAGCGGTCGTCGTAGCGCAGCAAGTCGCCGCGGATGCGCTGATACGTGCGCCCCTGGAACCCGGCGACGGATCCGGCCGCCTCGCTGCGCACCGCCGTCACCGTGCGCCGCTCCTGCCGACGTCCCGTGTTGAACGGCGGATCCAGGTAGATGAGTGTGAAGGAGGAATCGGGAAGCGACGGCAGCACCGTCATGTTGTCGGCCTCGAATACCGTGTTGGGCGACGCTGGCGTCCACGGTTCGGGCATGCATCAATTCTGCCGTCCCGCGGCAGCTCCCGTTCGCAGCCGGATGAGACACTCGCGAGCGCCAGGCAGCTGTAGTGGACCGAAGCCGTTCGGTGTTGCTCAGACCAGCGAGGAACAGGGTGCCGGCGCGACCGCCTGTTGGCCCTCAGCCATGACCGACTTCCGAGAGGCCGGTCACCCGCTCCTGCGAGTTGGCCAGGTGAACGCGCATGGCGGCGCGGGCATCGTCCGGGTTGCGTCTGGCGATGGCTCGGTAGATGTTCTCGTGCTCGACGGCCACCAGGTGAAGGTGCCACAGCGGCTCGGCATCCGTGGACATCGACAGCCGTTCGCGCGGCGCCGCAATCGCAGCGCTACCAAGGGAGTCGAGAAGCTGTACGAAGTACCGATTGTGCGACGCCAGTGCGACGCTGCGATGGAAGTCGAAGTCCGCCGCCACGGACGCCCCAGGCGACTCGACCTCGTCAGCGAACTTCGCGAACGCCGCCTTGATGTCGGCGATTCTTCTGGCATCCGCACGGCGCGCGGCGAGCGCGGCCGCCTCGGTCTCGAATCCGAGCCGAAGATCGAGCAGCTCGAGAAAGTCCTCGGGGGTTCGTGCTCCTGACGCGTCGACCGCGAACGGCACAGAGCTCGGCACGGCGAGCACGAACGAACCACGTCCCTGTTGGGTCGCCACGAGGCCCTGCGCGTTCAGCCGGGACATCGCCTCTCGAACGACGGTGCGACTCACTCCGTGGATGCGCACCAGCTCGCTCTCAGTGGGCAGACGTTCGCCCGCGCGAAGCTCTCCGGAGCGGATGCTCTCGGTGAGCCGTCGCACGAGTTGCTGCGCGAGACCGTCGGGCGCCGAGCGGTCGATCGGATCCGCGATGACGAAGTCGACAGGGCCGATGCCGGACTGTGGCGCGGCGGATGCTTCCGGCCCCGCGTCAGGCGTTTCGCGCGGGGTCACGCGTCGCTCGCGTCGAGCTCGAGGGAGGCGGTCGTCCAGCGTCTGGCCTGCTCGGAGAGCGTGATGCCGAGGCCGGGACGAGCAGGCACGAGCATCCGCCCGTCACGGGTCTCGAGTCGCTCGACGAACAGGGGGTCGAGCCAGTCGAAGTGCTCGACCCACGTCTCCGTCGGATACGCCGCCGCCAGATGCAGGTGGATCTGCATCGCGAAATGCGGCGCGATCGAGAGCCCACGATGATGAGCGAACGTCGCCAGACGCAGGAAGGGCGTGATGCCGCCGATGCGCGGGGCATCCGGCTGGAGGATGCTCACGGCGTCCGCCTCGATGAATCGCTCGTGCTCGGCCACGCTCGTCAGCATCTCGCCGCTCGCAATGGGTGTTGCCAGTGATGTCGTGAGCCGGGCGTGCCCGGCGACGTCGTACGCGTCGAGCGGCTCTTCGATCCAGGTCAGATCGAACTCGTCGAGAGCACGGCCCATGCGCATGGCGGTCGTGCGATCCCACTGCTGATTGGCGTCCACCATGAGCGGCACCGCATCGCCGATGGACCTTCGCACCGCCTCGACACGACGGAGGTCCACCGCCTGGTCGGGATGGCCGACCTTGATCTTGATGCCGCCGATACCGGCGGCGAGCGACGCGGCCGCATTGTCGATGACCTCGTCGATGGAGGCGTGCAGGAAACCGCCCGACGTGTTGTATGCCCGCACGGAGTCCCGATACGAACCCAACAGCTTGGCCAGGGGCAGGCCCGCTCGCTTCGCCTTGAGATCCCAGAGGGCGATGTCCACGGCTGCTATCGCCTGGGTGGCCACGCCCGACCGCCCGACGGACGCCCCCGCCCAGAGCAGCTTGTCGTAGATGCGCCCGATGTCGCTCGGATCTTCGCCGAGAAGCTCGTGGGCGATCTCCGTGAGATGCGCATACTGAGCGGGGCCGCCCGCACGCTTCGAATAGCTGAAGCCCACGCCTTCGGCGCCGTCGCGCGTACGCAGTTCGACGAACAGCATCGCCACCTCGGTCATGGGTCGCTGTCGACCGGTGAAGACCTTCGCGTCGCTGATGGGCGTGGCCAGCGGCAGGGTGATCGACGAGACCCGGATGCGGCTCACGGCGTCACCGGCCTGCGATGCACTCGCTTGCGACTGCCGTGCCGATTCGGTCTCCGGATGCTGCACGCCGTTGCTCATTGTCACGTCCTCGTCTCCACGCCCGACCAACTGGACTACTGTCATCTTATGTCTCAGTAAGTCATCATACAAGTGAATCGCGGTCGGCTGAAGGGCATCTCACCCCTTCCGGACGCCGCGCTCCTCCGCGACGATTTCACCGCTGACCGGCGTAGACGACCCGATGCCATCGGCGCGCGCGCCTAAGGTGGCGCTATGAGCACACAGGTACGCGACGATCCGGATGCCACCCGCTACGTGATCGAGACCGACGGCGCGATCGTCGGTGCCGCTTACTACAACCGGTTCGAGGACCACATCGTGTTCACCCACACGGAGGTCGACGAGGGGCACCAGGGCGAGGGACTCGCCTCCCAGCTCGTGCAGTCGGCGCTCGACGACGTGCGCACCGCTGGGCTGCGCGTCGTGGCGCTGTGTCCCTACGTGAGATCCTGGCTGCAGCGTCACCCGGACTACCAGGACCTGCAGCGCTGAACGACGCCGGACGCTCTTGGTAGGTTTCGACACCATCAGCTGGCGACACGGAGAGTCCGACTCGGCGTTGCCCACCCGCTCAACCGGCGATCGGCGTCACCGGCGCGACGTGAGCCAGTCGCGCAGCCGCGGCAGCGGCCAGGTGGTCACGATCCGGTCGGCCGGCACGCCTGCGGCCTCCGCGCGAGCCGCACCGAGCGAGACGAAGCCGAGGTGACCGGGAGCGTGAGCGTCGCTGTCGATGCTGAACAGGCATCCGGCGTTCAAGGCGGCAGCGATGAGCTCGTCCGGAGGATCCTGCCGCTCCGGTCTCGAGTTGATCTCGACCGCCACACCCTCGCGCGCGCACGCCGCGAAGATGCGGTCGGCGTCGAAGTCGGACGGCGGACGGGTGCCGCGCGAGCCTTGCACCAGGCGGCCCGTGCAATGTCCGAGCACGTTGGTCGCCGGGTCGGAGATGGCGGACAGCATCCGCTTCGTCATGGTCGCGGAGTCCGCGCGCAGCTTCGAGTGCACGCTCGCCACCACGACGTCGAGGCGCGTGAGAAGCTCGCGGGTCTGGTCGAGCGCGCCATCCTCCAGGATGTCCACCTCGATGCCGGCCAGGAGCGTGAGCCCGCCGTTCGCGGCGTCGTTCCACTCCCTGATGCGTTCCAACTGCTGTCCCAGCCGCTCGACGCTCAGCCCGTTCGCCACAGTGAGATGCGGCGAGTGGTCGGTGATCGCCTGGTATTCGTGGCCGAGGGATGCCGCGGCATCCGCCATCGCCTCGATCGTCACCGTGCCGTCCGACCACTCCGTATGGGCGTGCAGGTCGCCGCGCAACAACGGGGCGATCGAGGATTTCGGGGCGTCGCCTCGTGATTCTTGGAGCCCTGTGAGGTAGGTCGGAGTCTCTCCCGCTACCGCCTGGGTGATCACCTCGAGGGTGCGGTCCCCGATGCCCTTGGTGCGGGCGAGCCTTCCGTCGGCGATCCGTTCGCCAAGCTCGTCGGTCGAGAGACCGCCGATCGCGGCGGATGCGCGACGGAACGCCTGCACCCTGAAGCGCGGCGCTAGATCCTGCTCCAGCAGGAAGGCGATCTCGTCCAGCGCTTCGACGGCATCCATCCCGCCATCATCCCGCGCCGCGTGCCGGGTCGCCACGGCGAAGGATCGATCGCGCCCGAGGTGTCGGACCGGCGAGCAGTCCTTCGCGGCCCATCCGCTACCGCAGGCTCGCCCTCATGCACCGGAGATAGAAGGGCGATTCGGCGGCATCGGGACCGGCTCGGAGAGGCTGCGCTACGGCAGTGGCCGCCCCTCGGCGTCGAGACGGATGCGCACCGGCCCGTCGCCGAAGATCCCCTTGTCGCCGTCGCCAGGGATGGGCGCTGGAATCGGCAGGCGAGCCTGCTTGTCGACCTCGAGCTGCGCCTCGTACTTGGCCGGGGCGAACACCTCGTCGCCGATCATCAGCACGCCGCCGCCACGGGATGAGCCGCCCTTGGAGTCCTTGCGGCTCTTGTCGCTCAGGTCGATCCATCCGACGTGGTGGGCGAGCCAGAGCAGGATGCAGACGGCGACCACACCGACGAGTATCCACCAGCCCACGCGGGTACCTTACACGACCGGAATGGAACGCCCAGGACACCCCCATTCATGGGTCACCAAGCCGACGCACCGACCCCTCCCAGTAGCGGACCCGAAGAAACGCTGCCCCTCGACTCGCCCGCGACCAGGGAGCTCGGGGTTCCGCGACTCCGGCTGCCAGCGCTAGGGCACCCGATAGAGCCAGTCGTCGGTCGCGAACTTCTCGACGACGAGACGTTCCGCATCCGCGTACTCCGCGTCGCTGATGTCGCCGGGCCTCGCGCCATAGAGGTCGCTGAAGGTCTGCTTCATGCGGTCGATGATCTCGGCGCGGCTGAGTCCGCTCTGCGCCTTCAGCGGGTCGACTCGTTTGGCCGCGGATGCGATGCCCTTGTCGCTGATCTTCTCGCGTCCGATCCGCAGCACCTCGGTCATCTTCTGACCGTCCATGTCATAGCTCATGGTCACGTGGTGCAGCACGGCGCCGTTCTTGAAGCGCTTCTGCGCTGCGCCGCCGATCTTGCCCTGCGGGCTGGCGATGTCGTTGAGCGGCTTGTATGTGGCGTCGACACCGAGGGAGCGCAGCGCGACGAGCGCCCAGTCGTCCAGGTAGGCATAGCTGTCGGCGAAGCTCATACCGGAGACGAGTTCCGCCGGCACGTACAGCGAGTACGTGACGACGTTGCCCTTCTCCATCATCATGGCGCCGCCGCCGGTGATGCGGCGCACGACGTCGAATCCATAGCGCTCCGCACCTTCCGGGTCGACCTCGTTCTTGACGGACTGGAAGCTTCCGATGACGACGGCCGATTCATCCCACTCCCAGATGCGCAGAGTGGGACCGCGGTGGCCCGCCGCGAGCGAGTTGCTCATCGCTTCGTCGAGGGCGAGGTGCATCCGCGGCGTCACGGCCTTGGAGTGGACGATCGTCCAGTCGTAGTCCCGCCAGGTCGTCGCGTTCGAGAGCGAGCGGCGGATGGCGACCGCGACAGCCTCCGGGGAGAAGCCGAGAAGGGCGGCATCCGACGGCATGGCGCGGCGGATGGCGTCGGCGATCGTCGCCAAGTCCGCCTCGGACGAGAGGCCCGTCACCGCCGCATCGATCTCTTCGAGTGCGGAGTCCGGCTCGAGGAAGAAGTCTCCGGAGAGGTGGAAGTCGGCGATCACGCCGTCCACCACATCGAAGTCGACGACCACGAGCTTGCCGCCGGGGACCTTGTACTCACCGTGCATGGCCCAAGCCTATTCAGGCGGTCACGTCGACGTGCCCCACGTGCGAACCCTTCGTGTGGGGAGAGACGAGAGGATTCCGGCACGCAGAGACGAAAGCGGCGGATGCCGAGCCATGCCCTCGGCATCCGCCGTACCCGGATGGCTTCACAGCCGATCGGAGTGGATGGCGTTCTCGCGATCGATGATCAAGAGAGCGCTCTCAGTAGTTTCGGCGGCGAAGACGAGTGTGTCAAGACGGATGGTGTCCCTCATTCGGGCGACAGCGTCACACCCGCGCCGGGAACCTCGCGTCGAGCCAGCGCACGAGGTCGCGCATGACCTCGTCGCGGTTGGTCTCGTTGAAAACCTCGTGTCGCGCCCCCGGATAGATCTCGAGCGTGGTGTCTGTGAAACCCGATCGGCGCTGAAAGGCCTGGACGAGCATCCGCACACTCTTCGGACCGCCCAGCGAGTCCTCCTCGCCGATCATGACGAGCAGCGGCAGGTCGCGGATACCGACCGCCGGCCGACCGTACAGCCGCAGCCCGTCGAGCACGCCGAAGAGCTTGAGCACCTTCGCGTCGAACGTCAGCGGATCCGCCGCGAAATCGGCCGCCACCTGCGGATCCCGGCTGAGCCACTCGTATCCCGTCGTGCCGAGGTGCTTGTGGTGCTTGTTGAGGTCGCCGGCCTCCATGTGCAGCGGGGTGCGGTAGGCGGTGCCGGTCAGCACGAGCGCGTCGAACTCGTCAGCATGCTTGTTCACCAGCATCTGCGACGTGAGCGACCCCATGCTGTGGCCGAGCAGCACGAGCGGAACGCCCGGATTCTCGTCGCGGATCATGCGTCCAAGCACGCGGATGTCTGCGACGGCCGCGCGCAGGCCGCCCGCCCCCAGCCGCCCCAGCTTGGAGGCGTCGCCGTTCCACTGGTCGAGACCGGTCTGGCCGTGACCACGCTGATCCGCGGCGTAGACGGAGTATCCGGACTCGTTGAGCACGCTGATCAGCGGCTCGTAGCGCCTGGCATATTCGCCGATCCCGTGCACGAGCTCGATCACGGCACGCGGATGCTCCACCTTCCACACGTAGTAGGTGACGGTCACGCCCTGTTCGTCGTCGAAGCTCGGCACGAGCCGATTCTGTCACCAGTACGTCCGCCGGGCGACGTGTCGTCGGGCGAGCCGGTCGCCTCTACTCCGGCTCCATCGTGCCGACGGTCGGGGCGCCGTTCGGCCCATATCGCAGCAGCACCGCACCGGTACCGGAGGTCACCGGCGCAGCGAGCAACCTCAGGCTCGCCGGGACCGTGTTCTCGTCGAACAGCCGTTTTCCTCGGCCGAGCACGACCGGGTACACCCAGAGCGTCAGCTGATCGAAGAGCTGCGTGTCGAACAGGGTGCGCGCGAAGTCGATGCTGCCGATCACATGCACGTTGCGGTGCACGTCCCGAAGCCGGTCGACCTCGGCGAGCGTGTCTGGGCCGAGGTGCGTGGAGTCCGCCCACGCGAGGTTCGGCGTACCGCGCGAGACGACGTACTTCGGAATGCGGTCGAACAGATCGCCGATCGGATTGCCGGTGTTCAGCGGCCAGTATCCGGCGAAGATGTCGTAGGTCCGGCGGCCCAGCAGCAGGGCGTCCATGCCGTCCATGCCCTTGAGGATCTCGGCGCCGGCGACGTCGTCGGTGACCGGTGCCTGCCAGCCGCCGAAACGGAAGCCGTCCGAGGTGTCTTCATCCGGTCCGCCCGGTGCCTGCTGCACGCCGTCCAGAGTGCTGAACAGGTCGATGGTGATGCGTCCGCGTTCATCGGTCATGGTGAGACCCTCCGTCACGGGCCGACGCATAAGTGAGGGTTGGCAAGCGGATGCCGTCCCCAGCCGGCCACGAACCCAGCGTCGCACCATGCGCGCGCGACCGGCACCCCGGTTCAGCATCGGGCGCGAGGACGTGGCAGGGCTCGCAGCATCCAGCGGACGGGCGACGCTGCGTTCGAGTGCGTCCGGGCGTCAGCAATTCGACCGAACGGGACTATTACTTAGCAAGGCTAATTTGTTATGCTAAAGGTCATGGCATCCTCGACTCCTTCCTCTGCGACTTCGGCTCGCACGGATGACGCGCAGTCGGTTCCTGCGAAGCGGGATGCTAAGGCCGCCGTCTTCTCGGCCGCGCGGCCCGCCCCGGTCTCGGGTGCCGCCAAGGTCGCCCAGGGATCCCCGAAGCGCCTCACCAACTACGAGCTCTCGACCAACCTGCGCATCGCCGTCGCGAGGCTGACCCGTCGCATCCGCACGGAGAAGACCGGCGGCGACCTCAGCGACGGCCAGTACAGCGTGCTGGCGCTGGTGCACCGCGAGGGGCCGAAGACTCTGAGCGAGCTGAGCCGGCACGAACGCGTGACGCCGCCGTCGATGAACCGCACGGTGAACCATCTCGAGGCCGCCGGATACGTCGTGCGTCGGGCCGCGCCGGACGACAAGCGCAAGGTGCTCTTCGTGCCGACGGACTCCGGCCGCGAACTCGTGAACGAGACCCGCCGTCGACGCGACGCCTGGCTCGACCGGCGACTGGCGAAGCTGCCGCCGGAGTCCAGGGCGCTGCTGGCGGAGGCCGCCGCTGTCATCCGAGAGCTGGCCGACTCGTGAGGGCGATGTTCCGATCGCTCTCCTCGCTGAACTACCGCATCTGGTTCGCGGGGGCGCTCGTCTCCAACGTTGGAACCTGGATGCAGCGCACCGCGCAGGACTGGATCGTGCTGACCCAGCTCACCCACAACGACGCCCTCGCCGTTGGTGTCGTGATGGCGCTGCAGTTCGGCCCGCAGCTGCTGCTGCTGCCCGTGACCGGATGGGTCGCCGACCGCTTCGACAGACGCAAGCTGATGATGGCCACCCAGGGCGCGATGGGGCTGCTGGGACTCGGGCTCGGCATCCTCACCGTCACGGGCGCCGTCACCCTCTGGGAGGTCTACCTCTTCGCCCTGCTGCTCGGTGTCGTCGCGGCGTTCGATGCCCCGGCTCGGCAGACCTTCGTCGGAGACCTCGTCGGCGGCAAGCTGCTCGGCAACGCGGTGGCGCTGAACTCGGCGTCCTTCAACGCGGCGCGCCTCATCGGACCGGCGGTCGCCGGCCTGCTGACAGCCGCGGTCGGCGCCGGATGGGTGTTCCTGATCAACGCAGCGAGCTTCGCCGCGGTGCTCGCGTCGCTGAGCCTCATGCGTCGCGATCAGCTGCACGCGTCGAAGCGAGCAGGACGGGCGCGCGGCAATCTCGTGGAGGGATTCCGCTACGTGCGCGGGCGTCCCGACCTGCTGACGATCTTCCTCATGGTGTTCCTCATCGGAACGTTCGGGCTGAACTTCCCCATCTTCGTGGCGAGCATGGCGAGCACGGTGTTCCACAAGGGGGCCGGCGAGTACGGCATCCTGTCGTCGATCATGGCCGTCGGGTCCGTCGTCGGCGCCTTGCTGGCGGCGCGACGAGAGAAGCCGCGCGGGTCGCTGCTCGCTGTGGCCGCGATCATCTTCGGAATCGGATGCCTCGCCGCAGCGGCTGCACCCGGCTACTGGTTCTTCGGCGCGATGCTCGCGGTGGTGGGGGTCGCATCCCAGACGTTCAACACCACGGCCAACGGTGTCGTGCAGCTGTCGACGGATCCGGCCGTTCGCGGTCGCGTCATGGCCATCTACATGGCGATCTTCATGGGCGGCACACCGATCGGCGCCCCCATCGTCGGCTGGGTCGCCGACGCGTTCGGGCCGAGGTGGGCGCTCGTGGTGGGCGCGGCATCCGGGATCCTCGCCGCCGCTGTCGGCATCTTCTACATGGTGAAGTACCGCGGGATGCGACTGGCCGTCACCGAACGCCGGCTGCGGTTCACGTTCGCGAGCCCGACGCGTCCACTGGCGGTCGTCGAGATGCAGGGCGACGAGGTCGCAGCCGACAAGGCGTCGGCCTAGCGCGTCCCGCTCGGGGACGACGCCGCGCCTCCCGAGGGTTCCCCTTTCTCCTCCCGAGGGTGCCCCTCTCTCCGCTCGAAGGTGCGCAGTCCTCTTCCTGAAGGTGCGCGCTTCTCCGCTCGAGAGTGCGCCTTTCGCTTCCCTAAGGTGCGCGTCTCTCCACTCGAAGGTGCGCCCTTCTCTTCCCGAAGGTGCGCCTTTCGCTTCCCGAAGGTGCGCCTTTCGCTTCCCGAAGGTGCACGTTTCTCTTCCCGAAGGTCCGCGTTCTCCCCTCGAACAGACAGGCACCCTCGAGCGATACGATGCGCACTCTCGCCCGGAGAAACGTGCACCTTCGAGCGGAGAACTGCGCACTCTCGCGCGGTGAAACGCACACCCTCGCGGGGAGAGGACTACGCACCCTCGGGAGGAGAAACGCGCACTGTCGAGGGGACGAACGGGCACCCTCGGGGAAGGGACGAACGGGCACCCTCGGGGAAGGGCCGGGCGGAGGGCTCCGGGCGGGCGTCAGGCGGCGGCGTCGAGCGCGGCCGCACGGAACGGCACCGGCCGCGAGCGCCGCACCGCCCCGGCGAGCAGCACCGCCACGATGAGCAGCGCGATCGGAGCCAGCATGGCGAATGTCACGGAGGTCGCCTGCGCGAGGAGCCCGACGAGCGCCGGGCCGCCGAAGATGCCGACGTATCCGAGCGTGAGCACGCGCGACAGCACGATCGCCGATTCCGGCTGGTTGCCCGCAGCCGTGAACACCTGCGGGACGCCGCCGCACAGGCCGAATCCCAGGGCGGCCCATCCGACGAGGGTCAGCCAGATCGACGGCGAGAACACCACCACGACGAGACCGAGTGCGCCGAGGACGGATCCCGCCCGCACCACGGCAACGGGGCCCACCACGGCGGCGACGCGGTCCACCACGAGCCGGCCGACGGTCATGGACACGGCGAAGGCGCCGTATCCGAACGCGGACACCCCAGCCGCAGCGTGGAACGCCTGGGTGAGCTGCAGCGCACTCCAGTCAACGGCGACGCCCTCCGTGCACATCAGGAGCAGCGCCGTGATGCCCAGCAGCCAGGCGACTCGGGTCATCCGCACGCGTGGACGCCGAATGCGCACTGGCGCCTCCGGCCCCTCGCGAAGGTCCGGCCATCCAGCGGGTCCGACCGTCACGCCGTCGTCCAGCAACGCGTCGGAGGCCGAGCGGCGCACAGCCGGTACCGACGCGGATGCCGGTGCCTGCGCATCCTGCTCCGCCGGCGGCTCCTCGGTCTTCCGCAGCAGCCACCCCGCCGACACGCTCACCGCCACGACGGCGATGGCTGCCCCGAGCCCGAGCTGCGCCCGTCCGCTCCACCCCGCCCACGCTGTGACGAGGATGGTCAGTGCCCCGATGGCACCGCCCAGCGAGAAGAACGCATGGAACGCGGCCATGATCGGCCTGCCGTACGCCCGCTCGACGAGCACGGCCTGCATGTTCATACCGACATCGTTGAGGCCCATGCCGAACGCGAAGATGGTGAAGGCGCAGCACAGCACCCCGGCATCTCCGGCGAATCCAACGGCGACCGCACCGAAGGCCGCAAGGCCGAGGCCCCACAGGCACAGCCCGATGCTGCCCGACCGCTGCTGAACGCGTCCGCCCACCTGGGCGCCGGCGATGATGCCGACCGAGCTGATCACGATGACCAGGCCGAGGACGCCGGGCGTGATCCCCGTGTTGCGGGCGACGATCGGGATGATGCCCGACCAGGTGCCCACCAGGAACCCGGCCGTCGCATACAGCGCGAACACGCTGACGCGCGCGGCGCGCAGCCTTCCGCCCGCAGTCGACGCCGCACGGTGCTTGGTGTCGTACATGGCTCCTCCTCGGCTTCGATCCGCTCCACTCGGGACCGGTGACGTGGTGACGTCGAATGCCCGCAGCCGATTCCGACATCGGGCGTCCGCGAGCCCGAGACGCGGATCCGGTTACACTCCGAAGCGCGCGCCCGTTCGCGCGCGGAACCCTCCACATCGGAAAGCGCTTTCTGGCATGATGGAGTGCGGTGCGCGGCACGTCTCTGGCCGGCATCCGATCCCAGCGAGGTGATGGTCCATGGCCCTGTCCGATCCGATCCCCGACGTCGTCATCACGGGCGTCGGCGGCTTCGGCCGCGTGCACCTGACGAACGCCAGGCGCCTGCACGAAGCGGGGCGGCTGCGCATCGTCGCGCTCGTCGACCCGGCCGTCGCTGCGCAGCGCGACCACGACGGCGACCTGCCGGTGTACGCCGATCTCGACACCGCGTTGTCGCACCACTCCGCCGACATCGTCATCGTCGCGACCCCTCTCGACACGCACGCCGACCTCGCCGAGGCCGCGATGCGCGCCGGAGCGGATGTGCTGCTCGAGAAGCCGCCGACGCCGACGCTCGCGGAGTTCGAACGCCTGATCGCCGTAACGCGCGAGACGGGCAGGGCTGTGCAGATCGGATTCCAGAGCCTCGGCTCCGCAGGCATCGCCGCTCTCACCGATGACACGCTCGGGCTCGGACCCACCGCATCCATCGGCGCAGCCGGGCTGTGGACACGACCCAAGGCCTATTGGGCCCGTGCACGCTGGGCCGGCCGTCGCACACTCGACGGGCACTCCGTCGTCGACGGGGTGGCCACGAATCCGTTCGCGCACGCCGTTGCGACGGCGCTGCGGATCGCCGGATACGACACAGCGGACTCCGTCGAGCGCGTCGAGACGGATCTCTACCGGGTGAACGACATCCAGGCCGACGACACGTCCGTCGTGCGGATCAGCGGCCATGGCCGTCCGACGGTGACCTGCGCCCTGACGCTCTGCGCGCCAACGCCGTCAACCGAGGACCGCGGAGCCGTGGTGTCCGTCCACGGCGAGCGGGCATCCGCCGACTTCTCCTACACGACCGACGTGGTGACGATCGACGGATCCGACACCCGCTTCGAACGTGCAGACCTGCTCGAGAACCTGATCGACCACCGGGCGACCGGCGTTCCGCTCATCGTTCCGCTTGAGTCGACCGGCGCGTTCATGCGGGTCGTCGAGGCGATCCGGCTCGCTCCCGAGCCGGTCAAGATCGCACCGGAGAACGTGGCCTGGCAGGGCGAGGGATCCGACGCGTATCCCGTCATCGACGACATCGTCTCCATCGTGAAGCGAGCATCGGCCAGCGGATCCACGTTCGCCGAGCTCGGCGTGCCGTGGGCCGCCCCCGGACCCGACGGTGTCATCGCGACAGCGGTCGTGGACGGCATCACGGTGGCGGAGGAGCTCGACGGCGCAGGCACCATCCCGTTCTCCAGCCCTCATCCATACGCGCACCCCGTGCGCACCCTCGGCGGCGTGACGGTCACGGTGGCGCATCCAGCCGACCACGACTGGCACGTCGGCGTGTCCTTCGCCGTGCAGGACGCCGACGGCGTCAACTTCTGGGGTGGCCGCACGTACGTGCGCGACCGCGGATACGAAGACCTCGACGACCGCGGCCACATCCAGGTGGTCGACACGACCCCGTTGCCGCACGGCGTGCGGCACACGCTCGCCTGGCGAGGGCGGAACGGCGAAGTGCTCCTGAACGAGTCGCGTGAACTGCACTGGCATCCGCTCCCATTCGGCGACCGCAGCGCTTGGGCACTCACCGTCGACGTGGGACTGACGCCGGCCGGTGGCGACACCGTCGAACTCGGCAGCCCTGGCAGCAAAGGCCGCGAGAACGCGGGCTACGGAGGCTTCTTCTGGCGTCTGCCCGACTGCGCCGACGTCAGTGTCTTCACGGCGGATGCCACGGGCGAGCAGGCCGTGAACGGTGCGGTCTCCCCGTGGCTGGCCTGGTCGGCGCGGTTCGCGGCGGGACCGGATCACAATGGTGCGGCATCCATCGTGCTGTCCGGCGGGGACGAGACGACCGCCGCGGATCCGTGGTTCGTGCGTCTCGCCGACTACCCGGGCATCGGATCCGCCATCGCGTGGGATTCCCGCACTCCTGTGCCGGCCGACGGCCTGCGTCGCACCTATCGCGCCGCGATCGTGGACGGCGCGCTCTCGCCGATCGAGGCCGCAACCGTCGGCGACCTGCTGCGCGGCAGCCAGGAGTCGAACCGATGAACGATTCATCCGCCGCAGCGCAGCGGGTCTCGGATCGAGCCGTCAAACGCGCGAGGGTGCTCGAGCTGATCGATGCGGCGGAGGCGAAATCCGTTCTGCTGACGAGCGCCGCCGCCGTGTCCTGGTACCTGGACGGCGGACGGTTCGGCGTCAGTCTCGCCGCTGACCCGATCGTGGGCGTTCGGGTCAGCCACGACGCCGACGAGGTGTTCGCGACCTCCAACGAGGTGACGCGGCTGCTCGCAGAGGAGCTGCCGGCCGGCGTGGTCGTGCGCGATCGTCCGTGGTTCGAAGCGCTCGAGGTCGGCGGCAAGCCGACCTCGTTGCGCGAAGCACAACTCGATGACGGGCTGCGCGCCGCCCGAGCGGTGCTTCTGCCCGGCGAACGCGAGCGATTCCGTGCGGTGAGCGCGGATGCGGCACGAGTCGTCACGGACGTGCTGACGCTCGCGGAGCCGACGTGGTCCGAGCGCCGGGTGGCCTCCGAGCTGGCCGGACGCTTGGTCGCGGCGGGCGCGGATCCGCTCGTCCTCCTCGTCTCGGGCGAGGCCCGGACCGCGCTCCCGCACCCCTTGCCGACGGATGCCCCGCTCGGTCGTCGGGCGCTGATCGTCGTCTGCGCGCGACGCGACGGCCTGATCACGAACCTGAGCCGGTGGGTGTCGTTCGGGCCGGCGACGGCCGAGGAGAAGGATGCCCAGTACCGCATTCTCGAGGTGGAGTCGGCGGCCTTCGACGCGACCCGCCCCGGGGCGACGCTCGATCGCGTGCTCTCTGTCATCGCCGACGCCTACCGTGCGAACGGATTCGCCGATGACCAGTGGACGAGACACCACCAGGGCGGTGCCGCCGGATACAACGGCCGCGACCCTCGTGCGACCCCCGCCACGACGGATGCCGTGCACTTCGGCCAGGCCTTCACGTGGAACCCGTGGGTGCCGGGCGCCAAGGTCGAGGACACGGTGCTGGTCGCGGGGACGGCGGACGACCCGGTGATCGAGCCGATCACTGTCGACGACAGGTGGCCGGTCGAGACGGTCGCTGGGCGAGCCCGGCCGGTGACCTTGGAGCGCTGAGCCGTGCGCTCCCGCGGCATTCCGCCGCGACGCGCCGAGTCATAGGGCCGACGCGCCGTGCATCCCCCCACCGTTGCCGCCCGAGCGCACACACGCTGAGCGGATCCGGTGTCAGCTCAGCACAATCCCGAGTCCCGGGCGCCCGGTCGGCGTCGCGACTGTGCCGTCGATGACGATGGGACCGGGCTCGGCGAGCAGTCCCAGCCGCTCGAACGAGGCATCCTCGACGTCTTCGATCGGCGTCTCGGTCGCCAGCGTCAGCGAGAGCTGACCTGAGAGGTCTGGCAACAGGTGCGGGTACACCGGGATGCCGGCGGCCTCCGCGAGTTCGGCGATCGCCAGGAACGGAGTGATGCCGCCCACCCGGATCACGTTCGGCTGCACGATGTCCGCCGCGCCGAGCTCGATCGCCTCGCGGAACCGGTACACCGTGTGCAGGTTCTCGCCGAGTGCGACCGGCACCTCGATGCGCGAACGCAGGGCCGCATGCCCCAGCAGGTCGTCGGCGCGCAGCGGCTCCTCGATCCAGTGCAGGCGGAAGCGGCTCAGTTCTCCGACCGCGCGCTCGGCCTCATCCAGCGTCCAGAGCTGGTTGGCGTCGATGGCGAGGTCGACATCCGGTCCGATCGTCTCGCGCACGGCTGCGACACGATCCACATCCTCCGCGAGCGGATGTCCGCCGACCTTCAGTTTCACGAGCGAATAGCCGGCGTCCGCCCAGCGCCGCGCCTGCTCGACGAGCTGGTCGAGCGAGTAGTGGCGGTTCACGCCGCTGCCGTAGACGCGGAGGGATGCGCGGCGTTCGCCGATCAGATCGGCGACGGGCTTCTGCGCGGCGCGGCCGACGGCGTCCCACAGCGCGAGGTCGAGTCCGGCCATGGCGATCGTGGTGACGCCGCCGGATCCGGCCTCGTGAAGACGCTCCCAGAGCGGCGTCCAGAGCGTTGCCGGGTCGGCATCCCGTCCGACGGCGAAGTCACGGATGTCGTGGTCGAGCATGGCCAGCACGGAGTGCGCGCCGATGGTCGGCGTCCAGCTGAAGCCGTGGCCGGTGACGCCGGATTCCGTGTCTACCAGCACCTCGATCAGGTGATGCTCGGTGACGTCGGTGCCCCACGGGCGGATCAGCGGAACGTCGATCGCACGCGTGCGCAGCCCAGTGATCACCCCCAGCACGCCGGCCTCCGAGCTCATACCGTCGCGCCGACCAGGTCCGCGCCGACGGCGAGGATGCGCTTCAGCTCGTCGATCTGACGCTCGGACGGATCCACGAGCGGCGGCCGAACGCCACCGACGGCAAGACCGTCCAGTCGCACCCCGGCCTTGACGAGCGACACGGCGAAGCCCGGCGTCTCGTCGCGCAGGCGCACAAGCGGCAGGTAGAAGGCGTCGAGGATCTCGATGCGCCGCGCGTCGTCGCCCGAGACGTACGCCTCGTAGAACGCCTTGGCGACCAGCGGTGCCATCGCGAATGCCGCCGACGAGTACAGCGGCACGCCGATCGCCCGGTACGCCTGCTGTGTGAGCTCAGCCGTCGGCAGCCCGTTGAAGAAGGCCATGTCGTCGCGTCCGGTTGCGGCGACCGCTCGCACGAGCTGCTGGGCGACGCCCAGGTCGCCGACGCCGTCCTTGAATCCGATGACGCGCGGGTTCTGCGCGAGGCGGGTCGCCGCATCCTCATTGAGGTGCGCCGATCCGCGGTGGTAGACGATGACGGGCAGATCGGATGCCGCCAGCAGCGCCTCCACATACGCGACGGTCCCCGACATGGGGCCTGCGACGAGGTACGGAGGCAGGACGAGCAGGGCGTCTGCACCGGCATCCGCTGCCCGTTTCGCGCACTCGATGGTGTGCCCGAGCGGACCGCCGGCACCTGCGACGACCGGGACTGCGCCGTTCACCACGTCGACAGTGGCCTTCACGACCTCGCCGACCTCGGAAGCGCTCAGCGCGTGGAACTCACCGGTACCGCACGCCGGGAACACGCCGCCTGGCGCGTGCGGCAGACGGGATGCCACGTGCTCTGCCGTCAGCGCGGCATCCACCGAGCCGTCGGCCGCGTAGGCGGTCACGGGGAAGAACAGAACACCGTCGAATTGCATTTCACTCCTTAGTCGGTCTTCCGCTGGTCGGTCGGACGAGCGCTCGTTCGGTCAGCCGCTGCTGGTTGAGCGTGTCGACGTCGGCCTCGCGGGGCTGGGTTCGACGAGCTCGACCAGCGAGAGGTGCTCACCCGGCGGAACGGCGCTCGGCAGGCGACATGCTGAGCTCGAGCTCGGTGCGCCAATCGTGTCGAGGTTCCCAGCCGAGCAGGCGGCGCGCCTTCTCGATCGAGAACGCGGGAGCCGTGCCGGTCAGCCCGCCGGAGGCCTCGGCGGCCGCCGGCCAGTACTGAGGCATCAGTTCCGCGAGCGGACGGCGTGCGAGCGCGTCGGCCGCGCCGACGATGAACGTCTGGGCGTTCGGAATCTCGTCGATGCGCTCGAGCAGCGTGTCGAGGAAGTACGCGACGTCGCGGGCGTCCACATAGTTGAAGAGCGCGGGCGCGGACAGCGCGGCATCGTCGAGCCGCTCCAGCACCGTGTGCCCCTGCTGCGTCGGCGCACCGGCCCATTCCTCCGGCGCGATCACGTAGCAGGGACGGAACGCGGCGAGCCGCACATCGTCGCCCTTCTGCGCCGCGAACATCTGCATCGTCCGCTCGGCGAGCAGTTTGGAGAGCGCGTATGCGTTCCATGGCCTGGGCTCGACGTCCTCGTCGAGCGGGAGCCGCTCCGGCACCCAGCCGGCTGGCGATCCGTAGCCGAACACGGTCGGGCTGGACGCCGTGACGATCTTGCGCACTCCGGCGTCGACCGCGGCCTGCATCACGTTGTACGCGAGGGCGGCGTTCGTGCGCAGAATGTGCTGCTCCGGCGCACTGAACGGCACGGCGATGGCCGCGAGGTGGATCACGGCATCCGCTCGCGCGTTCCCGATCACTGCGGATGCCGCAGCGGGGTCGGTCAGGTCGGCCGCGAACCGCTCGGCGCGGATCTGCTGCGCAGCGCTCAGCTCCGAATCCGCGGGCATCGTGAGGTCGACCTCGATCACCTCATGCCCGAGCACCCCGAGCACGTCGACCACACTGCGGCCGAGGCGTCCGGAGCTGCCGGTGACGAGGATGCGACTCATCGAGCGGACTCCGATGCGGCCCCGACGGTTGCGCCGAGCTTCACGCCCAGGTCGAGGTCGTCCACCGTGACGGGCAGACCCGTCGCGAGCGACTTGTTGCCCGAGATGCCGACGGCGATGGCACGGATGCCATCCAGGTAGTCCGCCGCCCGGCCCAGATCGTCCTCGCCGCGGCCCACGAACACGTCCCGCAGCAGGATGGTGTCCCCGCCGCCGTGCCCGCCTTCGCCGACCGGGATCTCGACCTCACGGGGAGTCTCCCAGTGCCGCTGCAGCAGGATCCGCTCGCTTCGCGGACGCACGGTGTTCGCCCGCGACTCGTCCACGACTGCTGACGGATCCACGATGCGGCCCTCCGCATCGAGGCTCACGTCGCCGCGCTCCACGACGTCGAGCTCGACCCGCCCCTCTGTGCCGTTCACGGCGATGCGGTACCCCTCCCACGGGCTGTGCGCGTTGAGGGAATAGCTCATGCTCGCCCCGCTTGCGTAGTCGACGACGAGCGACAGGTTGTCCTCGATCGTGATGCCCTGGTCGAAGACATCCTGATCACGGCGATATCCGTCGTAACCTTCGTTGCCCAGGTACAGCTCGCTGAGACGCTCGTCGCGGCGCAGGTCCAGCGCGAACGGATCGTCGACGGGTGCTCCGGTACCCCGCTCGGGACGGGATCCGCCCCCGCGAGCCTCCCAGTTCTCCCGCCCGTAGAACCGCAGCCCACCCGATGCGAACACGCGCGACGGCACGTCCGAGATCCACCAGTTCACGAGGTCGAAGTGGTGGGAGGCCTTGTGGATGAGCAGTCCGCCCGAATTGGTCTTCTGGCGGTGCCAGCGGCGGAAATAGTCGGCGCCGTGCGACGTGTCGAGCACCCACTCGAAGTGCACGGACAGCGGCTTGCCGATCGCACCGGATGCGATCACGCGCTTGAACTCCGTGTTGCGCGGCGCGTAGCGGTAGTTGAAGGTCATCACGACCTCGCCGCCGGTCTCTTCGACGGCCTCGACGATCTGCCTGCTGCCCTCCTCGTTGACGGTCAGCGGCTTCTCGACGACGACGTTCGCGCCGGCGCGCAGCGAGCGGGACACGTATCCGGCGTGCGTGAAGTCGGGCGACGTCACGATCACGCGGTCGATGCGTTCGTCACGGATGACGGCCTCGAGGTCGTCCGGATGCCGCTGCACCGGCGCACCGGCACCCGGAGCGCGCTCTGCGATACGCGCCGCGTAGTGCTCCATGCGGCCAGGGTTGAGGTCGAGGATCGCGACGAGCTCCGCGACGTCCGCGTGGGCTCCTGTGATCGCGTCGATGTACATCTCCGCTCGCGAGCCCGTGCCCACGATGGCGTAACGCGTGCGTTGCGGCACGGTCATTCCTCTCTCTGTCCCCGCGTCGATGCGTGGGAGAAACGGTGTTTCGAAGTCTGCGAGAAAACGCTTTCTGCTAGCCTACACGATAGTGTGATCCGCAGCGCCCGCCGCCTGCGCGCACCGTGATTGTGCACCTGAAGCCCGCGCACGAAAGGCAGGTTCGCTCGCATGGCACGACGATCATCGACCGCGTCCAGCTCCCCGACGATCTCGGATGTCGCGGCTCGCGCCGGCGTCTCCCTGTCCACCGTCTCCCGGGTGATGAACGGCAGCACGACTGTCGACGCAGGGCTGGCCGAACGGGTGCGCGAGGCGGCCCTGGCTCTCAACTACACGGCCAGCCCGCTGGCCCGCAGCCTCGTGCTCGGCAAGACCCAGACCATCGCCGTTGTGGTTCCCGACCTGGCGAACCCCGTGTTCCAGTCCGCACTACGGGGGTTGACCACGGCCGCGTCGCATCAGGGCTATCACGTGCTCGTCGCCGACTCGTTCGAGAACGTCGGTGAGGAGCGGGTGCTCGCGGTCGAGGCCAGAAGGCGGTGCGACGGCATCGTGCTCTGCGCGCCGCGCATGTCCGTCGAAGCCCTTGACGAGCTGCTCCCGCAGCTCGCACCGGCCGTTCTGATCAATCGCGACTCGTCCGACGCCCTCGCGCCCTCCGTCGTCGCCGACTACAAGTCGGGCATGATGCAGCTGCTGTCGCATCTGTACGGCTTCGGGCACCGGCACCTCGCCTACATCTCGGGCGTGACCGCTGCGCAGTCCAACATCACCCGCGTCACGGCGATCCACGAGTTCGTGGCGGCGCATCCCGACACGACGATCGACGAGCTGCCGGGCGGGGTCGGATTCGACAGCGGATACGGCGCCGCCGACGCCGTGCTGGATTCCGGCGCAACCGCCGCCCTGGCCTTCAACGACCTCGTCGGCATGGGACTCCTCGGCGCGCTGTCAGAGCGCGGGGTCCGTGTGCCGGAGGACATCTCGGTGACCGGATTCGACGACATCCCCTTCGCCGCCTACACGACACCGCCGCTGACCACCGCCTCGGTGCCGATCGAGGAGCTCGGCGTGCAGGCCTGGGATCGACTCTGGGCGCTGCTCAACGGCCGGTCACCCGCGTACAACCTCTCGTTCGGACCGCTCGTCGTCGCCAGGCGCAGCACCGGCCCGGTGCCGGTGCCGGTCCCAGAGGCACCCGGCACCCGCTGAGGCCGCTGGGCCTCGTCGCACCTGCACCCGGGCGCCAGGGCAGGGAAACCTACCCATCCCGAATACGCCGGCCGAGCTGTCCGAGAGTGCCCGGCGGCGTCACGCGCGGGAGGCGTCCAGCATCCGCTTGGTCAAGACGGATCTCGTCGTCACCCCGATCGAGTCGAGCAGGTTCTGCCCGGGCTCCGACCGGTCGATCGCGCAGACGACGGTGCGAACGTCGGCGCCGAGCTCACGGAGGGCGAGCGCAGCGTTCCGCACGGCGCCGCCGGTGGTGATCACGTCTTCGATCAACGTAACGTCGAGGCCGTCGACTTCGTGGCCCTCGGCGAGCTTTCGCGTGCCGTACACCTTCGGCTCCTTACGTACGAACAGGGCGGGCAGGCCCGTCAGAGAGCTCACCATGGTGGCGATCGGCACCCCGCCGAGCTCGAGACCGCCGAGCATCTCAGTGTCGGACGGCAGCAGCGGGACCATCGCCTCCGCCACCCGGCGCAGCAGGTCAGGGTCGGTCTCGAACCGGTACTTGTCGAAGTACTCGGACGCGATCAGTCCGCTTCTGAGGGTGAACTCGCCTGACAGGCGGCACACCGAATCGATGTCTCTGGCGAGTTCACTGAGCTGAGCGTCCACACGTTGATCTTGGCATTCACCGGGCAGCGATCATCGGAGGAGGTCAGTGCGCCCGAGCCGCCGCGGTCGCGATGAGCGACACGCGCTTTTCGACGCCCGTTGAATCGTGACAGTGATTGCTTGACATCTCGTGCGGAATGCTCTTAGCGTCGGAGAGTATTTCCTTTGAACCGTTTCAAAAGAGAGCGATAATCACAATGACGTGGCTTGCCGAAATGATCGCCGCAGATTCAGCATTCGACGGTGCGCCGTTGTTCCGCTCCGAATTCGACCTCGACGAAGGTCATGGAAGCGTTTCCCGTGCGAGCCTCCGTCTCACGGCTCGAGGCCTTGTAGAGGCCTGGATCAACGGGCATCCCGTGTCTCAGGATGTTCTGACACCCGGGTGGAGCAGCTACGAATGGCGGCTGCGATACGCCACGTACGATGTGACCGAGCTGCTGGAGTCCACCACCACGCTCGGTCTTGCTCTCGGCAAAGGCTGGTTCGGCGGACGACTCGGGTGGACAGGGCGCGGCTGGTTCTACGGCTCCGAAGTCGCCGCTCTGGCGCAACTCGAGATCGAGTTCGCCGACGGACATCATCAGCTCGTCACGACGAACGACAAGTGGACGAGCGGCCCGAGCGCCGTGCTGGCCAACGATCTTTACGACGGTGAGACGATCGATGCCCGCTTGTCCGACGACGACTGGAAGCTCCCCGGCTTCGCGGGCGACGGCTGGGTCGGCGTGCACACGGTCGAGTTCGACTCGTCAACGCTCGCCCCCTACATCGGACCGCACGTCATCAGATGGAACACGCTGCCGGTCGCCGACATCATCAGCACTCCCTCGGGCAAGACCGTTCTCGACTTCGGACAGAACCTCGTCGGCTGGCTGCGGGTGCGCGTAAGCGGTCCAGCCGGCACCGAGATCACGGTGCGGCACGCCGAGGTGCTGGAGCACGGCGAGCTCGGGACCCGCCCCCTTCGCACCGCGCAGGCGACCGACAGGTTCATCCTGAGCGGCGGAGAAGACGAGTTCGAGCCGACCTTCACCTTCCACGGCTTCCGGTACGCCGAGATCAGCGGATGGCCGGGAGAGTTCGATTCATCGGCCGTCACGGCGGTCGCTGTCGGTTCGGCGCTGAAGCGCATCGGCACGATGACCACGTCGGATCCCCTGCTCGACAAGTTCCATGAGAACGTCGTCTGGGGCATGCGAGGCAACTTCGTCGACGTGCCGACCGACTGCCCCCAGCGCGACGAGCGACTCGGGTGGACCGGCGACATCGCGGCCTTCGCCCCGACGGCCGCCTTCCTCTTCGACGTCGACTCGTTCCTGTCGGACTGGCTCGTCGATCTGGACCTCGAGCAGAGCCACCACGACGGGGTCGTCGGGTTCGTGATCCCCGACATTCTGAAGTACACCGATCGCGAACGACCCACCGAATTCGGTCCGGTCAGCTCGACCGCCATCTGGAGCGATGCCGCGGTCTGGGTGCCGTGGACGCTGTACCAGGCATACGGCGACAGGGAGGTGCTGGAACGGCAGTTCGGCTCCATGGCGTCCCACGTGCGCCGCGTGAAGTCCCTGCTCTCCGACTCGGGCGTGTGGGACGGCAACTTCCAGTTCGGTGACTGGCTCGACCCGGATGCTCCGCCTGAGGACCCGGCACGCGCCAAGGCCGACAAGGGCGTCGTGGCCACGGCGGCCGCCTACCGGTCGGCTCGGATCGTCGCCGATGTCGCGGCCATTCTCGGCCGCGAAGACGAACACGCCGAGTTCGACGCGATCGCGGCCGCGCTGCACCGGTCGTTCAATGACGAATACGTCAGCGCCGAAGGCGTGGTGAAGAGCGACTGCACGACGGTGTACTCGCTGGCGATCGTGTTCGGACTCCTGAACGCGGAGCAAGAGGCCTTCGCGGGACGGCGCCTCGCGGAACTCGCCGAGCAGGCCGGTTACCGCATCTCGACCGGGTTCGCCGGCACCCCGTTCATCACCGACGCCCTGACGAAGACCGGGCACGTCGACGCTGCCTACCGGTTGCTGCTGGAGCGTGAATGCCCCTCGTGGTTGTACCCCGTGACGATGGGGGCGACGACCGTGTGGGAGCGATGGGATTCGATGCTGCCCGACGGCACCATCAACCCCGGGGAGATGACGAGCTTCAATCATTACGCGCTCGGCGCTGTCGCCGACTGGATGCATCGCGTCGTCGGCGGAATTGCGCCGCTGACCCCCGGCTATGCCTCGGTCCTCATCGCCCCGCAGCCCGGCGGCGGACTCACCGAAGCCGACACTGCACTGGAGACCCCCCACGGTCGCGTGAGCGTGCACTGGAAGCTCGTCGACGGAACGCTGACGGTCGAGGCCGAGTTGCCGGAGGGCGTTGACGGCGTTCTACGGCTGCCGGGAGCCGACGATCGCCGGCTCTCCCCCGGCACCGTCGTCGCCAGCACCGAACTGCGGATGGCGTGACGCACCGGCGGCGGAATAAGACACCGACGGCGAGCCGTACTGCATTGCCTGCCGCCTCATGGCCATCTCGGTATGCGATGGCTCGCAATCCGCAGCCGTGGGGCTTCGGAGACAGGTGATCGCAGCACGACTTCCGTCGACGCATTGCCCTTGACTCGACCGCGAATGCGCACCATGAATCGATTCAGGGTCGAAACCGAACGAGAAAGCGCTTACCAATTCCGCTTTATCCGATTGTGACGGATTCCGGCCATGAAATCCTTGACCCCCTCCCTTCAGGGACGTATGGTTCGTGACATTGAATGGTTTCAATTGCCATTCGAGAAATTCCCGGTGGCGAGCGGAATGCACCGACTCGTAATACAAGGAGGTAACCGGATGAAGTTCTCTCCCCTGCGGCGCGCCCTGGTGGGCACCGCGTCCGTCGCGGCCGTTGCGCTGGCACTGACCGGGTGCAGCGGATTCGGCAGCACCGGCTCGAATACGGGAAGCAAGGTGACCATCACCTTCCTCACGCAGAACGACGCTGCCGACACAGCACAGGCCAAAGCGTTGATCACGGGCTTCGAGAAGAAGTACCCGGATGTCACAGTCAAGCTGAACACCCAACCGGCCGGCACCCAGGGCGACAACCTGATGAAGACCAAGCTGTCGACCAAGACGATGAACGACGTCTTCCACTACAACTCCGGTTCACTGTTCCAAGCGTTGAACCCGAAGACGACGATGACCGACTTGAGCGACCAGAGCTGGGTGAACGACCTCGACAAGAACTTCAAAGAGGTCGTGACGGCAGGCGGAAAGGTGTACGGAGCACCCCTCGGCACATCGTCGGCCGGCGGGATCCTCTACAACAAGAAGATCTATCAGCAGCTCGGTCTCTCGGTTCCCACGACCTGGGACGAGTTCATCGCCAACGGCAAGAAGATCCAGTCGGCCGATCCGAGCGTGACCCCTGTACTCCAGTCCTTCGGCGACACGTGGACTAGCCAGCTGCTCGTGCTAGGGGATTTCGCGAACATCAACAAGCAGGATCCGAACTGGGCCGACAACTACACGAACAACAAGGGCGATGCGAAGTACGTGAACGCGCCGGCGTTCGAGGGCTTCCAGCACACCTCTGAGATCGTTGCAGACGGGCTCGTCAACAAGGACTACGCCTCGATGACCAACGCCCAGGCGATGGACGCCCTTGCCACTGGCAAGGCAGCGCAGTATCCGATGCTCACCAGCTCCATGGCGACCGTGCAGCAGAACGAGCCGAACGACATGAACGACGTCGGCGTCTTCGCCATCCCGTCACCCGACGCGAAGTACACGTCGCTGACGCTGTGGGAGCCCAACGCACTGTACATTCCGAGCACTACGAAGGGGGACAAGCTCCAGGCCGCGAAGAACTTCGTTGCTTTCGCGAATTCCTCGGATGGCTGCACCATTCAGAACCAGACCGGAGCCGCGGCCGGGCCGTACGCCACGAGCGTCTGCAAGCTTCCGAGCGACGCTCCTGACTTCATCAAGGACGTGCAGAAGTACATCGACGACGACCAGGCGAGCCCCGCCCTCGAGTTCAAGTCGCCCATCAAGGGACCGAACCTCGAGACGATCCTCGTCGGTGTCGGCTCGGGAACCACGACGGCTCAGGTCGGTGCCCAGCAGTACGACCAGGACGTGAAGGCGCAGGCCCAGCAGTTGGGAATCAAGGGCTGGTGATCCTGACCGGCCCATGATCATCTAGTGGAGGTGGGGGTCGTTCATCGACCCCCACCTCCCATGAAGGAGTGTCAATGACGACGACCGCCGTGCGCATCGACCCCGCGAACCCGACCAAGGCGCCGGGCAGATCGCGGGGGGACAAACGCCGAGGCGTGCGCAGCCCCTACCCTTCCTGGTTCTACATCCCCGCCGGGGTGCTGTACCTCGTCTTCTTCGCGCTCCCGACGTTCTCGTCGTTCTACTTCGCCCTGACGAGGTGGACGCTCTTCAGTCAGCAGTTCATCGGGCTCGGAAATTTCGTCCAGTTCTTCCAGACACCTGCGCTGACGCAAGGCTTCATCAACACCCTCATCTACGGCTTCCTGACCTCGGCCGCGAAGGTCGTGCTCGGCCTCGCGCTGGCGCTGCTCCTCACCAGTCCGATCTTCGGTCGCGGCTACCTGCGCGCCGTCGTCTTCTTCCCCGTGCTCGTCTCGACAGTCGGCGTCGGCCTCACGTTCAAGTCGCTGCTGGATCCGTTCCATGGCGTCGTCAACTCGGTGCTCGGCTTCTTCCACCTGCCGCAGCCCGGCTGGTACACGGACCCGCACCTCGCGCTGCTGACCGTGGCGGGCGTCGACATCTGGAAAGGCGTCGGCATCGCGACCCTCATCTTCATGGCGGGCATCGTGGCGATCCCGTCCGAGTACTTCGAGGCGGCGCGCGTCGACGGAGCCGGATCCTGGAACGTGTTCCGCAACGTCACCCTGCCGCTCGTGCGGCCGGCGATGGCGACGGTGATCATCCTCTCGCTCATCGGCGGACTGCGGTCGTTCGACCTCATCTGGGCCATGACGAACGGAGGACCCGGGTTCTCCAGCGACGTCATCGCGTCAGTCATCTACAAGCAGTACCAGGCCGGATTCTTCGGGCTCTCCACCGCAGGCAACGTCATCCTCTTCATCGTGGTGACGGCCATCATGGTGCCCGTCCAATGGTTGCTCAACCGAAGGGAGGCGGAGCTGTGACAGTCACCAGGGCAATCACCACGGCAGGCACGAACGACCGCCGTCGCTACAAGCCCGCACGACGACCGATGACCTTCCGCCGCTTCGCCAGGAAGTATCTCGTCGGCATTATCGCGATCCTCGTGTCGGTCGTCGTCTTCCTCGTGCCGTTCATCTTCGTCGTGCTGCAGGCAGCGAAGGACCCGAAGGAAGCAGGGCTGATGGGCTTCACCCTGCCGAGCACCTGGCAGGTCGGCCAGAACTTCTTCGAGGTGATCCAGACGAACAACTACCAGTTGCTCGCCGCATTCATCAACAGCTTCATCCTGACCATCGTGAGCGTCGTCATCATGGTGGTGTTCTCGGCGATGGTCGGCTATCTGCTGCAGCGCAAGCGTTCGAAGCTGAACCACGTCGCGAACTTCTTCGTGCTCGCCGGACTGATCGTGCCTCCGGCCGTCGTGCCGACCATCTGGGTGCTTCAAGGCCTCGGGATCTTCGACACGCTCCCCGGCATGATCCTCATCGAGGCCACTCTCGGGCTCTCGTTCTCGATCCTGTTGTTCCGGGCCTTCGTGGCCACCATCCCGCGTGAGCTGGACGAGGCCGCGGTCATCGACGGCGCCGGACCGATGCGACTCTTCTTCCGCGTCATCCTGCCGCTGCTGCGACCCGTGGTCATCACGGTGGTCGTCGTGCAGGCGGTAGCGGTGTTCAACGACTTCACGGGACCGCTGTACTTCCTGCCGAGCAGTGACAATCCGACGGTCCAGCTGACGCTCTACAACTACCAGAGCCAGTCGGTGAGCCAGTACAACCTGCTGTTCATGAGCATCCTGCTCATCACGATTCCACCGCTGATCATGTACATCTTCTTCAACCGGCAGATCGTGGCCGGCATGACGAGTGGCGCCGTGAAGGGTTGACCGTGCGGCCGGGCCGCAATCGGCGCTCACCCGCGCTGCTTCGACCCCTCGAGCGCCAGCGGGATGCTCCGAACCCCGATTGCAGGCCGCGACAGAACGACATCGGGATGCGGATTAGGCTTCGTCCGGCGATCCGTCTAGAAGTACTCGGCGGGAACGCCACCGCGCAGCCAGGTGAGCTCGTTGTCGCGGATGAACGTGGACAGCGCTTCGTCCGACGTGACTCCGGCGCCGAGCCACTCGGTCAGCCTGACCAGCAGGTCGGATCCGGTCTCGATGCCCGGATCGTCAACGGCACGCTGCCACGCACATGCGCAGAAGCGAGCGCGGCACGCGCCGCCGCGAGCGTCAGATGCACGGCCGCGTGACGCACGAGGAACGCGTCTCCCCGGTCGTCTCCCTGCGCGAGGAAGTACCCGCCGTAGAGCAGTGCTTGTGCGACATGCGATCGGATGCGTTCTCCCCACGCCGCCTCGGGAAGCGTGGAGATCGCGGCGACCACGGCATCCAACGACTCATCGCGTGAGAACGCGATCCGAGCCCCGGCGAACGAAGCGCGGGTCGGGTCGTCTCCGTGCTCGGCAGCCGACGTGAGATATCCGGGGCTCACCAGCTTCACGTCGATGTACGACCCGGGGTAATCCAGGCCATGACGGGCGGTCCAGGCGAACTTGCCGGCATCCGCGCTGCGCTCGTATGCAGCGTCCGTCACAACGAGATAGACATCGACGTCGGAACTCTCCCGCTCCGCTCCCCTGGCAAGCGATCCGACCAGGATGATCCCGAGCACTTCCGGATCGTTCCGAACGTCGTCGATGTACGCGGCGAGTGCCAGCTCGTGGTGCTGCATCGATCCTCCGGTGATCCTCGTCGGCCCTCGGCTCGCGCGGCTTGAAGACTCCGCGATCTTCTCTCTCGGATTCGGGCCGGCGCGGCGTTCCCGACCCGTCGTGCGCTTCGGACAGTCAGTCCAGCGCGGTCGACTGCCGCACCACGAGTTCCGGCTGGTACACCACCTGCTTCGGTTCGAAGCCTTCTCCCTGCTCCGCTTGCGCGAGGAGAAGATCGACGGCGGTGTGGCCGATCAGGGCGGCCGGCTGCCGCATCGACGTCAGCGGAACCGTGGCCGTGGCCGCGAAGTCGATGTCGTCGTATCCGACGATGGCGAGGTCGTGAGGCGGACGCACACCAGCAAGCATGGCGGCCTGAAGCACACCGATCGAGATGAGGTCGTTGGCGGCGAACACGGCGTCCGGGCGCTGCGAAGCGTCTCGCTCGAGGAACGTCTTCGCGGCTTGCACGCCTGCTCGCACCGTCAGCGAGCTTGTCGGGATGTACTCGAGTGCCACGCCCGCTCGTTCGGATGCCGCGATCCGAGCCCCAGCCAGGCGATCCGCCACCTGTCTGATCGAATCGGGACCGCCGACGAACGCGATGCGCTTGCGCCCGATATCGATCAGATGTTCAACGGCGGTCTTTCCCCCCGCGACGTCGTCGACGGCAACGGAGGAAAAGCTGTGGTCTGGCGCCTCACGGTCGACGAGAACGACGGGGATGCCGCGCTCCCGCGTCTTGCGCAGCCGCGGCAGGTCGTCGGCAACGGGACTGATCAGTACTCCATGCACGCGTTGCTCCTCGAAGAGATCGAGGTAGCCGCTCTCGCGAGGGGTGGACTCATCACTGTTGCCGACGAGCACGGAGAAGCCGTCTTCCGCGGCCCGCTTCTCCGCGCCGCGCGCCACTTCGGTGAAGAAGGGGTTTCCGACGTCGAGCACGATGAGTCCGATGCTTCGGCTCCGTCCGGCACGTAGTTGACGTGCGGCGTCGTTGCGCACGAAACCAAGCTCGGCGATCGCCGCGTTGACGCGCTCAACGGTGGCCGGGGCGACTCGATCGGGCCGGTTCAGCACGTTCGAGACGGTTCCGACCGACACTCCTGCTGCGATCGCCACGTCGCGCACGCTGACCATGAGCACCTCCTGAACACGTCCGCTGCGCTCCCGCCTCCTAGGGAGGATTGCGCCGCGGTGTTCGAACACGCGTGAAGCGAATCATCTCACGGCGCTGTCGTCGACCGCGGACCATACACGTACGCTGACGGCTTCCGCATCGTCTGCGGGCTCCGTCCACCGACAACGGTCACGGTAGCAACCGCTGAATCGATTCACAAGCGTGGTTCGGGCCAATGCCGCGCACGGGATCCTGCTTGCAGACGACAGCGATCTATGAAACGATTCAATAGCGACTTGCCCAGTCGAGCGACTGGCGTGCACGTCGTTACGAGCGCGAATGGAGAGAACCGACGATGACGTCACCGCAGCGCGTGTGCTTCCGGCTCAGGGTGCGCCCGGAACTCCTCGGCGAATACCGCCGACGACACGCGGCAGTGTGGCCGGAGATGCTGCGCGAGATCGCGGCATCCGGGCGCCGCAACTACTCCCTCTTCCTCGCCGACGACGGCGAGCTGATCGGATACTTCGAGACGGATGACGCGGCCGCCAGCGACCGCTACCTCGCCGAGTCCGAGGTCGCGGCCAGGTGGGAAGCGGACATGGGCCGCTTCTTCGTCGCGCTCGACGGGCGGGCAGATCAGGCATCCGAGCAGCTCCCCGAGGTGTTCAACCTCGCCGATCTCCTCGCAGCAGCTGAAGACTCGAGCGCAGACGGCGCATCCGCGTAATCATCGACCTCATCATGAGCTCTCCCCGTGAGGATGCGGGGCCGGCAAGAAAGGCAACACCATGACGATCCCGTCCGCCACACTCGACCTGCTCGCACGGCAGGCGATCGAGCTGCCGAGTTGGGCGTTCGGCAACTCAGGCACCCGGTTCAAGGTCTTCGGCTCGGCGGGCACGCCGCGCGATCCGTTCGAGAAGATCTCCGACGCCGCGCAGGTGCACAAGAACACCGGACTCGCGCCGACAGTCGCACTGCACATCCCCTGGGACAAGGTGCCGTCCTACTCGGAGCTGAAGAAGCACGCCGACGACAACGGCGTCGCGCTCGGCACGATCAACTCGAACACGTTCCAGGACGACGACTACAAGCTCGGCTCTGTCACCCACTCCGACCCGGTGATCCGCCAGAAGGCGATCGACCACCACTTCGAGTGCATCGACATCATGAACGAGACCGGCAGCCGAGACCTCAAGATCTGGCTGGCCGACGGCACAAACTACCCGGGTCAGGACGACATGCGCGCCCGCCAGGACCGCCTGCACGACTCGCTGTCGAAGATCTACGAGCGGATCGGCGAAGGTCAGCGTCTCGTGCTCGAGTACAAGTTCTTCGAGCCGGCGTTCTACCACACCGACGTTCCCGACTGGGGCACGTCCTACGCACAGACCTCCGCCCTCGGCGACCGTGCCGTCGTGTGCCTCGACACCGGACACCACGCGCCAGGCACGAACATCGAGTTCATCGTGATGCAGCTGCTGCGCCTCGGAAAGCTCGGCTCGTTCGACTTCAACTCGCGCTTCTACGCCGATGACGACCTCATCGTGGGAGCCGCGGATCCGTTCCAGCTGTTCCGCATCATCGTCGAGGTCGTGCGCGGTGGCGGGTACGCCAACCCCGACGTCGCCTTCATGCTCGACCAGTGCCACAACATCGAGAAGAAGGTGCCAGGCCAGATCCGCTCCGTGCTCAACGTGCAGGAGATGACGGCTCGCGCTCTGCTCGTCGATCGCGACGCACTGTCGGCCGCCCAGGCCGCCGGTGACGTGCTGGCCGCCAACGGCATCGTGATGGACGCCTTCTACACGGATGTCCGTGCCGACCTCGCAGACTGGCGCGAGTCCCGCGGCCTTCCTCGCGACCCGATGGCTGCGTACGCGGCATCCGGATACCAGGAGAAGATCGAGGCGGAGCGCGTCGGCGGCACCCAGGCAGGATGGGGCGCATGACCACCTCATCCCCCGCAACGCAGGAGTCGACGGCTGCATCGGAGTCCGCGGCACCGACCGTCACAGCCGAGACGATTGCCGGCATCGCCGTCGAGAACCGCACCATCGCCGGTCCGCACGGCGCGGTTCCGCTGCGGATCTACCGTCCGAGCGGGGAGGCAACAGGTCAAGGCCTCGTGTGGTTGCACGGTGGCGGATTCTGGGCAGGCGACCTCGACATGCCGGAGGGCGACTGGGTCGCCCGGTCGTTCGCGGCCCGCGGGATCGTCGTCGTCTCCGTCGACTACCGGCTGGCACCTCAGGCCGCAGACGACGGATCCGGTCACGACGGCGTGCACTATCCGGTCGCCTCGCAGGAGGTGGCGTTCGCGTTCGGCTGGGCCGTGGCATCCGGTCTGGCGAACGGCGCGTGGGCACTCGGTGGCGCGAGCGCCGGCGGCAACCTCGCCGCCGGAGCGACGCTGCGACTCATGGCGGAGGGCGGTCCCGTTCCTGCGCTGGACCTGCTCGCGTATCCAACGCTGCTGGCCATCCAGCCGGCACCGGACTCCGGCCTCCGGGCTGCCCTCGACGCCGACCCGGATTCCGACCGCTTCGGACCCGATCCGGTTCGCGCCATGTACGAGAACTACCTCGACGCACCGGCGGAAAGCGCCGACCTCATGGCCGCTCCCGGGCTCGCGACGACATCCGACCTGGCGGAGTTCCCGCCGACCATCATGATCAACGGCGAGGTCGACGAGCTTCGTGTCTCCGGCGAGGTGTTCGCGGCGACTTTGCGGGCCGCCGGGCGCGACATCCAGGTCCTCACCGAGGCCGGCACCGGACACGGGTACCTCAACCGTCCAGACGAGCCGGCCGCGACGGTCTCGATCGACCGGTATGCCGCGCGCATCCACTCGCTCCCCGCACCCGCCTGAGCGCCCAGCATCCACTCGAGCCGCATCCACCTGAGAAGGAACCACCAGCCATGACCAACCAGACCGCGAGCGAGCTCATCGCGCGCAGCAATCGCCTGGGCGCCGATCCGCGCAACACGAACTACGCAGGCGGCAACACGTCGGCGAAGGGGACGGAGACCGATCCCGTCACGGGTGAGGACGTCGAGCTGCTCTGGGTCAAGGGGTCAGGCGGCGACCTGGGCACGCTGAAGGAGTCCGGTCTGGCCGTGTTGCGCCTCGACCGGCTTCGCTCGCTGGTGAACGTGTATCCGGGAGTCGAGCGCGAAGACGAGATGGTCGCCGCATTCGACTACTGCCTGCACGGCAAGGGCGGCGCGGCACCGTCGATCGACACCGCCATGCACGGGCTGGTGGATGCCCCGCATGTCGACCACCTTCATCCCGACTCCGGGATCGCCATCGCCACCGCCGCAGAGGGCGAGGCTCTGACCGCCACGATCTTCGGCGGCAAGGTGGCGTGGGTCCCGTGGCGCCGTCCGGGCTTCCAGCTCGGGCTGGACATCGCCGCCATCAAGGCAGCCGACCCTGGCGTGATCGGCGCCGTGCTCGGCGGCCACGGCATCACCGCGTGGGGCGACACGTCCGACGAAGCCGAGGCGAACTCGCTGTGGATCATCGAGACGGCGGCTGCGTACATCGCCGAGCACGGGCATCCGGCGCCCTTCGGCGGGATCCGTTCCGGATTCGAGGCGCTTCCGGATGCCGAGCGCGCCGCCCGTGCCGCAGCGCTCGCTCCGACGGTGCGCGGGCTCGCCTCGCACGACAAGCCGATGGTCGGGCACTACACCGACTCGGATGTCGTGCTCGACTTCCTGGCGGCGGAGAAGGCTCCGGCCCTGGCCGCGCTCGGCACCAGCTGCCCAGACCACTTCCTGCGCACCAAGGTGAAGCCGCTGCTGCTCGACCTGCCGGCCACGGCATCTCTCGAGGAGCAGATCGCCCGCCTGAAGGAGCTGCACGAGCAGTACCGCGCCGACTACCAGTCGTACTACGACACGTACGCGACTGCCGACAGTCCTGCGATTCGCGGCGCGGACCCGCTCATCGTGCTCGTTCCCGGCGTCGGCATGTTCAGCTACGGAGCCAACAAGCAGACGGCGCGCGTGGCCGGCGAGTTCTACGTGAACGCGATCAACGTGATGCGCGGCGCTGAGTCGCTCTCGACGTACTCCCCCATCTCGGACGCCGAGAAGTTCCGCATCGAATACTGGGCACTCGAGGAGGCCAAGCTTCAGCGCCTGCCGAAGCCGAGGACCCATCAGGGGCGCATCGCATTCGTCACGGGCGCGGCATCCGGCATCGGCAAGGCCATCGCGACGCGCCTGGCCAAGGAGGGGGCGTGCGTCGTGGTCGCGGACCTCGACCTCGAGAAGGCGCAGGCCGTGGCCGCCGAGCTCGGCAACAGTGATGTCGCGATCGGGGTCGCCGCGAACGTGGCCGACGCCGAGGGCGTGCAAGCCGCCATCGACGCGACGGTGCTCGCGTTCGGCGGCATCGACCTCGTGGTCAACAACGCCGGGCTCTCGCTCTCGAAGCCGCTGCTGGAGACCACCGAGAAGGACTGGGATCTGCAGCACGACGTGATGGCCAAGGGATCGTTCCTGGTGTCGAAGGCCGCGGCATCCGCTCTCATCGCCCAGGGTATGGGCGGCGACATCGTCTACATCTCGTCGAAGAACAGCGTCTTCGCCGGCCCGAACAACATCGCGTACTCCGCGACGAAGGCGGATCAGGCGCACCAGGTGCGCCTGCTGGCCGTCGAGCTCGGCGAGCACGGCGTGCGCGTCAACGGCATCAACCCCGACGGCGTCGTGCGGGGCTCGGGCATCTTCGCATCCGGCTGGGGCGCGAACCGCGCCGCGACCTACGGCGTGAAGGAAGAGGACCTCGGCCAGTACTACGCGAACCGCACCATCCTCAAGCGCGAGGTCGTGCCCGAGAACGTCGCCGACGCCGTGTACGTGCTCACGGGACCCGAGCTCAGCCGCACCACGGGACTCCACATCCCCGTGGACTCCGGCGTCGCGGCCGCGTTCCTGCGATGAACGATTCGGTCGTCGTCGCTGCAGTCGACCTCGGCGCGACAAGCGGACGCGTCATGCTCGGACGCGTCCGATCCGGCGTGGATCCGAGCGGTGCGACCGGGCCGGACCGCGATCCGTCACCCGACGGACTCGGCCCACTGCTGGAACTGGAGGAGGTCGCGCGCTTCCCGAACGAACCCGTGCAGCGCGCGGACGGCCTTCACTGGGACATCGTCGCGCTCCGCGACGCCGTGCTCAGCGGGCTCGCGGATGCCGCGGCATCCGCCGCCCGTCGCGGCGAGCACATCGCGTCGATCGGCATCGACTCCTGGGCGGTGGACTACGGCATTGTGCGCGGCGGTGAGCTCGTGGCCGAGCCGTTCCACTACCGGGATTCGCGCAACGACGCAGGAGTGGATGCCGTGCATCGCCTCGTCCCGTTCGACGAGCTCTACGACCGCAACGGACTGCAGTTCCTGCCTTTCAACACTCTCTACCAGTTCGCTGCCGACAGCGGCTTGCGCAAGGACAGCGACGATCGCCACCGCGGATTGAGCCTGCCGAAACCCGACACTGCCGGCTCGGTCTCGACAAGCTCACCCGACGGTGTGACCAACTCGACCGCCGGCCTGACCAGCTCAACCGACGGCAGGACAAGCTCAACCGACGGGCTGACCAGCACGAACGGCGATGACGACGGCATCGCGCTGATCCCGGATCTGTTCGCATACTGGCTCACCGGCGTCCGCGTCGCGGAGGAGACGAACGCCTCGACCACCGGGCTCGTGCTGGCCGCGGATGCGGATCCGCACTGGGACGCGGAGCTCGCGGAGCGGATCGGGGTGCAGGTGGATATCCTGCCGGCGATCGTCCGTCCCGGAACGATCATCGGCACGCTGACCGCCGAGATCGCAGCACGGACCGGGCTGCCGGAATCGACTCCTGTCGTCGCCGTCGGATCGCACGACACGGCATCCGCCGTCGTCGCGACCCCGTTCGCGACCTCCGACGGCGAGGGTTCGGCGTTCATCTCGTGCGGCACGTGGGGACTCGTCGGGGTCGAGACCGCTACACCGGTGCTGACCGCCGAGGCTCGCGACGCCGGGTTCACCAATGAGCGCGGCGTCGACGGCACGACCCGTCTCCTGCACAACGTGATGGGCCTGTGGGTGCTGAACGAGTGCGTGCGCGCCCTGGAGCTGAAAGCGGGGGCCATTTCTGGCCTCCGCCGCGACGCCAGCGCCGACCGCCGTCCCGGCGGTCGGTACCCAGTGGTCACCGATATCGAGAGTGTGTTGCTCGAGGCTTCAGCGCCCGACGTGCCGTACATCCTGTTCGACATCGACGATCCGCGGCTGATGCCCCAGGGCGACATGCCATCGCGGGTCGCCCAGCTCTGCGTCGAGGCAGCGGGTCGAGCACCGGACAGCCGGGCCCAGTATGTGCGGAGCATCGTGGAGTCGCTCGCGGATGCGTTCGCGCGCGCCGCTGCGCGGGCATCCGCTCTCGCGGGCACTCCCCTTTCGGCCATCAACCTGGTCGGGGGCGGCTCACTGAACGCACTGCTCTGCCAGGCGACGGCGGATCGCGCTGGAGTGCCCGTGATCGCGGGACCCGTCGAGGCGACGGCACTCGGAAACGTGCTCGTTCAGGCGCGCGCTGCCAGGGCCGTGTCCGGAGGGCTCGCAGACCTGCGCCGGCTCGTGATCGCAACCCAGGCGACCACGCGGTACGACCCGCGCTGAGTCGCGTACGACCGTCAGCATCACGATCGCGACCATCGGCCCTTCGAGATCGCGTTCGCTGCCTCCGCCGCCGCCACCCTTCGAGATCGCGTTTGAAGTGCAGGAAGTGCTGTTCGTGACCAAACGAGCAGCACTTTCTGCACTCTGAAGCGATTCACGAATGCAGGGCGGCCGCGAGACGTCGGGAAAAGCGATGCCCGGACGATCCGGATGCCAGTTCCCGACGTCTCGTGCGAGTCAGTCCCGCCGACGCGACTCGTAAGCGGCGGGTGCTGTCTGCACTGCGCGGATGACATCGATGTCGAACTTCGGACGTCGATCGAACCCGTACAGCCCGTTCTGCTCCTGGAAGGTGTCGGTCAGCTGCGTGTAGCAGTAGCCGAACATGCTCCGATCCTCACGGAGCACGCCGACGAGGCCCGCGAAGCGCTCGTGGAAGTCCTCGATGGTGCGCACCCGCTGTCCGTACCCCCAGGAGTACGTGCCGTCGTCGTTGCGCGCGAGCTCTTCGTTCCACCAGATGCCGCCGAACTCGGAGACGAAGAACGGCTGTCCGCCGTATGGAACGGAGATGGGACGGTCGTCTTCCGTGTTGAAGTAGGGATGTCCGTCGACAGCACCGGACTGCTGATGCGCGAACGCGACCGGATCCTGCTCGTACGAGTGGGCATCCCAGACGTCCACCTCGCGCACACGGTGCGAGTACCCCGACGCATCGATCACGGGACGCGTCGGATCCGCCAGCTTCGTCGCCAGGAACATGCCCCGCGTGACATCGTCGAGCACGGTGATGCGATCGTGCAGCGTCTGGTGCGTCTCGTTCAGGGGGCACCATCCGATGATCGCCGGGTGGTTGATGTCGCGCTCCAACGCCTCGAGCCACTGAGTCGTGAAGGATGCCGTCGGTCCCTGGTTGTGCCCGATGGTTCCGGCCCCCGAAACTCCCCAGTCCCCGAACTCGCCCCAGACCAGGTATCCCAGCCGGTCGGCGTGATAGAGGTAGCGCTCCTCGAAGACCTTCTGGTGCAGCCGGGCACCGTTGAATCCGGCTTCCATGCCGAGGCGGATGTCGCGCACCAGGGCGTCGTCGCTCGGCGCGGTCATGAGGGACTCCGGCCAGTACCCCTGGTCGAGCACCAACCGCTGGAAGACGTGCTCGCCGTTGAGGAGCACGGCCGTTCCGTCGATCGCGACCCCGCGCAGTCCCGCGTAGCTCGACACGCGATCGGTGACCCTGCCGGAGGCATCCGCCACGTCGATCTCGAGCGTGTAGAGGAAGGGGTCGGCCGGAGACCACAAGCGCACATCAGCGTCGTCGAGTTCGAGCCGGGCAGTGCCCGAAAGGCCGGTGCTGATGCCCGTCGTCGCCGTCGCGACGAGGGATCCGTTCGCGTAGAGACGCAGGGCCGCCGTCGCACCGGAGGCGTTCCGACTGGGCACCAGCTCGCACTGGAAGGCTCTCGCATCGACGTCCGGCGTGATCCGAACCCGGCGCAGGTGCAGCGGATCAACCGCCTCCACCCACACCGTCTGCCAGATGCCGGTGGTGCGCGTGTAGTAGCAGTCCGTGTTCTCGTACCAGGTTGACTGCTTGCCGCCGGCTTTCGGCTCGCGGCGCAGGTCGCGGGCACGGACGACCACCGTGACCTCGGCGCCCGGCGTCAGTTCGCCGAGCTGCGCCCGGAACGGCGTGAAGCCGCCTCGGTGGCGTACGGCCTCGACCCCGTCGACCCACACAGTCGTGTCGTGGTCGACTGCGCCGAAGTGCAGGACGCCCTGCTTGCCCTCCCACCCCTCAGGAACCGTGAAACGTGTGCGGTACCAGACCGCCTCCATGAAGTCGGTGTTCTCGATTCCGGATGCCGCCGACTCAGGGGCGAACGGCACCGTGATCGTGTCGGAGAGCCTTCGCTGCAGCAGCCCGCGCTCCAGTCCGCTGTCGCCGGCATCGATCTCGAACTCCCACGTGCCATTGAGGTTCAGCCAGCCGTCGCGCACCAGCTGCGGCCGCGGATACTCGGGCCTGGGCTGCGGATGCTCGTCACCGCGTCCGTTCGGAAGCGCTGCCGGAAAGGAAAGGGGGTGTGTCATGGTGTCTGGATCCCAAGCGTTGTGGTTGTCGACCGTGGCCGAAGTCCGGCCCGTGTCGGGCCGGCCACGTGGACCGGCCCGGTGGAGAACAGAGCAGCGGCGGGGCGCCGAGGTACGACGCCCCACCGCGTGACTCTCGCCGTCAGCTCTTGGCTGCTGCGATTTCCTTCTTCAGTTGCGCGATGTACTGCTGTGCGGCTTGCTGCGGTGTCGCCTTGCCGAACTGCACGTTCTGCCAGTACTGGCTGAGCAGGCTGTCGGCGTCCTGACCGCCGACCGGCGTGATGGGTGCCGGCGTGCCCGACTCTGCCGTCGCCTGCTTGATGTAGTTCATGACGATCTTGTCCGACCCCGCAAGGTCCGGCGTGATCTCCTTCTGGAACGACGGGTTGGCAGGAGTTCCGCGCTCGGCGCCGAAGAGGCTTCCGACCTTGGAGTTCGTGGACAGGTAGTCGATCAGCTCGGCGGCCTCAGCCGGGTGCGCCGACTTGCTCGAGAGCGTCCAGTACATCGACGACTTGAGGTACTGCCATCCCTTCTTCGCATTCGAATCGGAAGGGAAGGGCAGCATGTCGAGCTTCTCGTCCGGCGCCGCCACCTGGTACGCCGTCAGGTTCGAGGGGATGAACGCCATCGCCACCTTGCCGGCCGCCAAGTCCGTTTGATCGATCGTGGCCCCTGAGCCTTCGGCCAGTTGCGACGGGCTCGGAGTGATGCCGGACTTGATCTGGTCGAGCGAGTACTCCCAGTAGTCGGTGAGAACCGAGGGCTTGAGGACCACGTCGCCCTTCTGGTTGAAGAGCGCATTCCCATGCTGTCTCGCCCATAGCGTGAGCGACACCGAGTCGCCGCCCAGCGGATCGAGCCCGAGCACCTTTCCGTCAGACGCCTTGGTGATCTTCTTCGCGACGGCGGTCAGGTCGTCCCACGTCCACGAAGTGGTGTCGGGGACCTTCACGCCGTACTTGTCGAACACGCTCTTGTTGATCGCGACTCCGATCGAGTTCAGTCCGATCGGCAACGCATAGAGCTTGCTGTTGTATTCGCCGGTGTCCCGAACGTTCTTGGACAGGTACGACGTGTCGAGGTATTTGCTGTACTCGCCGAGGTCGGCCAGCGCGCCGCGCTGGGCATACGACGCGACGTAGACCTGGTCGAACTGCATGACGTCAGGGGCCTGACCGCCCGCGACGCTCGTCGCGAGCTTGTCCCAATAGCTGCCCCAGTCCGTGGACTGCATCTTGACGGTGATGTTCGGGTGCGCCTTCTCGAACAGCTTCACCGCCGCCTCGGTCGAGGTGACTCGCGATGCGGATCCCCACCAGTACAGCGAGATGGTCACCGGCTTGTCGCTGAGCTTGGCGCCTCCGTCGGCGCTTCCGGCGCTGGTTCCGCCGCCGACGGCACAGCCGCTGAGCATGAGTGCGGAGATCGCGGCGACGGCAGCGATGGCGTGCCGACGTATGCGGGTATGACGTTTCATGATTCTCCTTCGAATGGATTGACGTGGTGATCAGAGGGGTCGATCGGGTGGCGCGTCTCTGAGGCCGGGGCGGTCCCGGAAACGCGCCGACGGGCATCCGCTCACTTGCCGCCGGTGGTCGCGATGCCCCTGAGCAGGAATCGCTGACCGAACAGGAACGCCAGGAACACCGGGATGAGAGTGACCACGCTCATGGCGAAGAGCGCACCGAAATCGGACTGCGATGTCGGGTCGACGAACTGACGCAGCGCGACGGAGGCCGTGTACTTGTCCGGTGCCGTGACGAAGATCAGCTGCGAGAAGAAGTCGTTCCAGGTCCAGATGAACGTGAAGATCGCAGCCGTGGCGAGCGCCGGCTTCATCAGGGGCAGGATGATCTGCAGGAAGATGCGCGCATGGCCCGCGCCGTCGATCCGCGCCGCCTCGTCCAGCTCCCTCGGGATGCCCCGGATGAATTGCACCATCAGGAAGATGAAGAACGCATCGGTCGCCAGGAACTTCGGCAGGATCAGCGGCAGGAAGGTGTTGATCCAGCCGAGCTGGGCGTAGAGGACGTACTGCGGAATGATCAGCACCTGGATGGGCAGCATCATCGTGACGAGCATCGCCCCGAACGCCAGCCGCTTGAAGCGGAAGCGCAGCCGAGCGAACGCGTAGGCCGCCAGCGAGCAGGTCAGCAGATTGCCGAGGATCGCGCCGACCACGATGATCGCCGAGTTCAGCAGGTACGTGCTGAACGGTGCCTGCAGGGCATCCCATCCCCGTGTGTAGTTCTGCACCTCGAACGTGTTGAGCACGAGGCTCGGGTTATTGAAGATGTACCCGTTGGGCCGGAGCGAGCTCGCCACCATCCACAGCACCGGGTAGAGCATGACGATGCAGAGCACGATGAGCACCACGTGCCTGAGCACGCCCCACATCCGGCGGCGGCGAGCGGCGGCATCCCGAGGAGCACGATCCGTTCGGATGCCGGCGGCCGGCATCGAGAGCGGTGAACGCTGGATGGTCTGCTGATCAGTCATCGTAGAAAACCCAATACTTGGAGGCCCAGAAGTTCACGGCTGTCGCGGCGCCGACGATCACCAGGAGCAGCCACGCGATCGCGGAGGCGTATCCCATCTGCAGGCTGCCGAAGGCCTTCTGGTAGAGGTACAGAGTGATGAAGAGCGTCGAGTTCGTCGGCCCGCCGGAGCCATTCGAGATGACGTAGGCCTGCGTGAACGACTGGAACGCACCGATGATGCCGAGCACGAGGTTGAAGAAGACGATCGGGCTCAGCATCGGCAGCGTGATCGAGCGGAACTGACGCCACTTGCCTGCGCCGTCGGTGGATGCCGCCTCGTACAGTTCCCGGGGAATCTGCCTGAGCCCGGCAAGGAAGATCACCATCGGAGCGCCGAACGTCCAGACGTGCAGGATGATCAGCGTGCCGAGCGCCGTGCTCGGGGAGGCGATCCACGACGGACCGTGGATGCCGAACAGCGCGAGGAACGCGTTGACCAGGCCCTCGCCTCCGAACACGAGCCGCCACAGCACGGCGATGGCCACGCTTCCGCCGAGCAGGGACGGCAGGTACAGCACCGATCGGTAGAACGAGAGGCCGCGCATTCCTCTGTCGAGGAGCACGGCGATGGCCAGTGCGACGGCGAGCTGCAGCGGAACCGAGATCACCGTGTAGACGACAGTGACGATCAGCGAGCTTCCCAGGTCGGCGTCCTGGAGCATCCGCTCGATGTTCGTCAGTCCGGTGAAGTTCGGATTCTGCAGCAGGTTGTAGTCCGTGAACGACAGGTAAATCGACGCGACCATGGGGCCGAGCGTGATGGCGAAGAAGCCGATCAGCCACGGCAGCAGGAAGACCGCCGCCGCCTTGTTGTCCTTGGTCTCCGACTTGTCCTTGACGCGCTTGGTTCCCTTCGGAACCTTCAGCGCTCGCAGTTCGTTCAGGGCGCTCATGCGGCGCTCCGAACGAGCGGGGTGGTGATGGGGGGCATGGTGCACATCTCCTTCGACGGCAGTTCCGGGCGATCCGGTGGCGCCGGTGCCCGCTTGTGCTACGTAGAACGGATGCCACCGTAGTTCCGCTGTGCTACGTAGCACAAGAAAATGGCAAACGTTTGCCGCGATGCCGCCGGCGATCCGGTCGGCAGTACTCTGAGCGCATATCAGGATCCAGCGGCGCCGGTCGCCCGCGGGATCCAACGGCTCGTGGGATGCAGCAGGAGGTCTCCATGGCGGTGACGGCCCACGATGTGGCGAAGGTCGCCGGTGTCTCTCAGCGCACCGTGTCGAACGTGGTCAACATTCCCGACCGTGTCGGCGCGGAGACCCGCAAGCGCGTGCAGGCCGTGATCGATGAGCTGGGCTACCGCCCGAACCCGCATGCGCGCGGCCTGCGAACGAGCCGGACCGGGGTCATCGCGTTCGTCGTTCCAGAGCTCGACATCCCGTACTTCTCCGATCTCGCACGATCGTTGATCCCTGAGCTCGATCAGCGCTCCCTGACTCTGGTCGTCGACCAGACCAACGGCGATCCTGACCGCGAGCGCGCCATGCTGCAGGGTGGTTCGGTCTCGGGCACTTTCGATGGCGTGCTCCTGAACGCCCTCAACCTGACGGCGGCCGACATCGAGGCGGCCGCGGCGACGCAGCCCATCGTGCTGCTCGGCGAGGAGGATTACGGCCCCGGCGTCGACCAGATCGCCGTTGACGGCGTCGAGGCTGCCTACGTGGCAACACGTCATCTCATCGACACGGGTCGCACCCGCATCGCGGCGCTCGGCCGGCAGAGCCGTGAAGCCGGCACGACGGCCCAGCGGGAGGCCGGATTCGTCGCCGCGATGACCGAGGCCGGACTGGATCCGTTCCGATATATGTCGCGCGTGGAATACACGCGGGAGAGCGGCGCAGCGGCCATGCGCGCGATGTTGGATGGGGATGCTCCGCCGGATGGGGTCTTCTGCTTCAACGACCTCCTCGCGCTCGGCGCGATGCGCGCGGCGTGGGAACGGGGCCTGGAAATTCCGCGGCAGATCGCGTTCGTCGGCTTCGACGACATCGAGGACGGCCGGTACTCCATGCCATCGCTGACGACGATCGCGCCCGACAAGGCGACCATCGCCCGCCGCGCCGTCGAAATGCTCACGGAGCGCATTGCGGGCCGCACCGGACCGGGCAGGCGCGAGAAGGCCGGCTTCGAACTCGTCGTGCGCGAGTCGTCTGCGGCACGGCACTGAGGTCACCGACCAGCGCGTACTGATCTCGTCGGGGTGCGCGCGCCGACTCGCACACCCCGACGAGAGCCCTTATGCCTCCGCGGTCGAGGCTGCTGCCCTGCCCGACGTGCCGCGCTCGGCGATCGCCTCACCGACGAGCGCGAGGTTCTGGATGGCCGCAAGGCCGAACTGGGCCGCGGCGTTCGTCGACACCCGGTCGGCCTCCTGCACGGGCGCGATGACCTCCGGCGGCAGCACGGTACGAACGTGAAGTGCCGCATCCGCGTCGTGGAAGTCTCCCCTGGCCAGGAATTCTCCCGTCGCATCGAACGCACGCCAGACCCGCCGCGCCAGTTCCTCGTCCCCTGTCGCGTTCGCGACGTACGCAAGCAGACGGCTGTGCGCCTGGGTGAGGTTGGTGCCATGGAGCACCTGGCCGACGGCTGCGAGCTGCTCCTCATCCGTCGCCAGGAACAGGCGGCAGTACTGCAGCCAGGCGTCCCGGAATCCCGGGACGTCGACCAGTGCGATCAGCTCGCTGCACATCTCGACGAGCCCGAATACAGCGCTCAGGTGCGAGACCGAGATGCGGTCTCGAGTGGTCTCGAAGCGTCCCGTGCTGAGGTCGTACAAGGCCTCGCCGGTGAGGAATCCGTGCGGCAGTGATCCGATGTCCTCCATGGTTCCGAGCAGCCGGTCGCGCGACCACTCGTCGCCCGAGCGCTCCCACTCCGTCAGCCAGGTCGCGGCGAGCGCGCCCCAGTCGGTTCCCAAGCCGACGGCCAGCGCGTGCTGGTCAGGGCGGTAGGTCGCGGCATCCGGACGCACCTTGCGGGTCGGATCGAGCGCCAGGAACGTGCGGTCGCTGTCGCGCAGCTCGTGGAGCAGGTCGCCCGTGCGCTCGTCGGCCGTGAGGAAGTAGAAGAACCGTCTGTATGCCGGGCTGCTGATGCGCAGCTGCTTGGCGCTGCATCCCCAGTGCTGCACGTTGTGACGCGACCCGAGGCCCTTGAAGCGGCCCGCATGGTAGGTGTCCACCTCGCCGGTGTGCCTCGTCATGGCCTCCGCCATGCGGAACACGTCCTTGCGGCCGGTGCGCACGAACGAGTACCAGAGCCAGAGGTCGGGCGAGAGCTCTGAGTTGTCCCACGCGTAGCCGCCGACGTCGTAGCGCCACACGTGCCGGTCGCCGTCGTAGGTGTGCATGATGTCGCCGAAGTTCCAGAACCCGTACCAGCGTCGATGGTCGATCTGGTCGCGGTAGAACGCGAACAAGGCGTCGAGCTGGTCTTCGAGGTGGGCCTTCTCCGGCACGCTCCGATCGGGCAACGACCAGTCGCCGAAGACACCCGCCGAGCGGATGCTCTCCGGCGCCGCAGCGAGCTGTGCCGGGTCCGCCACGAGCCGGGCGTGCTCGGCGAACACCGTCGTCGCAGGTGTCGCGCCGTACGGCCGCAGCCACAACTCGTGGGTGCGCGCGATGCCGTTGGCATCGCCGAATCCCGGCTCGTAGTCCTCGTACGTGATCTCGAGGCCTTCGAGCTGCGTCTCGAAGTCGTCTTGTCCGAGTCCGTCGTGGTAGAACCTCATGTCCATGGGCTCGGCCTCGGGCGAGTACAGCCACGCCGTCAGCGAGCCCGTGTCCGTGGCCGCGCCCCGCACATCGAGCTGCACCGGATACGACTGCCAGAAGTCCCGCACGCCGAGACCGACTCCGCCGCCGATGTCGCCGAGGTACGCGTATCCGTCGGCGCGCGTGCCCGCCGTGACCCCGACCCAGGCGTGCCCGGCCGCGGTGCGCTTGCGCAGCGTGAAGCCGTCCGGCGTGAGCTGCGAGAGCGTGACGTCGTTCCACGTGGGAATCAGCTCGAGGCGTCCGGACACCGTGGGCGCCCACTCCTGAAGCGGCGGCGTCGGGATTCCGGCGATCTGGGCGGCGCGAACGGCCTCGCCGGGATCGCGACGCAGTCCCGTGATGCCACGAACGGCCTCGGCGAAGACGCCGCCTTCGGCGCCCGCGATCCGCACGTGCCGGTCATGGAGCGCTGCACGCAATGGAACGCTCACTCGAAGGCCGAGCCCTGCGAGGAAGTCGCGGTCGGCGTCGCCGTCCCACACGAAGGAGTGCAGCATCCGCACGCCCTCGCGTCCCGCCGTGAAGTACAGCCGCACGGTGAACGGCAGCCAGGAGCGGTCACCGTCGAGCGCCCGATGAACGCCCTGCACGCGCACGACGGCGCGAACGGGACCGTTCTGCTCGACCTCGACCGACGTCACGTCGCTCTCGAAGTCGGACCGGTCGCGCCGCTCCTCTTCTTCGGGCGGCGTCGTCTGCAGCACGCTGACGAGTCGCGCCTCACGTGCGATCTCGCGGCCGTCGATCCGCACGTCCCGCAGCAGCGCCGGTCCCGACGACGGCACGAGGAGCGAGACAGCACCCGTGTCGACGCGAACGCCGTCGGCGTCGCGGGTCACGTGCACGGACTGCGCCGCCGCATCCGTCCCGACCGCAGTCGTGACCGAGCCGAAGGCGGAGCCATCGACCGAGCCCGCACCGGATGCCTGCACCACCCGATACCCGTCGCGTGCGTCGGCCGTCGCCACGCCCGCCCACTTGAGCGAGCCGTCCGGCCAGGTGGCCAGCGGCCACAGCTGGGCCGCGACCGGCGCACCGGCCTCGTCGACGACTTCGAGCCCGTCGACGGATGCCACCGTCTCCCGCGGCAACGGGACGCCGAACGTCACCGCCGCCTCGAGCTCGCCCGGCGGCCTGTCGCCCAGCCAGTGCACCCGCACGCCGTCGAAGGGGGCACCGCTTGCGTCGGTGGATGCGGTCGCCGCGGCCGTCGAGGTCTGCTGCATCGTCGTCTCGTTCATCGTGTTCATTCCGCTGTTCATCAGTGCGTAGTCCGTCAGTTCCGTGTCGTCCGTTGGTCTCGTGTCGTGGTCGGTGCGTGTCGTTCGCAGTGCGGTATGGTCGGTCGGCTCGGCGTCCGCACGTTCAGGTATGCAGAGAGGTCACCTCGAGGTCTCGGTAGGCGGCACGCAGCGGTGCCATGTGTCGGAACCCGATCCGCCCGCCACCGAGCACGTCACCGCTCTCGTCGCGCCAGTCGAACAGGGTCAGATCGTCGATGCCGAACCGCACCGAGGCTCCGTCTTTCTCGACGTGGACGCGGTAGAAGCCGTCAACATCGGCGACCGCCGGCAGCGGGTCCGCGCCCTGTGCGACGAGCTGGAAACCAGGGGACTTGCGCAGATTCGCGGTCGTGAAGCGCCGCTCGCTCAACCATTTACGTCGGTAGTACGACGCATGCAGCGTGCGGATGTCGCCCGAGTGGTACTGCGGATAGTAGCCGTCCCGAGCTGCGAGGCCGGCCGAGAAAAGGTCGGCACCGATCCCCTCCGCGGCGAAGAAGACCATCGCGAGGCCCTCGTCGGTGAGCGGACGGAACGACCACGAGATGCGGATGCCATCGGGCAGCGCCTCCGGACACCACACCGTGAAGTGCGCGCGGTCGCCCAGCACCGCCTCATCACCCGTGCTCTCCAGTTCGAGTCCCTCCTGCCCCGCGACCGCGCGCATCGGACCTTCCGGGATCCAGTCCGCGATGTCCCCCGGCGTACGCAACGGGTTGGTGTAGAGCACGATGGATTCGGTCGAGGCGGACACCTCTGCCGTGCCGGTCGGAAGGCTCACGGCTGCACGCCCCAGCGCCCTGCCGGCTCGATGTGCTCGCCGGAACGGCGCACGGCATCGAGCGAGTGCGCGACGAATGCGGCGAGCGCCCGTGCCCCGTGGGTGTTGAAGTGCGTGTCGTCGTGTACGCCGTCCGGCCAGTACTGCGACTCCCCTGGGCCGAAGTGCACGAACAGGCAGCGGGCGTCGTCGCGCCCGAGCCACGTGTACAGCCACCGGGTGAACGCCGTGAGGTCGATGACTGGCACGTCCTCGTCGCGGCCGAGGTCGCGCACGATCTGCGGATACCCGCCATGCGACATCCGCAGTCCGTCGTCGGTGAAGAGGCGGCGCTCCGGCGAGGTCGCGAGCACGGGCGTCGCGCCCTTGGCCCGCACGTCGTCCAGGAACGATGTGAGGCGGTCGCGATAGGCGTCCATGGCCTCCGAAAGCGGCCTGGCCTTCTGGTCGTTGTGGCCGAACTGGATGATCACGGTGTCGCCGGGCTGCAGATCGTTCAGCAGGGCCGGCCAGCGGCCCTCGTCGATGAAGGACGCGGTGGTTGCACCGCCGACCGCATAGTTGACGATGTCGTCCGCGACGTATTCGTGCAGGTATCCGCCCCACCCGCTGAGCGGATGCTCGAGCGGCTTGGGCGGGGCGACGGTCGAGTCGCCTGCGAGTCGGATCGTCATCCCTTCACCGCCCCGATCAGCATGCCCTTGGCGAAGTGCTTCTGCAGGAACGGATAGAAGATCAGCACCGGAATCGTCGCCACCACGATCACCGCGTACTTGATGCCCTGCGACGGCGGGATGTACGACGGATCGCTCTGCTGAGCGGTGGTCAGGTCGGTGGCCGCCGTCACCTGCTGCAGGAACATCTGCAGCGTCCACATCGAGCTGTCGTTGAGGTAGAGCAGCGGTGACATGAAGTCGTTCCAGATGCCCACCGCATAGAACAGAGCGAATGTCGCGAGGATCGGCTTCGACAGCGGCAGCACGATGCGCATCAGCACCTGCACTTCCGTCGCGCCGTCGACCTTCGCCGATTCCTCGAGCTCTGCCGGCAGGTTCTGGAAGAAGTTCTTGATGATGATCAGGCTGAACGGATTGATCGCCAGCGGCAGAATGAGCGCCCAGTAGGTATTGAGCAGCCCGAGCTCCTTCACGATGAGGAACGTCGGAATCATGCCGCCGCCGAACACGAGCGTCACGAGCACCGCGCTCAAGATGAAGTTGCGCCCCGGCAGGTCCTTCTTCGCGAGCGGGTACGCCATCGTCACCGTCATCAGCAGCTGGATGACGGTCCCTACCGCCGTGACGAGCACCGTGGTGACGACGGCTCGGGTGAAGGAGGGTGTCGTGAAGATGGCGGAGTACGCGCCGAGGTCGAAGTGATCCGGCCAGAAGAAGAACGGACGCGTCTCCAGCTCGGTCTCCGACGCGAACGACCGGGCGAGCACGAAGAGGAACGGCGCGAGGGCGAGCACGCCCACCGCCGCGAGAAACACGACGTTGACCACGTCGAACGCCTTACCGCCGCGCGTGTTGAAGCGCTGCGCCTGGCTGCGCGACTTGCGCGGGCCGGTACCGCGGACCGCAGGAAGCGCTGATGTTCGGTCGTCGTCGAACGATGAGTCCTGAGTTCCCGGTGCGAAAAGCTGCGTCATCAGAAGATCCCGTCCTGGTTGAAGCGCTTGGCCAGCCAGTTGGCGCCGAGGATCAGCACCACGCCGATGACGGCCTTGAACAGGCCAACGGCGGTCGAGTAGCTGTAGGCGCCCTGCGTGATGCCGACGAAGTACACGTACGTGTCGAACACGTCGGCCACCTGCCGGTTCAGCGAGTTTGTCATCAGGTAGATCTGTTCGAACCCGGTGTTGAGGATCTGCCCCATCTGCAAGATCAGCATCACGACGATCGTCGGGCGGATGGAGGGCAGCGTCACGTGCCATACCCGCTGGAAGCGTCCCGCTCCGTCGATCACGGCGGCCTCGTACTGCTCCTGGTCGACGGCGGCGAGCGCCGCGAGGAAGATGATCGTTCCCCATCCGGTGTTCTTCCAGATGTCCTGCAGCACGATCAGCGGTCGGAACCAGGCCGGGTCGGTGAGGAAGTCGACGTGCGTTCCGAAAACGCCGTTGAAGAAGCTGAACAGCGGTCCCGCGCCTTGTGAGAAGAGAAGGTAGGTGAGGGAGGCCACCACCGTCCACGCGAGGAAGTGCGGAATGTAGATGAGCGTCTGCACGGTGCGCTTGAGCACCATCATCCGCATCTCGTTCAGCATGAGGGCCATGAAGATCGTGACCGGGAAGGCGATCACGAGGCTCAGCAGCGCGAGGATCAGCGTGTTGCCGAGGAGCCGGAAGAAGTCCGGGTTGTTGAAGAACTGCTCGAACTGCGCGAGCCCCACCCACTGGCTTCCGCCGATGCCGAGGAACGGAACGTAGTCCTTGAACGCGATGATCGCCCCGTACATGGGCGCGTACTTGAACAGCGCGAAATAGACCACGCCGGGGACGAGCAACAGATAGAGCCAGCGGTAGCGCACCATGCGCGCCCACAGTCTGTTGTGACGGGATTTGCGCTTCCCGATCTTCGCGAACTCGGCCTCGGCGACCAGCTCCGCGATGGGGGCGTCTTGTGTGACGGTCGGCGTCGACATCACTACACCTGCTTACGAATCGAGTGCGGAGGGCGGCCGCACACGGCCGCCCTCCGCAGCGCTTACTTGTTCTTGTCCGCCTTGTAGAGCTTGTTGATCTCTGCGGTCACCTGGGTTCCGCCGCTGGTCGCCCACTGCTTGAGTGCGGCATCCAGACCGGCATCGTCGATCTGCCCCGCGTCGTACTTGATGCGGGCGTCGGAGATGATGTTGTCGAGCGTCGCCCCGTTGAGCACGTAGGTGTTCGAGACGTACGCCGCGGCAGGGTTGTAGACGGCCGACTTCAGATCGGATGCCGCTGTCTTCAGCTGGGCGTCGTACTGCGTCTGGTCGTACGCGTTCGGCTGGGCCGGCAGGTAGAACTTGTTGCCGCCGACGGAGATGCCGAGCTGCGCGTAGGAGTTCACCGTGTTCTGCATCAGGGTGGATTCCGGGGTTGGCGGGTTGATCGCCTGTGCACGGCCGTCGACGAGGTTGTAGTTCTTGCCCTCGATGCCGTTGTTGATCAGGATCTGCGCCTGCTTGCTGTTCAACTTGTTGAGAACGGACAGCACCTGACGCAGCTGCGCCTCGGTCTTCACCGACGACTTCGGGATGGCGATGAATCCGGAGTAGCCCGACGTGGGAAGGGCGTGCATCTTGCCGTCGGGACCCTCGAGGTTGCCGGTCCACGCGATCATGTTCTGGTACGTGGTCGGGTCGGTCTTCTCCATCAGACTCGTGATCTGGCGCACCCGCGAGTACGTGTCGATGATGATGCCGCCCTGGCCGTTCAGGAACGGCGTGTTCCAGGTGACGGAGTCCATCGTCGCGTAGTCGGGGTTGATGTAGCCGTTCGAGACGATCTTCTTCTCGTAGGCCAGAGCCTTCTTCCACTGCGGAGTGGTGAAGGACTGCACGAGCTTGCCGTTCTGCTGGGTCCAGACGTTGCCGGCGCCGTACCAGCTCTCGATGGCGTCCCACGGGCTGTTCGAGCCGACGGATCCCGGCCACTTCGGCACGATCAGACCGTACGTGTCCTTCTTGCCGTCGCCGTCGGGGTCGTCCTCGGTGAACGCCTTCGCGATCTTGTAGAGGTCGTCAGTGGTCTTCGGCATGGACAGGCCGAGCTTCTTCAGCCAGTCCTTGCGGATGATCACCGCCGTGCGCATGGTGTCGCGCGGACGGTAGATGCCGTAGACCTTGCCGTTCACGCTGGAGGCCTGCTGCACAGCAGGGGTGCTCGACACCAGGTTCGGGTAGTCCTTGAGGTAGTTGGTCAGGTCCCAGAAGGCGCCGGCGTTGGCGTTCTTCACGAACCCGGCGTCCTTGCCCTGGATGACCATGGCGTCAGGGATGTCGTTGCCCGCGAGCGTGATGTTGGTCTTGTCGCCGTACGACGAGTTCGGCACCCAATTGACCTCGAGGTCGGTGCCGAGGATCTTGTTCAGCGTCTGGCCCACCTCGTTGTCCGCGGTCGGGGCGTCCGTCGAGAGGTACGGCGCCATGACGGTGAGCTTGTCGAGCTTGGGCGCTGCGGTCGACGTGCTCGACGCCGAAGGAGACGATGAGCAGCCGACCAGGGCGAGGGCCGTGACGGTCAGAACCGTGGCTCCCGCCATGAATCGTTTCAACGTGACAGACACGAAAACTCCTTTGTGATTTCGGTTGTGGGGGATGTGTGGGCGGATGCCCGGGTATTCAGTTACTTCGAGCGTCGGGCGCTGCTGGGGCCGCCAGACGTTCATCGTTGTAATGAAAGAAGGACAGGCAAAGGGCGGTACTGAACTGCACCCAGGCGCCGATCGAGACGAACACGACGAGCGCTGGAACGAGCACCGAGGCGACCACCACCGCCGCGCAGGTGAGCGCGAGAAGCAGCATCGACACCGGATTCGAGAGCACGAAGCGCGTCGCCGTCGGCACGTATCGCGTGAGCGAGATCGCGTAGTTCGCGTACAACACGGGCAGCAGCACCGTCGCGAGAACGGCGACGAGAACGACGATTCCGACCACGATCGCCAGCAGAACGGATGCCTGCAGCGCCAGCGTGAACGCGGTCACGATCAGCGCGTCGACGACGGCCACCGGCAGCAGCACGGCGTTGGCGCGCCAGAAGTCGCGGCGCCAGGTCGCGAAGAACTCGCCGAGCCGCGGATCGTGCCCGCTGCGCAGCCGCTCTCGACACATCGCCACTGCGGCGAACGCCGCGGGCGCGAATCCCAGCACGATGCCACCCATCAGCGTGAGCACGATCCAGGCGAGGTTCACCTTGGCGATCCAGGTGACGAACTCGGCGACGGCTACGACCCACGTGTTGACGCCCTTGGAGACGGATGCGCGTGCCGCGGCACCCGAACGACGTGGGGGCACCTGCCTGGCCGGCGAGGGGGTGCTGGAGGAACGCGGAACGGTCGTGGTGAGCCGCGACATCCGTCACCTCCTCTGTCATCGTCGACGCTAGAAAACGCTTGCTCTCGTGGGTAAACGCTTTCCGCGGGGAAAGTATCCACGAGGCCGACGGCGCTTGTCAACTCTTCGGGGGTAGACCGTCACGGAGTTGTTGTAGGTCGGTCGGAGGCTGTGCGTGTGGGCGTCCGCGTCCGTCCGGCGGCTGAGGGCACTCTTCATAGCGTCGAGCAAATAGGCTCGACGGGTGAGCATCGTCGTCAGCCTTCCCGGATCCGCACTGCTGCAGGCCTACGAGGCCCTTCCAGGGCCGGCGCCCACGGCGGTCGAGTTCGTCACCTGGGATTTCCGCACTCCACCGCCGCGCGACGACTTCGACATCGTGGTCCCGCCGTACATGGGCGCGACTCCCCTGCTCAGCGCGTTGGACGGCGTGCGCACCCGGCTCGTGCAGAGCCAGTCGATCGGGTTCGACGGCGTCACCGACGTGCTGCCGGCCGGCAACGTGTTCGCGAACGCGGCATCCGTGCACGAGACGTCGACCGCTGAGCTCGCTGTGGGGCTGATCCTCGCGGCCCAGCGCGGCATCCCCGACTTCGTGCGGGCCGCCGAGCGCGGCGAATGGGCTCCCGGCCGATATCCGAGTCTCGCCGATCGTCGCGTTCTGATCCTGGGCTACGGCGGAGTCGGCAAGGCCGTCGAGGCGCGGCTGGCGGGGTTCGAGATCGAGGTGACGCGCGTGGCATCCCGTGCCCGCGATGAAGACGGCGCGCACGTGCACGGCATCGACGAGCTGCCCCAACTGCTGCCCGACGCCGACATCGTCGTCGTCGGCACGCCGCTCTCTGATGCAACCCGCGGCCTCGTCGACGACTCCTTCCTCACCGCGCTCCCGGACGGCGCCCTGGTGGTGAACGTCGCGCGCGGTCCCGTGGCCGACACGGATGCCGTGCTGAAGCACGCCGCATCGGGACGACTCCGCTTCGCGCTGGACGTGACGGATCCCGAGCCGCTTCCGGCCGCGCATCCGCTCTTCGCCCTGCCCAATGTGCTGATCTCGCCGCACGTCGGTGGCGCGACGAGCGCCATGATGCCTCGCATGGCGCGCCTGCTGCGGCGCCAGATCGAGCGGGTGCTCGCCGGCGAGCCCCCGCTCAACGTGGTCCTGCACACGTAGCACGCCGAGGGTCGTCTCGGCTCGCCGCCTCTGCACCGGCCTGCACCGCCGCATCGTGCCGCACAGGGCGACCCGGGCGCCAGGGGCGATTCGGATGTGGGACCGCGCGCTCCGAACTTTCGTGATTTTCGGCCTGTCAACTTCTTCCCTGTGGACCCGTCCGGTCGATAGCATCGCGGCAGAAAACGTTTTCTCGGATGTCGACTGTCGGGTCTTCGGTCGACTGTCGGATCTTCGAGAGTCCGCATCCCGCGTCGCGCACCTCGGGTGCGCGACGTCGGCTCGCGTCGGGCGCGTTTTCGACCATGCATCTCGATCATTCGCAAGGAGGCGAAACTCACGATGAAACGCTGGAGGATCGGCGCCGCCGCCACGACGCTCGCGGTCATCGCCGCGGCCCTGGTGTGCAGCGCACCCGCCCAAGCCGCGCAGAACGGGGAGCCCCAGGCGACCTCGCCCACGAACGTGAACCGCGTGCCGGACGGCCTGGCCGTGCTGACGCAATCCGTGGACTCCGGGCCGCTGGACCATGGTACGTGGCGGGCGACGCTCGTCTGGGGCAAGCCATCGTCGTACCAGAGCCTGACCGACTACGCCGTCTATGCGCAGTCCCGACCGGCCGGCAGCTCCGGCGGGTATTCGCAACCGGAACGGATCGGCCTGGCCAGCAAGAACACGCTGTCTCCGGCCGATAAGGGATTCGACGCGTTCTACGGCGACCGCTCCAACGCTGAAGCCGTGAAGGTCTCCAACCACAACTTCATCGCGAGCGGCCTCCTCGGTGGTCGTGACTACGTCTTCACGATCCGTGGGATCAGCCGGTCCGGCGCCGCCGTGCAGCTCGCGGATTCGTACCGGACCACGCTGACGACGTCATCCGCGCAGCCGAAGCGATTCGTCGTGGACGACTCCGGATACGACGCCATCGCGGGAACCCCGTCGACCGCCGACGGCGGCGCACTGCAGTACACGGCGGCCCTGCAGAAGGCGATCGACGATGCGGCGGCAGCGGCATCCGCTTCAGGCTCCGGCACGGAGGTGGATGTTCCGAAGGGCGCGCACCTGATCTCCGGAGCGATCAACCTGGCCAGCAACGTGACGTTGCGCGTCGACGGCACTCTGACCGAATCGCTGGATCTGACGCTGATCACCCCAGGCGGCGGCTTCACGCCGGCGAACGGCACCAAGTACTCGACGTTCATCAACGCGAACGGGTCGTCGAAGACCCGACTGCAGAACGTGCGGATCGTCGGCACGGGCACGGTCGACGGCCAGGGCTGGCAGTACCTGCCGGATGCACCGGACGTCGAGTACGCCCGGCAGCTCGGACTCGCCGAGTCCAAGGAGGCCACGTACGAGACCGTGTCGCAGAACGGCCTCCTCACCAAGGAGATCTATGACACCTGCGTCGCGGCGGGCGGTCCGGCCGGCAATGACTCCTGCTACGGCAAGCGGCCCAACCTGGTCGGCGGCACCCAGATCGACAACATGTACATCGGCGGCGGTCTCCGGCTGGAGAACCCGGCGAACTCCGTGAGCGGCTTCAGCTACGTCTCGAACTACGTCGTCAACGGCGTGACGTACCAGTCGTTCAACGGCAACAACGGTGACAGCATCAACGTGTCGCGCTTCAAGGGGTTCACCGCGCTCAACAACGTGATCAACTCCGGCGACGACAACATCGTGATGAACGCCGGCAGCGCGAGCGAGTACGACAAGGATCCGGTCGGATCCGTCGCCGGCAGCGCCTGGGTGTTCGACAATTACCTGGCGCGCGGACACGGCGGCGTGGCCTTCGGCAGCGGGACAGCATCCTGGATCGACAACATCATGATCGAGGACAACGTCATGGTGGGCACGAGCGACGGCATTCGGGCGAAGTCGAAGCCGGGATCCGGTGGGGGCGTGCGGTTCGTCACCGTTCGCGACCTCGCGATGAACGACCTCACCAACCGGGTCGGCGGCCACATCGATCCGCTCGTCGTGGGCTACCAGATGGATGGCGCGGCCTTCATCTTCACCACCCACTATCCCGGCGCGTATGCCAGCACCAAATGGCCGGTCTACCACAACTGGGACGTCTCGCACGTCTCGGTCGACGGCACGCAAACCGCTGGCATCATCGTCGACGGACTGCACGACGACAGCCTGCTGCAGCAGGCCGGCATCCCGTTCCTGCCCTCCAACAACCTGCACTTCAGCGACGTCACGTTCCGCAATGCGGGCATCCCGCTGATCGACTACCTGTCGGACAGCAGCTTCGACAATGTGACGTTCCGCGATCCGCAGGGCAAGGTGATCAAGGATGCCTGGAACGACGTCGCCGACGCATCCAGCGTCACGGCGAACGGAGCGCAGCTACCTGATGCGCCGCGGCTCACGGCATCCTCGACCTCTGGCTCGTACCACGGGCAGCGGAGCGGTCTGACCTTCGTGACGACAGGATCGTTCGACAGGTTCTACCAGGATGTTCTGCCGGACGACGTGCGCACCCGGGTGGGCAGCATCCGCGTCGACGGCGTCGAGCTCGACCCCGCCGACTACCCGCAGTTCCAGCCGAAGGTGGACGACGGCGGCCTGTTGGCCGGCACGGACGGGACGGTGAGCATCGCCCCCGAGTTCGAGACGAACGTGCACACCGTGTTCACGTTGCGGCAGAGCTTCCTGTCGACACTGAATCCCGGCAAGCACACCGTCGACTTCGTGTTCTCGAACGGCACGGCGAGTTCCAGCTTCGAGGTGGCGGCCACTACGCGACACTGAGTCGCGTCCTCAGTGCTGTTCGAGGGTCCGCCCTCGATGAACGGGTCCGTCGTGGCACCGCCATTCGCGTCGAGCACATCTCGACGTTCGGCGGGCCGCGGCGGATCCCGTTCCGAACCCCGCTCCCCGCTCCGCCCGCCGGAGCGAGTTCCATCCGGCGGGCCACCCCGTCATGGCCGAGCCACCCCTCGATTCGCGTGAAGATCGGGGCGGCTCGGCGAACGGAGCGGTTGGCACGCCGGCCGGGGCGGCTCGCATGACACCGCTACGCGGCGACGTCCTCCTGCGGGGCGGAGGCATCCGCGAGCGCAGCGACCTCGTCGCTCGTCAGCTGCAGCGAGACCGACTCGAGCAGAGCCGGCAGCTGGTCCACGGTGCGGGCGCTCGCCAGCGGTGCCACCACCGTCGGCTGCTCGCGCAGCCAGGCGAGTGCGACGGACGCGACGGATGCCGTGTGCGACTCCGCGATCTCATCCAGCGTGTCGAGCACCCGGCGGCCACGCTCGTCGAGGTACTTCGACGCACCCTGTGCTCGCGCGCTCTCGACGACGGCGCCGTCGCGGTACTTGCCGGTGAGGAATCCGGCGGCCAGCGAAAAGTACGGAACCACGCCGAGCCCGTAGCGCTCCGCACGCTCGGCCAAGCCTGCCTCGAAGTCGCGTTCGACCAGGTTGTAGTGCGGCTGCAATGCGATGGCGCGGTGCAGCCCGTTCTTCTCGGTCGCTTCGAACCACTCGTCGATGCGCTCCGGCGTGTAGTTCGAGATGCCGATCGCGCGCACCTTGCCGGCATCCACGAGTTCGGAGAGCGCGCCCACGGTGTCCGCGAGCGGGATGGTCGGGTCGTCGAAGTGCGCGTAGTAGAGGTCGATGTGGTCGACCTGCAGGCGGCCGAGCGACGCATCGGCTGCTGCCTTGATGTTCGCGGGACCGAGGCCTTTGAACTGCGGATGCGTACTCACCTTGGTCGCGACGACGAAGGAGTCGCGGTCGGTGCGGTGCGAGAGCCAGCGACCGATCAACCGCTCGGACTCCCCGCCGTGGTTGCCGGGCACCCAGTGCGAATAGCCGTCGGCGGTGTCGATGAAGTTGCCTCCGCCATGGGCATAGGCATCCAAGACCGCGAAGGATGCGTCTTCGTCGGCGGTCCAGCCGAACACGTTGCCGCCGAGCGACAACGGGAAGACATCGAGGATCGGTGAGTCCTGCTCGGGAGAACCGAGGCGGCTGCGGACTGCGGACATGCTTGCTCCTTAGTTTCGAGCGGCGTCCGCTGTACGGTCGCCGCGCCGGCGGCCGTTGTGAGAACCGGCGGCCGCTGCATCGTCGCCGGTGACGCATCTTTACGGTGCAACATTCGCGGCCGTCATGCATTCCGCGGTCGTCGCACTTCGTCACGATGGACCACGCCCTCGAGCGGCCCGCGCCCCCATCCGGATGTGGTCGGACCACAGTAGCGCATCGGTGGTACGCTCGCACACCGTGAGTAATGTTGTGGTCGGACCACAGGATGAGACGCAGGCGGACGCCCCGGATGCTGCGCCGTTGCCCACCTCCCGAGCCTGGCGCGTCGCCCTCGAGCACGTCGAATCCCGGCTGCTCAGCGGCGAGCTCCAGCCGGGCGACCATCTTCCGCCAGAGCGCCAGCTGGCCGCGGACCTTGGCGTGGGACGCTCGTCGGTGCGTGAGGCGATCCGAGTGCTCGAGGTGCTCGGACTCGTGCGCACAGCGACCGGCAGCGGTCCGAACGCCGGCGCGATCATCATGGCGTCACCGGAAGGCGGGATGAGCGCCGTCATGCGGCTGCAGGTGGCTGCTCACGGATTCCCCGTCGCCGATGTCGTGCAGGCGCGACTCGTGGTGGAGCCGGCGATCGCGGCGCACCTCGCTCACACCGTCTCCGGTCGTCCGGACGAGGAGCGGGGGGCTGAGCTGGCACAGGCATCCGCTCTGTTGGACGCGATGGACGTGCCAGGACTCGAGCCCGCCGAGTTCCTCGCGCTCGACGCGCGGTTCCACGTGGCGCTGGCGGAGGCATCCGGCAACACGGTGCTCAGCGCCACCATGGCGGGGCTCCGCGACTCGATCGAGAGCTACGTGCTCCAGGCCGTTCCGAACCTGCCGTCGTGGTGGGCGACATCCGCTCGGCTGCGCGCCGAGCATCGCGCGATCGTGCTGGCTGTCGACCGCGGAGATGCGAACGGTGCCGCGCAGCTGGTGCACGCGCACGTCGCCGGCTACTACGCGGAGTCGCGCATGACCGACTCGGAACCGGCACCGAAACGTCGAAAACCGCGCTCGGCAGACGGCACGGAGCGCGATATTTGACGTTTCGACGTTGGCGGGGTGCGGTGAGGCCACGCACACCGGCGGCGGCGCACAACGAAGCTCAACGACACACGAAGAAGGAGACCCGAGATGGTGCAGAGACAGTTCCCGAACGCGCGGGAGCTCGCCGCGCTGATGCAGTTCAAGAAGCCGCAGCTCGACGCGAAGAAGCGCCGCCTGGACGCCGCGTACACGATCGACGACCTGCGTACGATCGCGAAGCGCCGCACCCCGAAGGCGGCTTTCGACTACACGGACGGATCCGCGGAGGGTGAGATCAGCCTCACGCGTGCGCGGCAGGCGTTCCAGGACGTGGAGTTCCATCCGGACATCCTGCGACCGGCAGTCACCGTCGACACGTCGACACAGATCCTGGGCGGACCCTCAGCCCTCCCGTTCGGCATCGCGCCGACCGGCTTCACCCGCTTGATGCAGACGGAAGGCGAGGTCGCCGGAGCCGGTGCAGCCGGTGCTGCCGGAATCCCCTTCACGCTCTCCACGCTGGGCACCACGTCGATCGAGGGGGTCAAGGCCGCGAACCCGAACGGACGCAACTGGTTCCAGCTGTACGTGATGCGTGAACGGGAGGTCTCATACGGCCTGGCCAAGCGCGCCGCCGAGGCGGGATTCGACACGCTCATGTTCACGGTGGACACGCCCATCGCCGGTGCGCGGCTGCGTGACAAGCGCAACGGATTCTCGATCCCGCCTCAGCTCACGCTCGGCACGGTCATCAACGCGATTCCGCGGCCGTGGTGGTGGATCGACTTCCTGACGACTCCCCCGCTCGAGTTCGCCTCGCTGTCCTCGACCGGCGGCACGGTCGGAGACCTGCTCGACGCGGCGATGGACCCGACGATCAGCTACGAGGACCTGGCCGTCATCCGCGAGATCTGGCCGGGCAAGATCGTGGTCAAGGGCGTGCAGAACGTCAAGGACTCCAAGCGCCTCATCGACCTCGGGGTCGACGGCATCGTGCTGTCCAACCACGGCGGCCGTCAGCTCGACCGGGCACCCGTGCCGTTCTGGCTGCTTCCGGATGTCGTGCGCGAGGTCGGCAAGGACGCCACGGTCATGATCGACACCGGCATCATGAACGGTGCGGACATCGTGGCATCCGTCGCCCTCGGCGCGAAGTTCACCCTCATCGGACGCGCCTACCTGTACGGCCTGATGGCCGGCGGACGTCAGGGAGTGGACAAGACGATCGAGATCCTCTCGACGCAGCTCGTGCGAACCATGCGCCTGCTCGGCGTCTCCTCACTCGATGAGTTGAATCCGTCGCACGTCACCCAGCTCGCCAGGCTCCAGCCGGTGCACCGGGCGGCCGTCGAGACGGCGGAGGCCGCGCCCGCGCGACCGCGTGCCGCGGCGTCACGGTCGCGCTCGACATCCGCGGCCAAGGCTGCCGAGGGTGCAAAGGCTGCTGGGTCGAAGGCAGCTGCCGGCGCGAAGAAGTAGGGCGGGCTCCCACTCGGGCCGCGCGAGCGCAGCTCGCCGAAGCCGGTGCGCATCGACACAGCTGGCTGGGACCCGCCGGCGCCGGCCGACGGGAGCCGGGCCCGATCGGCGGTGGCTCGGTCACTCGTGTCGACGAGCTCAACCAGGGGTCGACGCCGTGCGGAGCGCGGTGCGGCGCGGCGGGCGCCCGTACGGCGAGAGCGTGAGCACGGTGTCGGGCATGCCGAGGCCGCTCGCGTTCGAGACGTCGGCTGCCCGCACCGCGGATGCCTGGGGATCGACGTGCGGTTCCATCGCCTCGGCGAGCGCCGCGGCGATGTCGTCCAGAGCGGCGAAGTCGGCCGCCGACAGCTCGGCCGTCTCGACGCTCGAATCGGTGAAGCGCTCGAGCTCGCCCCAGGCATCCCAGAGCAGCGGTTCGCGGCCGTTCACGGCCGCGAGATCCATCACCAGGTTGTGGGCGAGGTACGGCCAGGATCGCAGGAACACGATCAGATTCGATGGATCGACGACGAATCGCTCCGCGTCGATGACGCCGGTGCGGGCGGCGCGCCAGGCATCCGCTCCCACGAGGAAGCGGTCGCGCGGAACGTCGAGCAGATCGAGCGGCGCACCGATCTGCTGGTCGGGGAAGCCGTCGGGCATCTGCGGCTCGACGAGCGTCCAGCGCTCGGCGGCGGCATCCCACACTTCGGCGATCACGTGGTCGAGCCACCAGCCGGCAATGAGGTAGCCGCCGAATCCGATGCGCATGCGCGTCGGGACGCCCAGCTCCCGCGCCATTGCGACGAAGACGAGGGTGAAGTCGCGGCAGCATCCGAGGACGGACTGGAGGTCGCCGCGCGGGGCCGTGATGGATCCGGGCTGCAGCCGGCGAGCCCGGCCGAGGATGGCATCCGCGTACCGGAGGTCGATCTCGTCGAGGCGCTCTGGCCCGAACCCGAGCGCGGTCGGATCCCCCGACGCCCGGTAGTGGAAGATCAGCGTGCCTGCGAGGCGACGGATGCCCGCGACGGTGCGCGGAGCATCCGCGAGCCAGTCGCGCTGGTCCCCCGGATCGCTGAACACCGTGTGCCGCGCGTAGTCGACGGCGGGACGGATGACAGTGCCGGCGGCAACGGACAGTGAGCTGTTCTCGTTCATGACGGCCTTTCGCTGTTGGTGACGGAGAGCCACGGATCGACGGATCGCCTCCGTGGCGTCCGTCCCCTACCGTTGTGGCACCTCACACCGTGTGAGGGTCAAGGCATCGGGCGCATCCCTCACCGATGAACGTTTCAGCGTTCCTGCTCGTGTCACCAGTGCACGTCCCGACCACGAAGCCCGACACGCGACTCGACACGACAGTGGAACGGATCGCCGGGCGCACCGGCGGGACCGACGCGCAGACTGGATGAGAGACGACAGCGGGAGGCGGCATGACGGCGGACGACGCGGCACTGCTGCGCGCGCTGCACGACGAGCACGCTCCAGCGCTCTGGCGGTACGTGGTCTCACTCACCGGCGACGCGGCACAGGCGGACGACATCGTGCAGGAGACGCTGCTGCGCGCCTGGCGCAAGCCGAGCGTGCTCGACCAGAGCGAGTCATCCGCTCGTGCATGGCTGTTCACGGTGGCGCGCAATCTCGTGATCGACGGCACGCGCAGCGCAAGGCATCACCACGAGGTGACGACGGACACGCTTCCGGACGCACCGATCGGCGACGACACGGACGCCCGACTCGACGCGTGGCTGGTCGCCGACGCCCTCGCGACGCTGTCGATCGAACACCGGTCCGTGATCGTGCACGCGTATTACGGAGGTCGGTCGACGGCGGAGATCGCCCGCGAACTCGGCATTCCAGAGGGGACGGTCAAGTCGCGCATGCACTACGGGCTGCGTGCCCTGCGGTTGGCGCTCCAGGAGAAGGGGGTGACCCGATGAACGATCACGACACGCGCGCCGACGGCACGACCGCCGATCACGAGCGCTTCGCCGAATGGGATGCCGCCTACGTGCTCGGGGCGCTCTCGCCCTCCGACCGCCGCGCGTTCGAGGAGCACCTCCCCACCTGCCCGACCTGCTCGGCAGCCGTGCGGGACTTCGCGGGCATGCCGGGCCTGCTGAGCGTTCTGCCGCGCGACGAGGCGACAGTGCTCCTCGACGACGAGCGTCCGCCGGTCCCGGACTTCATGCCTTCACTCCTTCATCGGGTGCGCCGCCGCCGCCGCGCACGCCGGTGGACTTTCGCCGGCGCACTCGCGGCCGCCGCTGTGGTCGCCGCGGGTATCGCGCTGGTCGTCCCCGCCGTGGTGGCCGCACCCCCGGCGGCCACCGTGGCGACGAATCTGACCGACGTGCCGTCGTCATCCGGATACAGCGCCCCGCCCATCACCGCGCGCGTGACGCTCACGTCGAAGTCGTGGGGCACGTCAGTCGGGATGGTCTGCGACTGGAAGGCCGACTCGAGTTGGTCGCCGGATTCGAAGGGCACCACGCGGTGGGACTACGGGCTGTGGGCGATCTCCAGCGACGGCACGGCTGACCGCGTCTCGACCTGGACGGCGGGACCCGGCGACGTGGTGCGCACGACGGGATCCACCTCGATCCCTGTCGGGCACATCACCCGCATCGAGCTTCGCGCGCTCGACACCGGCGCCGTGCTGCTCGCCGCGCCGGTGCACGCGTCGAGCTGAGCGGTCAGATCAGCGCTCGAAGCACCTGCAGCATCCGCTGCTCGTCCTCGATCTGTCCACCCTCGTGTCCGTTGTACGGCCAGATGTCGATGTCCTTCGACGCACCGGCGTACGCGTTGAACGCCCCGAAGACCGTCGACGGCGGGCACACGTCATCCATCAGGGCTGTCGTGAACCAGGCGGGCGCCGTGGCGCGCTTGGCGAAGTTGACGCCGTCGAAATAGGCCAGCACACCGTGCACCTGCTCGATGCGGTCGCGGTGAACGGCCAGGTAGCGGCCGATCTCCTTGTAGGGGTGCGAGTCCGTAATTACGGATGCGCGACGGAAGTCGCAGAGGAACGGCACGCGCGGGAAGGCGGCGAAGAGATCCGGAACGAGGCCGGCGACGGCGAGCGTGATGCCGCCACCCTGACTTGCCCCGGCCACGATCGTCCTGGATGCGTCGACCACCTCGATCGAGCGGGCAGCTTCGACGGCGCGTACGGCATCCGTGAACAGACGTCGGTAGTAGTAGGTGTCCGCACTCTCGATGCCGCGGGTCATGACGCCGGGATACGCCGGCCCGCTGCCGTCGGGGTCGGCCGTGGCGCCGACGCTCCAGCCCGAGCCCTGGCCACGGGTATCCATGTAGAAGTGCGCGAAGCCCGCGGATGCCCACAGCAGGTTCTCGAGAGCGTGCCCGCGGCCGCCGCCGTATCCCTGGTACTGCACGATCGTCGGCAACGGGCCGGACGCCTCGGCCGGCACACGCAGCCATGCCTTGATCGGCTGACCCGCGAACCCGTTGAACGTGACGTCGAACGTGTCGATGCTCGTCAGGCCGGTGTCGATGGGGGTGAGCTCGACATCGAGCGGGAAGGAACGGGCCTCGCCCAGCGTCCGCGCCCAGAAGGCATCGAAGTCGTCGGGATCGAGCTGGTCGCTGGTGAGCGCACGGAGCTGCGCTTCGGGGAGGTCGACAAACATCCGACCATTTTATGGCGCGCTGGAGCCTCGAGTTCCAGATCGACCGCTGGTCAGCTGCGGCCCATGCCGCGGTAGCGCCATCCTGCGCCGACCCAGGCATCGCGATCCAACGCGTTGCGACCGTCGATGACTGTCGCGCCGGCCACGAGCTCGCGGGTGGCGACGGGATCCAGGCCCACGTACTCCGGCCATTCCGTGACGAGGATCACCAGGTCGGCACCGCGCAGAGCATCCGTCGCATCCTCCGCATAGTCGAGCTGCGGATGCCGCACCCTCGCGTTCGCCACACCCTTCGGGTCCACCGCGACCACGGCGGCACCGAGTCCCTTGAGTGCCACCGCGACGTCGAGCGCCGGCGAGTCCCGCACGTCGTCCGAGTGCGGCTTGAACGTGACGCCCAGCACCGCCACTTTGCGGCCCACGACGGATCCGCCCAGCTCCGCCGTTGCCAGATCGACGACGCGCTTGCGGCGTCGCAGGTTGATGCCGTCCACCTCCTTGAGGAACGCGACGGCCTCACCGCGGCCGAGCTCTTCGGCTCGCGCGGTGAACGCGCGGATGTCCTTGGGCAGGCACCCGCCGCCGAACCCGACGCCGGCGTTCAGGAACCGGCGGCCGATGCGGCTGTCGTGGCCGATGGCATCCGCCAGCTGGGTCACGTCGGCACCCGTCGCTTCCGCGATCTCGGCCATGGCGTTGATGAACGAGATCTTCGTGGCGAGGAACGCATTGGCGGCGACCTTGACCAGCTCCGACGTGGCGAAATCCGTGACCATGCGCGGCGTGCCGAGTTCGAGCGCGTGCGCATAGACCTCGTCGAGCACGGCGACCGATGCATCGTCGCCCGGCTCGACGCCGTAGACCAGCCGGTCGGGCTCGACGGTGTCGCGCACCGCGTATCCCTCGCGCAGGAACTCCGGATTCCAGACCAGACGCGCACCCGTCTCGTGGATCCGCTCTGCGAGCTTCGCGGCCGTGCCGACGGGCACTGTGCTCTTGCCGACGACGACGTGGCCATCACCGATGTGGGGCAGCAGCGCGTCGATCGCGGCATCCACGTAGCTCAGGTCGGCGGCGTTGCCATCCGATGTCTGCGGCGTCCCGACCGCGACGAAGTGCACGGTGGCCTCCGCTGCGGCGGCGGGATCCGTCGTGAAGCGCAGCCGGCCCGATGCGATCGACGCGGTGAGCAGCTCGGGCAGTTCGGGCTCGAAGAACGGCGGCTCTCCCTGCGCGAGGCTGGCGATCTTGGGTTCGTCCACATCGATGCCGATGACATCGTGTCCGAGCTTCGCCATCGCCGAGGCGTGCACTGCGCCGAGATAGCCGCAACCGGTCACCGAGATTCTCATGGTCTCCTCACGGGGTGTGCGCGGGCCGGGACCCGCTGACGGAGGCGGCGCACGGCATCCGTGACGGCTTCGATGCGCCCTGCACGAACGTACCCCGACGAGGTGAACGGACGCCGCCGCCCGCGCCGACGCGACCCCTCGTCCGGGGCTCGCCAGACGTTAGGATTCCTCGCATGACAGCAGAGATTCCGGCGGGTTGGTACCCGAATCCGTGGAACGACGCGGAGGAGCTGTACTGGTCCGGCACCGAGTGGACCGGAATCTCTCGTGCCGTCCATCGTGTGGCATCGGTCGGCCAGGGTGCGACCACCGAGTTGCAGGTCGAGGAATCCACCATCATGCGGCCGATCGCTGCTCACTATCCTCCGGACTCTGCGGCACCGGACGGGATCGTTCCGCCGCCGTTCGCCTCCACCCCCGGCGCGGCCGGCGCACCGGCCGTCAGCCAGTATGCCCCGCCGCAGTCCGCTCCCCAGTACGGCGCTCCACCGACTTCCGCGCAGTACGTCCAGCCGCAACCCGTCGCCCCTCAATACGCCCAGCCGCAACCTGTCGCTCCTCAGTACGCTCCGCCGCAGCCCGTCGCGCCGCAGTACGCGGCTCCGCCTCCTGCTCCGTACGTGCCGCAGACAACCACTGCCACACCTCCGCCTGCGGCTCCGGATGCCCCCTTCTTCGCACCCATTTCGCAGCACGTCGAGCAGTCGTATCCGACGGTTCCCTACGGCGAGATGCAACGGCGCGACGCGGCTGAATTCGAGGCGCCCACGCGGCCGGACCCGCAGGCGTCGGCACAGGCGCAGCAGGCAGCACAGCCGTATGCGCAACAGGCCTATGCTGTTCCGCCGACCTACTCCGCTCCGCCCGCTCCGGATGCCGCCGGTTCGGTGCCCGTTGACGCGAGCGAAGCGGATCCGATCGCCGAAACCCGATACCGTCAACTGCCGGTCGGCGGGACGCAGGGTGCCGCGCAGGCTGCCGCCCAGAAGGACGCGGCATTCGGATACCCGCTGGATCCGGTACAGGCCGAGGACCTCGTGTATCCGGATTCCGCGGACGCCGCGACCATCCGCTGGGCGCTCGGCGACAGCACCCCTGCGCGACCGGCAGCGAACCGGCGGGCACGTTTCGGCGTCATCGCGATGATCGCGGGCATCATCGCCGCCGTCTTCTCGTTCCTTCCCATCCTCAGCTTCGCGGCCTGGGTGCCGGCGTTCGCCGCCATCGCCTTCGGCATCATCAGCTACCTCGGCGGCAAGCCTCGCGCGTTCGCGCTGACGGGCATCATCGCTGGAGGCGCCGCGCTCGCGGTGGGCACGGGCGTCTCGATCTGGTACCTCGTGATGTGGGGCACACTCGCCAACTGACCGGACCTCGCTCGTTCGCTCGGCTACCGCACTCCGCGCATGAGCCGGCGGATCATCGGCGCCATGAGCGCCAGGATCGCACCGATCACGATCGCTATCGCGCCGAGGATTCCGAAGTACCACCCCTCCGTCTCCGGCGAGTAGAGCTCGGCGAGCTGCCCGCTCAGCGCAGTGCCGAGCGCGACCGTGAGGAAGAACAACGCCACCATCTGGGCGTGGAAGTGCTTCGGCGCCAGCTTGGTGGTGACCGAAAGTCCGACGGGCGACAGCAACAGCTCGGCGACCGTGAAGACCAGCAGGATGCCCACCATCGCGATGAGCGGCGTGCTGTTCTCACCCCCGCCGGCGAACGGCAGGAACAGCAGGAACGCCACCCCCATGATCGCCGTGCCCAGCGCGAACTTGATCGGGGTGGACGGCTGCCGCTCGCCGAGCTTCGTCCAGATCGCCGCGAAGACGCCGCTCAGGATGATGATGAAGATCGGGTTGATGGACTGCACCCACGAGATGGGGAAGTCCCATCCGAAGAGATCCCTGTTCAGCCTGGTGTCCGAGTAGAACGTGACCACCGTGAACTGTTGCTGGTACAGCGACCAGAACGCGGTGCTCGCGACGAAGAGAGGTATGAAGGCGTAGACGCGGCTGCGCTCGACATCCGTCAGGTTGCTGCTGAGGATGACGACGAAGTACGCCACGGCCGCCACGATCGTCACGACGATGACGACCAACGACAGGTTCGTCGCGCGGATGACGCCGACCAGGGTCAGGACGACGATGACGGCGACGCCCGCCACGGCGATGCAGATCCAGAGCACGTACCTCGACCTGGGCAGCCGATTGGGCACCACGCTCGCCTCTGCGGGAAGCCGCTTGCGGCCGAACGAATACTGCACCAGCCCGATGGCCATTCCTAGGGCGGCCAGCCCGAATCCGTAGTGGAACCCGATCGTCGACTGGAGCAGCCCGGTGAGGAGGGGTCCCAGGAACGCTCCGAGGTTGATGCCGAGGTAGAAGATCGAGAAGCCGGCGTCACGCCGCGGGTCGTGTTCGTCGTAGAGCGTCCCGACCACCGCCGTGGCGTTGGCCTTGAGGCCGCCGGATCCGACCGCGATCAGCACCAGTCCGACACCGAGACCGCCGAACCCCGGGATGAGTGCGAGCGAGAGGTGGCCGCACATGATGACGATCGCGCTGTAGAACAGCACGCGCTCGGATCCGAGCAGCCGGTCCGCGATCCATGCGCCGATGATGGTCGAGAGGTATACGGCGCCGCCGTACGCCCCGACGATGCCGGCGGCGACCGCCTTCGGCATCGCAAGGCCGCCCTCTGTGACCCCGAAGTAGAGGTAGAGCAGCAGGATGCCCTGCATGCCGTAGAAGGAGAACCTCTCCCACATCTCCACCCCGAAGATGTTGGCCAGCGATCTCGGCTGGCCGAAGAAGGTCTTCTCGTTTTCGTGCCGCGTCGTGTCGGTCGGCGCCCCCGCGTCCGCACTCATGGTCTTCAGGCTAGGCCCCTTGGTGGCGGGCACAAAGGATTGGGGCGCCCGTCGCGTCGGTCCGGGCCCCGGGCGTCGGGGCCGGGGGCGGCCCCGGCTCCTCCTCGGTCCGGTGCGGGCACCGAGATCCCGTCTCAACAACAGAAATTGCTCACCACAGGCCACGAGAACGGTGCTTTCTGCCGTCGAGACGAGATCTCGAGAACCGGAAACCCCCGGCTACACCGCGGCGTTCGCCTGCGCGATCAGCCCGTCGACGACCTCGTCGCTGATGCCGACGCCCGGGAACCGCACGATGCGGCGCATGGGCATCGAGCCCATCATCGCCATGAGCTCCTGGTTCTGGAACATGCCGACGGCCTCCGGGTTCTGCGTCGCGGCCTGCTGCATCACTCCGGCGAGCACCTTCTGGCCGCCTGGATGCTTCATCCATTCCGCGAGGGACGACTGGCGGTCGAGCGGAACGACGGGCTCGTTCACCCGCAGCTCGACGCTGCCGCGCTCGCGGATATCGCGCGAACTCGCCCCGACCAGGATGTCCACGCCCCCGTTCTCGACGTACCACCGCTCGAGCACGGGGTGGAAGTACGCGAAGTCGCGGTATCCGAGCGTGAAGCCCACCTCACGGCTCTCGCCGGGCTCGAGCGCGACGACGCGGAATCCGCGCAGCTCGTTCTGCGGGCGCCGCACCTCGGCACTCGGTGCACTCACGTACAGCTGCACGACTTCGCGTCCGGCAACGTTGCCGGTGTTGGTCACGGTGACGGACGCGTGCACGGCGAGGTCGGCATCCGCTCCCTCCGCGCTGAGCGAGAGACCGGAGAACTCGAAGCTCGTGTAGGAGAGTCCATGGCCGAACGGGTAGCTCACCGGCAGCTCGCGCGCGTCGTACCAGCGGTACCCGACGAAGACGCCGTCGCCGTAGGAGAGGTGACCGTCGCGTCCTGGGTAGTCGAGGTAGGCGGAGTTGTCCTCGAGCTTTTCCGGGATCGTCTCGGTGAGACGTCCAGACGGGTTCGTGACGCCGAACAGGATGTCCGCGGTCGCGCCGCCTCCCGCCTGGCCGAGCAGCCATCCCTCGAGGATCGCGCGGGCTCCGCCCTCCCAGTTCGACACGCGCACCGCCGAACCGTTCGAGAGCACGACCACGAGGTTCGCATTCGCCTGCGCCACCTCCGCGAGCAGCGTCAGCTGGTCGGCGGGCAGGTCGATGTGCTCCCTGTCGTATCCCTCGGACTCCGCGGCAGACGGCAGCCCGAGGAACAGCACGACGAATTCCGCAGCGGATGCCACGGCCACAGCATCGCGCGTCAATGCGCCCGCATCGCCGCTGCCGTCGAGCGTGAAGCCCGGCGCGAACGTGACGTCGGGTCCCGCGATCTTGCGCATCTCGGTGAGCGCGTCGTCCAGCCGCGTCGGCTCGATCTGCGAGCTGCCTGCGCCCTGGTACCGCGGGTTGCGGGCGAATTCGCCGATCACAGCGATGGAGGCGTCCGGCGAGAGGGGCAGGATGCCGCCGTCGTTCTTGAGCAGCACCGCCGCCCGCGACGCGACTTCGCGGGCCAGCGCGTGATGCTCCTCGACCTGCTCGCTCGGAACGGCGAGCGTGGTGCCGTCTGCCGGCTTGAGGTCCGCGTGATCGAAGACGAGCTTCAGCACGTTGCGCACGGCGGCGTCGAGGGATGCCTCGTCGAGCGATCCCGCTCGCACCGCGGCCACGATCGCCGCTGGGCCAGCCTCCGATTCCGGCATCTCCAGGTCGAGGCCGGCCGCGACGGCGGCATCCCTGTCGTTCACCGCGCCCCAGTCGGAGACGAGCAGCCCCTCGAATCCCCATTCGTCGCGCAGCACCTGGGTGAGCAGCCACGGATCCTCCGTCGCGTAGACACCGTTCAGCTTGTTGTAGGCGGCCATGATCGTCGCGGGCGCGGCATCCTTCACGGCTCGCTCGAATCCGGCGAGGTAGATCTCGCGGGCGGTGCGCTCGTCCATGTCGGCGCTCACCCGGAAGCGATCCGTCTCCTGGCTGTTGGCGGCGTAGTGCTTGAGCGACGTGCCGACACCCTTCGACTGGATGCCGCGGATCAGCGCCGCACCGAGCTCGCCCGCGATCAGCGGGTCTTCGGAGAAGTACTCGAAGTTGCGTCCGCACAGCGGCGAGCGCTTGATGTTGATGCCCGGCCCGAGCAGCACCTGCACGTCGAGCGCGATGGACTCGTCGCCCAGCGCCGCTCCGACGCGTTCCGCGAGCTCGGCGTCCCACGTGGATCCGAGTCCGACGGCGGGCGGGAAGCAGGTGGCCGGATAGCTGCCGCCGATCCCGTTCTCCTGGTCGGCTGGCTGACGGCGCACGCCGTGCGGTCCGTCGCTGAGTGTGATCGCCGGGATCCCGAGGCGTTCTACTGCCCTGGTATGCCAGAAGCCGTCGCCCGTGACGAGGGCGGCCTTCTCTTCGAGGGTGAGTTGGGACAGGAGGGCATCGACGTCTTTGGCCATGGCATACATTGTGTCCGCCGATGCATCGATCGTGCTGAAAACCCCGGATGCATCGATCGCGCTGAAAACCGGAAGGGTCGCGCTCTCATCACGAGAACCGAAGCAGATCTCCGGTCCTCGTTGCATGCTCCGGTCCTCGCAACGCGTCAGAGGACCCTGCTCGCAACGCGTCGGCTGTCGCGACTACCCTCGACGACGTGACCCACCACCTCACCCGCGACGAGGCGCGGCGCATCATCGTGCGCGCTCAGTTGCTCGATGCAGCGCGTCCCAGCGACGTGGTGGAGGTGGCCGAGCAGCTCGGCACGATCAGCATCGATCCGACCGCGACGATCGCGCCTGCTGAGCACACCATCCTCTGGTCCCGCATCGGGTGGTCGTACGAGGCCGGCCAGCTGACGAAGGCCGTCGAGATGGACCGCGCGCTGTTCGAGTTCGACGGCACGTTCCGTCCGATCAGTCTGCTGCCGCTCATGCTGCCCTGGATGCGCACCAGGCCGTTGCGCGAGAGCACCAAGGAGTGGATCGCCGCCAACGAGAAGTTCCGCGACGAGGTGCTCGCCCGGCTGCGCGCCGAGGGTCCGCTGCTCGCCTCGGACATCCCCGACACCGCCGCCGTCGCGCGGGATTCTGAGGCCGGCTGGTACGGCCCCAACCAGGTGCCGCACATGCTGGACTTCCTGTCACGGACCGGCCAGATCGGAGTCGTCCGCCGCGAAGGGCGCCACCGGGTCTGGGACATCGCCGAACGCGCCTTCCCCGCCGATCTGCCCGACTACCCTGCGGATGAGGCCGCGCGGATGCTGGACGAACGCCGCCTGCAAGCCGCAGGCATCGCGAAGCAGCGCTCACCGTGGACTCCGGTGGGAGAGGCGGGCGAGCCGGCGGTGATCGAGGGATCCAAACGGAAGTACCGGGTGGATCCGCGTGCCATCGCCGCCCTCGACGACGACGCGGACGGCCGAGTCGCCTTCCTCAATCCGTACGACGGCATGCTGTTCGACAGGCCGCGACTGCGCGAGATCTTCGACTTCGACTACGTGCTGGAGCAGTACAAGCCGAAGTCGCAGCGCAAATACGGATACTTCGCCCACCCGATTCTGATCGGCGACGTCTTCATGGGAATGCTCGACGCCACGGTCGACCGTGAGAACGAGGTGCTGCGTGTCGACGCGGTGCACCAGCTCATCCCGTTCGAACCGGAGGAAGACGAGATGGTGCGCGCGGAGATCGCCGAGCTCGGCGAATGGCTCGGCGTGCGCGTCGCGGAGTTCTGACCGGTGACGGCCGGGAGGTGGCCGAGGGCTGACTGACCGGGCCGCCGGTGGTTGAGCGACCCCCGCCCAGTCTCCGGCGCTACTCCGCGAGGGCCGCCGCGAACTCCTCGACGGCCCAGTCCAGGTCGGCCTGCTCGACGACGAGCGGTGGCGCGAAGCGGATCGTCGCACCATGCGTGTCCTTGACGAGGATGCCGCGGCGCAGCATCCGCTCGGCGAGTTCCCGTCCGGATCCGATCGCGGGATCGACATCCACTCCGGCCCACAGGCCGGCTCCGCGCACAGCGGTCACGCCGTGACCGACGAGATCCTGGAGGCGCCCGCGAAGGTGGTCGCCCAGTTCGCGGGCGCGACGTTGCAGATCGCCGGTTGCGAGCATCCGGATCACCTCGATGCCGACCGCGCAGGCCAACGGATTGCCCCCGAACGTCGAGCCGTGCTCCCCTGGGCGGATCACGCCGAGCACGTCCCGGTCGGCGACGACTGCGGAGACCGGCATGATGCCGCCGCCCAGCGCCTTGCCGAGCAGGTACACGTCGGGCACGACGTCCCACAACGAGCACGCGAACGTCTCGCCGACCCGTCCCAGTCCTGACTGCACCTCGTCGGCGACCAGGAGCACGCGGTTGTCGGTGCACAGCTGCCGGAGCCCTGGCAGGAAGTCGTCCGGCGGCACGATGATGCCCGCCTCGCCCTGGATCGGTTCCACCAGCACGGCGACCGTGTTCTCGTCGATCGCCTCGGCGACCGCCGCAGCATCGCCGTACGGCACGGAGCGGAATCCGGGGGTGAACGGACCGAAGCCGTCACGGGCATCCGGATCGTCGCTGAATCCCACGATGGTGGTCGTGCGACCGTGGAAGTTTCCGGAGAAGACCACGATGTTCGCACTATCCGGCGCGACGCCCTTCACGCGGTAGCCCCACGCGCGCGCCACCTTGATGCCGGTCTCGACGGCCTCGGCTCCCGTGTTCATGGGCAGCACCATGTCCTTGCCGGCGAGCGCCGCCAGCTCGGCGACGAACGGACCGAGCAGATCGTGGTGGAAGGCGCGGCTGGTCAGGGTGATGCGGTCGAGTTGGTCTTTGGCCGCGGCGACGAGCCTCGGATTCGAGTGTCCGAAGTTCACTGCCGAGTAGGCGGCCAGACAGTCGAGGTAGCGGTTGCCGTCCACATCGGTGACCCATGCGCCCTCGCCGGAGGCGATCACCACGGGCAACGGTGCATAGTTGTGCGCGGCGTGCTCGTCTTCGAGGCGCAGCAGGCCGTCGGCGATGCCGCTCGAGCCGCGACCATCGCTGGTCGAGCTCGGCCTGCCCCGTCCCTGCCGAAGGGGCGAAACCTGCTCGTCAGGGTCCCCGGTTTCAACGGGCTCGACCACCGGTGCAGCTGCGCGGCCGCTCAGCGGCGCAGTTCCAGAGTGCAGCATTTCACGCCTCCTCCTCCGAGAAGGAGCTCGGAGAGATCGACTCCGATCGGGTTGTATCCGCGTTCACGCAGCTGCTTCTCGAAGCCGACAGCACGCTTCGCGATGACGATGTTGTAACCGTCGGAGATGGAATTGAGACCGAGGATGCCGGCATCCTCTTCGCTCACGATGATGGCGTCCGGATACAGCGTCTCGAGGGTGCGACGGCTCGCGTCGTCGAAGGCGGCGGGCACGTACGCGATGTTCGCGTTCTCGTCGTCTTCGAGCGGGTCGAGCACGGAGATGGCGGTGTCCAGGTGGTAGAAGCGCGGGTCGACGAGCGTGAGGCTGACCACCTCGCGGCCGTAGATGCCGGCGAGCTCGGCGTGGCTCTCGACGGTGCTGCGGAATCCGGTGCCGGCGAGGATGCGCGGCCCGACGAGCAGGATGTCCCCCTCGCCCTCGTTGACCCGCTCGGGCTCGACGACCTCGAAACCGTTGTCGGCGAACCAGTGCATGAACGCCGGCCCCTCGGGTGAACGCTGCGGATACGCGAACCGTGCGCCGTAGGCGATTCCGCCGATGATGAATCCGCCGTTGGCCGTGTAGACCATGTCGGGCAGGCCCTCGAGCGGGTCGATGAGGTGCACGTCGTGCCCGAGGCCCACGAACGTGTCGTAGAGAGTGGTCCACTGCTCGATGGCCTTGGCCGTGTTCGTCGGGTCCTGCGGATGCATCCAGGGGTTGATCCGGTAGCTCACCGTGAAGTGCTCGGGCCGGCACATCAGATACGTTCGGTGCGACGGGACCAGGTGCTGCACGGGCGCCTTCGAGGTCGCAGTGCCGGCGCCGGGCACGGAGGCGGAATCCGGCGCGGATGCCTGCGTGGCGGGCGATCCGTTGCGGTGGCGCGTGTCGGTGGAGTCCAGAGCGGTCATGCTTTCCAGTGTCGCACCGGGATCTTGCGCGGTGTGTGGCATCTGCTGCACGATTCGTGCGCAATTGGTCGGTCAGGCGCAACGGATCACCCTAGAATGACGCCGTGGACAACCTGGATCGGAACATCATCGACCTCCTGCGTGATAACTCCCGCGCGTCGTATGGCGACATCGGCTCGCGTGTCGGCCTGTCCGCATCCGCCGTGAAGCGCCGCATCGACCGCCTGGTCGCCGACGGTGTCATCCGCGGGTTCACGATCAACGTCGATCCGACCATCGACGGCATGAGCACCGAGGCGTACGTGGAGCTGTTCTGCCGCGGCACCGTTTCGCCGAGCGAACTGCAGCGCATCCTCTCCGCCGTGCCGGAGGTGGCAGATGCGTGCACCGTGTCGGGGAGCGCTGATGCGATTCTGCGAATCCGCTCGCGCGACATCCCGAGCCTCGAGGCGGCACTCGAACGGGTGCGCGTCGCTCCCAGCGTCGACCACACCCGCAGCGCGATCGTGCTCTCCCGTCTCGTGCACCGCGACCTCGACTGAGGCGGTGGCGGGCAGAGCCTGAGTGCGTCCATAGCATTCCCTCTCGACTCGCTCAGCGCCCTCTGTGACCATGGTGGAGTGGACGATACGACTGCGCGCCTCCTCGTCGTGGAGGACGACCCCGACATGGCCCGCCTGCTCCGGCGAGGATTGGCGGCCGAAGGCTACGACGTGCTCTCGGTGGACAATGGCGTCGACGCCTTGATCACATTGCGCGACAACACCGTCGACGCGCTGGCCGTCGACGTGATGCTTCCCGGAATGAGCGGATTCGAGCTGTGCCGCCGGGTGCGCGAGTCCGGCAAGACCATGCCGATTCTGCTGCTGACAGCACGGGACGCCGTCGAAGACCGCGTGTTCGGTCTCGACTCCGGCGCCGACGACTACCTCACCAAGCCCTTCGCCTTCGCGGAGCTCGCCGCCAGGCTGCGAGCGCTGCTGCGCAGGGATGCGTCGGCCAAGCCGACCCTCAAGGTGGGCAACCTCACGATCGATTCGCTCGAGCACAAGGCGACCGCTGACGGCCGTCAGGTGGCATTCAGCCCGCGGGAGTTCTCGCTCGTGCGGCTCCTGGCCCTCCACGCAGGCGAGATGGTGACGCGCGGTGACATCCTCGATGACATCTGGGGCGGCCACGAGCACATCGATCAGAACGTGCTCGACCAGTACGTGTCGTACGTGCGACGCAAGCTCGACGCCTCGGCGACGGGGCTCCGGATCGCCACCGTGCGCGGACTGGGGTATCGACTGGAGACCGTCGATCCCTCGGTGGCCGCCAAGCAGTCCGCTGACCAGCACGCGGGCGCCTCCGAGTCGTCGGGTGCTGCATCGTCAACGGATGACGCGCTGTCCGACGCCGCCGGAACCGCGGACGCTGCCGGCAGCGCGCAGGATTCCGCCCCCACCGAGCCGGACCGGTGAACTGGATCCGATCCTTCTCCAGCCGTCTCTCCATCACGGCTCGGATCGCGGTCGGCAGCCTGATCATCGCCGTTCTCGTCGGCGTGGTCGCCGTCGTGGGGATCCGGCTGGGCGTTAACGCCATCCTCAACAACGCGACGGTGACACTGCTGCGTCACGATGCGGAGCCCTTCGAGGAGCAGCTGCAGCGGCACGCCACCGATCTCGACGCCGTCCCAGGCGACGGCCAGTACATCGCCCTCATCTCGCCGGCGGGCGACGTGCGCGTCTCCAGCCTTCCGAAGTCGCTTCGCCCATACGGAAAGGCTCCGCGCGAGGAGACCGAGACGTTCACGAAAGTGCAGACGGCGAACGCCGAGTACACGGTGCGGGTGCGGCCCGTCGAGACGGCGACCGGCGTCTGGTACGTCGTCACGGCGCGCAACGAGGATGCCAACCAGCTCGTGCTCGACAGGCTGAGCGCCGCTCTCATCGTGGGCGCCGCGATCCTCGTTGCTTGCTTCACCCTCGCGTCGTACATTCTGGCCCGCACGGCCTTGCGCCCGGTGAACGTGATGCGGCGGCAAGCCGATGCGATCTCGCGCAGACAGACGGAGGGATTCCGCCGCGATGGCGGCGAACCCGACTTCGCGATCCCGGGTACTCAGGCGAATGGAATCCGTCCTCAACGGCGGCGGACGACGACGGGATCCGGCGCGACGCCGAGCACGGAAGTCGCCCGCGAGGACGCCATGCGCGGAGGCAGCACGAGCGGGGAATTGCTCGAGGTGCCGCCCGTTCGCGATGAGCTCGCTGCCCTTGCGGTGACGCTGAACGGCTTGATCGAGGCGCTGCGGGCATCCGCTGATCGCGAGAAGCAGCTCGTCTCGGACGCCAGCCACGAGCTCCGCACCCCGCTTGCTGTGCTGCGCGGCGAGCTCGAGCTGGCCGAACTGGACATCGGCGACGCGGATGCGCTCCTCGCCGACGTGCGGCAGGCCCAGCAGACCGTGCTGCGACTCTCCACCCTCGCGACCAACCTGCTCGAGCTCTCCAGGATCGACGCGCACGGTACGCGCGGATCATCGAGCTGGATCGAGCTCGAGGACGAGCTCGCTGCCGCGATCGACCGCATGCGTCAGGCGTCGCTGGTTCAGGGCGTCGAGTCCGTCATCGATTTCGAGGTATCCGAAGAGACCACGGATGACGGAACGGTCGCGATGTCGACGCAGGATTTCGGCCGCATCGTCGACAACCTCATCGCGAACGCCATCAAGGCGATCGGCAGCGACCAGGGCTCGGGAACCATCACCGCACGACTGGCGCAGGATGACGCTTCCGTGCGTCTCGCGGTCGTCGACGACGGTCCGGGCATGCCGGCGGATTTCGTGCCCATCGCCCTCGACCGTTTCACCCGCGTGGATGAGGCGCGCAACACGACGACCGGCAGTGGACTCGGTCTCGCGATCGTCGCGGGGCTGGTGGACACGGCGGCGGGCGAGATCCGACTGTCTCCGTCACCTGGCGGCGGGCTCACCGTCGAGATCACGCTGCCGGTCGCCGTCGCACAACGCGACGACCGCGACACTTCTGAGTCGGCCGACGTGCCGGACGACCTCGCGACGGCCGAGGAGCGGGCAGCATCCGGAGAGCTGACGCCGCCTGGCGACGCCGCAGAATGAGCTGCCTGCCGAGCCACCATGGGTGAGCCCAGAGGGTGATCCGCGCGGTGGCACCCTGCGGCACCCCGACACGAAGCTACATTTGCCGTCATGGGGTTCGACGCGGCGATCTACGTGTTGGCGGCGCTGCTCGGCGCATCCCTCGGCGGCATCATCACGTTCAGTGTCTCCGCCAGAAGCGCGCGGAGGGAACGGCGGGCACGCTACGGCGAATCCCTGTTGACGTCCCTGACGGCAGCCGAGCGCAGGCTGGCGTCGGCGGCTCATGCCGATGATGCCGGCGAGCACCTCAGTGAGCCGATTCTGCTCCGCGAGGAAGCCGTCGCCGCGTGGTCGTTCGTCGAGCTCGCCTCGACCCTGGAGACGCCGGCCGGCCGCAAAGCGATGAGGGCCTGGGGCGAGCAGCTCTACGACTGCCTCTGCCGTGGTGCAGCGGATGACGCGCAATTGGGCTGGCTGGTCCACCGTCTCGACCTCGCGGTCTACCTGACGATCGCATGGACCGCCGGATACGCCAGCGGACGCGACTTCGCTCTGTCGGGCACCGAGATCGCCGAACGGTTCGCTCCTGCCCTGCGGGCGCACGACCTGCCCGACTACGGGGAACGCCCGGCCTGACTCACATCGCCGTTCGGACGAGGCCGAGCGCTTCGTCCGATTCTCGTGCCGGATCCGCGGAGCCGACCAGGCGATCAGTTCGGCAGGATGCGTCCGAAGTGGTATCCGATGCCGGACCAGGTGGAGAGGGAGACGATCCGCACCGGGATGCCGTAGTCCGGAGCTTCGATGATCATGCCGCCGCCGAGGTAGATCGCGACGTGCTCCTCGTCGTTGAAGAAGACGAGGTCTCCCGGCTGGGCGTCGGTTTCCGAGATGGTGGTGGCCACGGCATCCTGCGACGGCACGTAGTGCACCAGGGAGATGCCGGCCGCCGCATACGAGACCATCGTGAGGCCGGAACAGTCGATGCCGTCGTGCGACGAACCGCCGAGCACGTACGGGTCGCCGAGGTAGGTGAGCGCTGTCTCCACGATCTTCTCGCGGGCACCGCCGTGCTGGAGCGCCTCTGCGAGGGCAACCGCGACCGCGGCGCCGTCCGGCCCGGACTCGGCGGCGACGATGCCTGCGATGGCGCCTGCGACGTAGTTCTCCGTCTGCACCGCGCTGCCGCTGACCGAGGCCGAGACCTGCAGCCTCTGCGCGATGAGCTTCGAGTTGCTGTCGATCGTTGCCTGAAGCTGGTCGGGGCTGAGCGTTTCGGCGGCGTTGGCCGGGGCGGCGAACATCAGCCCTGGGATCAGTGCGAGCACCGCCCCACCGGCGATCGCAGCCGACCTGCGGGATGACCGTGCCCGATGCGCGGGAGCCCCGGGCATGCGGCCTCCCGGCTGGTCGCCGACTGCGCTGTTCCGAGGACGGAATCCGTGCACGTCGGCCGCGGATGCCCCGCCTCCCGAGCTCGCGGAGTGATCGGCCCGACCAGCGCGGTCCTCGAACCCGGCATCCGGTTGCACGTCGTCAACGGGCCTGGACACCCTAGCGCTCCGATCGCGCTTCCACTGCTCGGGACGGATGGGCTGGGTCGCGTCGCCCGGACCGCGCTGCGCCAACTGCTCCCGAGCGTCGCTGAACCCTTGGGATGCGGCGAAGGCCGTCGGTCGCGCGGCAGAGCGAGGATCCGTCACCTGATCGCCGCCGAACCCGCCCGACTCGGCAGCCGCATCGAGACCGAGCACCTGATCGAAGTCGACGGGCTGATCGTGAACCGCCCGTTCGACGGGTGCCGCGTTCTCCCTGCCGGCTGGGACCGGATTCGCACCGCCGAAGGGACCAGCCGACGGGCCGTTGCTCTCGTGCCGCGAAGCAGCAGCCGATGCCGCCTGTTGTGCCGCCGGCTCGGAGGGTTCAGCCGCGACTCTGGCCGCCTCGCGCAGAGCGCGGCGAGAGGGGAGCGCCGCCGGCGTCGGGGCCGAGGCCGGCGTCGGTGCCGGCGTCTGTGCCGAGGCGGGCGCGGGGGCCCAGGTCGGAGCCGGCGTCTGTGCTGAGGCGGGCGCGGGGCCCCAGGTCGGAGCCGGCGTCTGTGCCGAGGCGGGCGCGGGGGCCCAGGTCGGAGCCGGCGGTTGAGCCGGCGAATTGGTCAGCGGTGGTGTCGGCAGCCCCGGTCCTGTCGGCATGGCGCGGATCGGCTGCGCGGGCGCGGATTCCTCGGACGCCGCCTGTGCCGCACGCTCCTGCTCACGAACCTCGCGGCGCGACAGCCCGGCGCCCGGCTCCGGGCGAATTCCGGGCCAGGCCTCTGAGCCGGAGAGCGGTTGAGCGGCGGACGCCGGCGGGGTGGGAGGCGCTGCATGGCCAGCGGACGACGGAGGTCGGAACCCCGCGTCCTGCGGCGTCGCCGGCTGCGCGGGTGTCGGCCACATCGAGGCAGGCGGGAATGTCGCAACGGGCAGCGGCGGCGGTGCGTACGCCGGAGTGCCCGGGACCTCGGCCGTCGGTGCGGCCTGGACTGCGGGGCGCGGGGCCGGCGCCCGGTCGGGCTTGGTGGGGTCCGTTTCGAAGAGGCCGGCGAAGACGTTCAGACCCGATGCGTCATCGAAGGAGTCGACGGTGCCATCGTCGTCTGCCGACGAGCGGTCGGGTCCGGCCGCCGCTGCTCTCCGACCCATGCGCTCCCAGCCTGCTCCTCTTTCCGCACGCGGGGTACGGACGACATGACTTCCGTGTCCCCCAAAATGCGGACGGCTGAGCCGACCACGTTCCACACTAACGGATCGTCTTATGGACGCAACTGCGGATGTCGCCGGATCCGGCGTTGCCGACACCCATCGGGCGCCCCACAACGGCGGCTAGAGAACCGGATGGGTGGGCGATGGCGCCGGAAACAGCGATGGCGGGACCGCTCGGGTCCCGCCATCGCTCCTGTCAGGGATCTCAGATCAGACGTGTGAAGTGGTACGGGATGCTCGCCCATTGGGTGAGCGGGTCGAGCTCGACGTTGCGGCCTTCGGTCGGCGCATGCAGGACCATGCCGTTGCCCATGTACAAGCCGACGTGGTCCTCGTCGTCCCAGACCACGAGGTCGCCTGGCCGGGCGTCGGCCGCGGAGATCCGCGAACCGACGGCATCCTGGGTCGGAACGTAGTGCGCGAGGCCGACACCGGCGGCCGCGTAGGCGACCATCGTGAGGCCAGAGCAGTCGATGCCGCTGTGCGATGCCCCGCCCAGCACGTAGGGCGTGCCGAGGTAGCTCATCGCGGTCGAGACGATCGCGGCCCGTCCGCTCGGGTTGCCGGTGGTGATGAGCTGCTGCGCCATCGCCTGGTCGATGCCGTAGTGGCTCTGCAGGTTGGCGACCACGTCGACGGTGGAGAACGTGTCCTGCACCGCGGCCGGAGTCGCGACGTCTGATGCGACGTCGAGACGTTGCACGTCGCCGTGCGACGCGGCGTTGAGGATTGCGGTGTGCAGGGCCGCCTGCTGCACCTGAGCCGTGGTGAGGTGGCTCGTGGATGCCATCGCGGACTGCTGGATCGTCTCGGCGTGCGCCGCATACGACGGCAAAGCCGTCGTCAGGCTGGCGACCAGGCCGAACGAGATGCCGGCGACGGCGAGCGTTACGAGGCGGCGGCGAGGCATCCGGTGGGGCACCGGGACAGCGAGATGGGCCGCGTCACGCCGGCCGAGGCCGAAGGCGTCGCGGATTCCCGCGACGGCCGGTCGCAGACCTGTCGCCATGGCGGAGCGTCCGCGGGCGACGACGTTGTTCAGGTTTTCGTACGTAAAAGAGGGGAGGCGCATGAGTCGGGTACCTAGAGGGTGGCCCGCACGTACTGCGGCCACCATGTTTCGTTCGGGTGCAAAACAAAAGGCCGGTTCAAGCCGGCCGGTTTCCACCGTAGGTGTGCGTCCCCGAGGGCCGCCCAGCAGGCGCCCAGGTTCTCAAGAAGCCGATCAGGGGCAGTTTCCACGGATCGCCGACCGGTCGAACGCCGTCCGAACGGCGCGCCGATGGGCCGCACTGTGACGCGCGTTCCGCATGCTGACGCGGATCCGCGGACACCCGTGGAGACACCCGCACGCGCCGCTGGCTGGTCGATCGACCAGCTTTTCCGATGCCGTGTCGACGGATGCGGACGCCGCCGCTACTGACTCTCTGTCAGGAAATCATCAGGCCCTCTTGCGGGCCGTGCCAGGTTCGGCGGCCGTCGCGCGGTCCCGCGAAATCCCGTCCGACGTGCAGAAAATGCGCTTCGGACGCCGCGAAGAGCATTTTCTGCACGGGCGGACGGGTGCTGGGTCTGGCCCACCGCCAGCAAGGTCGGCATCCGCTCAGAGGATGTCGGCCGTCAGCGCCGTGGGGCTGCCGAAGCGATGGTTCGTGATGGAGATGGCCTGCTCGCGCAGGAACGGCAGGAGCTCGACGCGTCCGGATGCCGTCACCGGCCCCGAGAACACGGCCACGTCGATCCGTTCCCCGAGCGCCTGCGCAAGTCCAGACGCATCGCCGCCGATGAGCCGCACACGGTCCGTCGCCCGCGATTCCGAGTCGACGGAGACGCCCGACGTGTACACGCGCTGCAGCCACGCGGCATCGGATTCCACGACATCCACTGTGCCGATCTCGTGCAGCGCCTCGCGCAGCGGCCGCGGCAGCCGTGTTGGCGTGCTCACGTCGAAGCGGCCGCGCACGAGCGCCGCCGCCGCCAGCACGCGCAGCAGCGCCGGGATGCCGACGCCTTCGCTGAGCCGGATGCTCACCGAAGCGGGCCGGTACCGGAACAGGTTGCGCTCGACGCCGAGGTCCGCGGCATCCCGCGTCACGCCGAACTCGTTCGCCCACGCGATCGCGTCGCTGAGCGCCGACCGGCGCACCAGGTCGAACTCTTCGTAGCTCATCGACGGCTGGCCGGCTTCGATGATCCGCGTGACCCGGGAGTCGAGACCGCGCAGGTGCAGGCTGGAGCTGGATGCCCCGGCATCGCCGACCCAGCTGCCGAGCCCGAACAGGTAGTTGGGGCCTCCGGCCTTGTGCCCGGCACCCACCGACGAGCGCTTCCAGCCACCGAACGGCTGGCGTTGCACGATCGCGCCGGTGATGCCGCGATTCACGTAGAGGTTGCCGGCCTCGACGGCAGAGGTCCAGTACTCGATCTCGTCGGGATCCAGCGAGTGGAGGCCGGCGGTGAGGCCGTAGTCGACGGCGTTCTGCAGCTCGACCGCCTGCTCCAGCGTGCGGGCGTGCATGACGCCGAGCACGGGGCCGAAGAACTCTGTCCGGTGGAAGCGGGATCCAGGCTGCACGCCGGTGCGGATGCCCGGCGACCAGAGGCGGCCCGTGTCGTCCAGATTGCGCGGGGTGACGAGCCACTCCTCGCCCTCCTCAAGCTCGGTGAGCGCCCAGGCGAGCTTGCCGCGGGCAGGCTCGATGAGCGGACCCATCCAGCTCACCGGCTGCTCGGGCCAGCCGACGTAGACGCTCTCCGCGGCATCCGCGAGCTGGTCGAGGAAGCGGCGGGAGGATCCCATCGACCCGACCAGGATGACCAGGCTCGCGGCGGAGCACTTCTGGCCGGCGTTCGAGAACGCGCTCTTCACGACATCTGCGACCGCAAGGTCCACATCGGCGCTCGGAGTCACGATGATCGCGTTCTTGCCGCTCGTCTCGGCGAGCAGCGGAAGGTCGGGACGCCAGCTCTTGAACAGTTTCGCCGTGTCGTAGGCGCCGGTCAGGATCACGCGATCGACGCGCGGATTCGCGATCAGCGCCTGGCCGAGCGCACCCTCCTCGACATCGGCGAGCACGAGGAGGTCGCGGGAGATGCCCGCCTCCCAGAAGCATTCGGCGAGGACTGCGGCGCACCGCCTGGCCTGCGGAGCCGGCTTGAGAACGACTCCGCTGCCGGCGGCGAGCGGACCGAGCACGCTGCCGGCCGGGATCGACACCGGGAAGTTCCACGGCGGCGTCACGACGGTGAGCTGCGACGGCACGAACCTGGCGCCCTGCACCGTGTCGAGCTCGCGGGCGAGTGCCGCGTAATAGTGCGCGAAGTCGACGGCCTCGCTGACCTCGGGATCCGCTTCCGCGATCGTCTTACCCGTTTCGGAGGCCATCACCTCGATCAGGCGGTCGCGGTTCGCGGAGAGTGCGAGGCCGACACGGTCGAGGGTCGCGGCGCGTGCATTTCCGGAGATGGCGCCCCACTGCGCACCGGTCGCCTGCACGCCTGCCAGCAGGTGGTCGAGCATCCGCTCGTCGTCGACGCGGGAACGCGCCAGCGTCTCCTCGCCGGCCGTCGACGTGGAGACGGATGACAGGATGCGACGCCCCCATGCCCTGTTCGACGGCAAGGAAGGGTCGGTGTCGGACTCGTTGCGGAAGACCCGGTCCTGCGGCGCTTGCCCCTCTTCGGGGAACGCATCCGGTGCTACGGAACCGACTTCGGGGAGCGGAACGACGCCGGTCGTCGGGAAGAGGCCGCTGCCGCGCTGGATCTTGTCCAGTCCCAGCACGACGCCCGTCAATCCCTCCTCGAGCGCCTCCGCCGCCGGATCCACCGGTGCAGGGCGCGGGTGGAATAGCGTGGTCGGATCCGACTCCACCCACTCGCGCGCGCGGTCCTGGCGACGGTTGGGCAGCGGCGCGAGTCCGCGCGGTCCTTCCTCCCCCTCGAGCTCGGCAAGCGAAGCCAGGAACCGCGCCTTCTCGCGTTCGAACAAGCTCGGCTGTTCCGTGAGCTCGAAAGCCGCGGAGAGGAAGTCCTCGTCGGCCGCGTTCTCCTGCAGCCGACGCATCAGGTAGGAGATGGCGACGTCGAAGTGCCGCGGGTGCACGACGGGCGCGTAGAGGAGCAGCCCCCCGACCGTACCGGCCACGGCATCCGCCTGCCTGGTGGCCATGCCGAGGAGCATCTCGAAGTCGATGCGGTCGTCGACGCCGCGGCTGCGAGCGAGCAGCCAGGCGTGGGCGACGTCGAACAGGTTGTGGCCGGCGACGCCGATCTTCACCGCGTGGGTGTGCTCCGGGGTGAGCGCCCAGTCCAGAACGCGCTTGTAGTTGGCGTCGGTGAGCACCTTGCCGTCGTACGGGGCGAGCGGCCAGCCGTGCACGGCGGCATCCACCCGCTCCATGGGGAGATTCGCGCCCTTCACGATGCGCACCTTGATGGGTGCGCCGCCGGCCGCCCTGCGGTGAAGGGCCCACTCGGTCAGGTCTTGGAGGGCATCGAGGGCGTCGGGCAGGTAGGCCTGCAGCACGATTCCGGCCTCGAGACCGAGCAGCCGCTGGTCGCCGAGCAGCCGCTTGAACACCGCGATCGTCAGGTCGAGATCGTGATACTCCTCCATGTCGAGGTTGATGAACTTCGGCGTCGGGGATGCCGCGGCGAAGAGATACAGCGGCGCAAGCCGCTGCACCACGCGCGCGACCGACTCGTCGAAGGCCCACATCGACAGCTGGCTCGCGACGCTGGAGACCTTGATGGAGACGTAGTCCACGTCCTCGCGCTCGAGCAGCTCGCGCGTGCCCTCCAGCCGCGCATCCGCCTCGTTCTCACCCAGCACCGCCTCGCCGAGCAGATTGAGGTTGAGCCGAACGCCGCCATCGGATGCGCCACCCGGCACCCCGTTGCCGTCCCGGAGCCGCGCGATCGCCGTCCCCAGCCGCGCCGGAGTCGCATCGACGATGAGGTGCCCCACCATCGACCGCAGCACGCGGCGCGCGATCGGGATGACGATCCAGGGGATCGCCGGAGCGATGGTGCCGCCCACCGCGATGGCCGCGCGGTGGATCCACGGCAGGAAGCGCGGGATCCGGCGTGCGAGCGCGTGGAGGTTCTTCGCCGCCACGTAGACGTCCTGAGGACGCGCAACGCCGTCGACGAATCCGACAGCGAAGTCCAGGCCGCGGGGGTCGCGCAGAAGTCCGGCGAGCCGCTCAGCCGCGGGATCGCGCTTGGACGCCTCGGGGATCGCGTCTCTCGCGTCGGAGGCCTGCAGCCACGCACGCACGAGTTCGATCGACCGGGTGCCGAGGTCGTCGTCGGGAATTGGTGAGCCGCCATCGCCAAGGGGACCGCTGGGGGTGCGGATGCCGTTGTCCTGCGCCATGGATCCCAAGACTATTCCGGCACCCTGAACGGGGGCCATTGTCGATGCGGCGTGCGGCGCAACGGATGGGCGCGCCTCATGCCCCCCGCGCAACGTCAGTGCGTCGCCGCCGCCGGTGGTGACGCGGGAGTGGGGTCAGGCATCCGCAGCGGGCGACGCAGTGGCGGCATCCGGTGCGCTGGAGCGCACTGAGCGCCGCACGGCTGCCACACCGATGCCGACGACGACGGATAGGACGATCAGCGCGATTCCGAGCATCCGCCATCCGGGAACCGTGGCGAGCACGCCGGCGCTCAGCGAACCGACGACCTGGAAACCGTTCGTGATCACCTCGGCGATGGGCTGCACGCGGCCTCGCTCCGACGGTCGGTAGGCATCCGTGATGAGCGCGCTGCCACCGCTGAACGCGAAGTTCCAGCCGACCCCGATCGCGAACATGGCCGTGAGGAACGCCCACTCCGCCGTGCTGCATGCGGCAGCGGCGCCCGCGACGATGACGAGGATGGCGCCGGCGACCGTGATGGACCGTTCGCCGAAGCGGCCGATGACCCGCGCGATCACGAAGCCGGGCGCGAACATGCCGATCATGTGCAGCTGAACGGCCAGCGCGGCATCAGCTTCGCTGTGTCCCATGGCCATGCCGGCGATCGGTCCGGCGGTCATCATCGACGTCATCGAGATGGCGGCGAACGAGGTGGCCGCCACGCCCGCGATCAGCACGGGCTGGCGCCACAGCACCCTTCGGGTCCGAGGTCGGTCTTCGGGCGCGGATGCCGCCTCACCGCTCCGTCCCCCGCCCGCAGCACCGCGTCCGAGCTCCGCCAGCTCCCGCGGGAGCGTCAGATTCCAGACCGCAGCAAGCGCCCCGAACAGCGCGACGAGCAGATAGCTGGCGACGAACGCGACGGGCAGCAGCCCGCTCACCCACGTGGCGAGAAACGGCCCGAGGAGCGCCGCGACGAGGCCGCCGGCGAGCACCGTGGTGACGGCGCGTGCGCGCTGGGATCCTGATGCGTCAGCCGCCGCGTACCGGTAGTAGCCGGCGCCGGCCGAGTACGCACCGATCAACCCTGTGCCGACGCAGAACAGCCAGAACAGGTCGAGCTGCACGGCCACGGCCGAGACCAGACCCGCGAGCACCGCGACGAACGCCACAGAGACGAACACTCTGCGGTATCCGAGGCGGCCGATGAAGCGCGAGATGACGAAGGTCGTCGCGACGGCGACCACCGGGATCAGGCTGAACGGCACCGTCGCGAGCGCGGTGGTCGGCGCGAGTCGCGATCCGACGATGCCGGTCAGCGTCAGGTCGACGGAGCTGCCGAACACGTACAGAGCCTGTGCGGGGGCGAGGCGACGTGCGATGCGCAGGTGCGGCGCGGCATCCGATCGGGTCGTGGTCGTCATGTCACCACAGTGGCGGGCGGCGCCATCGGCAACGAGTGGCAAGAACGCCTATCTCCGCTGGATTCCTGCCATTTCGTCTCGAGAGGTCTGCGGATGGCCGGCCGCGCCGGCCCTACCCGACGACCTGGTCTTCCGCGTGCTCGCCGTAGTACGACGACTGACGGCGCATGAGCTCGCGCATGGAAACCCCGCGGTCGACGCCGTAGACCGTTCCCGGGAAGTCGAGCTCGCGCTGGATCGCCCAGATCTCCTCGTGACTCTCCGGAGGCAGGATGACCGCCGGGTCGCCGACGGCGATCCATCCGATCGGCACCACGCCGCCCGATGGGACGACCGTGTTCACCTGCACCACGCCGTTGATGCGCACCTCGGCTCCTGACCCGATCCGGCTGCCGGGGAACAGTGCGGCTCCTGTCGCGATGAAGCACTCGTCCTCGATGACGCATCCGTTCAGGTGCGCGTTGGGCCCGACCAAGACAGCCGCGCCGATACGAACCGGATGAGCCGCCCTTCCACGAATGAGCGCGTTCTCCATGACGACCGCGTCCTCGCCGATGACGACCTGGCCGTCCTCGGCCGTGACGACCGCACCGTGCAGGATGCGCGCGCCGGCCGCGATGCGCACGTCGCCGACGAGCACGGCTGTCGGTGCGACGTACCCCGACGGATCGACGCTCGGCTGGAGGCCGCGATGACGCACGAGCATGGGATGGCTCCGATCGTTGGTCGAGCTGCAGGAGCTAGATGGCAGCGTTCTCCACCTGGGGCGCCGCGACCTGGTCGCACGCGCGCAACACGCCGGAGACGTCGCGGAAGGTGTCGCGGAGACACTCGGCGAAGCCGGCGCCATCCCCGGCCACGGCGGCATAGTCGCCGTCGATCCAGCGCTGAAAGGCACAGCCGAATGCAGCGACGCCGAGGTCGCCGGCGAGTTCCGCGTCCCGGTCGCCGACTCCGCGGCCGCGAAGCGCTTCCGTGATCGCGGCGCCCATGGTCGACAGCTTGAGCAGCTCGCGCTCGAGCAGACTGCCTTCGGCGGAGATCACCGCCGACCGCTTCTTCGACCACTCGCGCCGCTCGTCGAAGAAGGGCGCTGCTGCGGCGAAGCCGTCAGCGACCATCTCGAGGGGAACGGATGAAGGAGACTCCTCGAGCCCGCGCACGACGACCTGCTCGAGCTCGTGTGATCCGTCGAAGAGCACCTCTCGCTTGTCGGAGAAGTGACGGAAGAAGGTGCGCTCGGTCACGCCCGCCCGTTGCGCGATGTCGTGCACCGTCGTCTCGTCGAAGCCGCGCTCCGCGTACAGGTCGAGAGCTGCGCGCTGCATCCTGCCACGCGCATCCGGCTCCCACCTAGTCATGGCGTCGATTCTACCGATGCCGCACAGTGATGACAGATACTGACATCAGTGCTAGCGTTCTTGATGTCAGCAACTGACATCACACCATCGATGACGCTCGTGTGCCACGGCGCGCGCCATCGGTGCCCGACGGACGGCTCGACGGGCGAGAAGGAGTACGTCTCATGCGCATCTTCATGACAGGGGCATCCGGCTGGATCGGAACCGGCGTCGTCCCCCACCTGCTGGCGGCGGGCCACGAGGTGACCGGACTGGCGCGATCGGATGCCTCGGCATCCGCCCTCGAGTCCGCCGGCGCCACGCCCGTGCGCGGCGGGCTCGACGACCTCGACGTGCTGCGGGCGGGGGCCGCGGCATCCGATGCCGTCATCCACCTCGGCTTCAAGCACGACTTCTCGGACTTCGCCGCCTCCGGACGCACGGAGCGCGCCGCACTCGAGACCTTCGCCGACGCGCTCGAGGGCAGCGGACGCAAGCTCCTGTTCGCCTCGGGCATGGCGGGTGCGGAGAACGGTCGGCCGCTGACCGAGGCTGACCAGTCCCCGCACGTGGGCGCGGAGAGTCCCCGCGGCGGTGCCGAGCGGTTCGCGCTCGACCTCACCGCGCGAGGGATCGCTCCGGTGTCCCTGCGCTTCGCGCCGACCGTGCACGGCACAGGCGACCACGGATTCAGCGCAACCTTCGTGCGCATCGCCCGCGAGAACGGGGTGTCCGGCTACATCGGCGACGGATCGCAGCGCTGGGCCGCAGTGCACCGTGACGACGCCGGCCGTCTCGTGAGCCTCGCGCTCGAGAAGGCGCCGGGCGGCAGCATCCTGCACGCCGCGGCCGAGGAGGGCGTCCCGACGAAGGAGATGGCCGAGGCGATCGGACGGGGACTGGGCATTCCGGTCGACTCCGTCTCGACGGATGACGCACAGGACCGCTTCGGATTCCTGGCCGGATTCTTCGCACGCGATCTCGCGGCGACCAGCACGGCCACCCGGGCGCTCCTCGGCTGGGAGCCTCGGGAGATCGGTCTCCTGGAGGACCTTGAGCAGAACTATGCGGACCGCGCCGTGCGGACACTCGTGTAGTCCGGCTCTGCGAGCTGGGCTTCGGGCGTAGCGTCTGATCATGGCCGCACGAGTGCACATCCGCCACGAGATGGCGATCCGTCGACTGACTGTTTCGCACATCGAGCAGCTCACGCCCTCCATGGTGCGCGTCACGCTCATCGGCGATGCGCTGAACGACTTCGCTTCCTCCGGCCCGACGGATCACGTCAAGGTGTTCTTCCCCGACCCCGTGACCGGAGTGCTGACGGTTCCGGAGCTGCGGGGTGACGGCATCCACCGGCCGACGAGCGGCGTCATCATCTCCCGCGACTACACGCCACAGCAGTTCCGCCCTGCGCCGTTCGGTGCAGCCGAGCTCGACCTCGACTTCGTGCTGCACTCACCCACCGCCGCACACGGCAACCCGAAGGATCCAGCGGGCGGCGGTCCCGCCTCAGCGTGGGCCGCCGCCGCGCAGCCCGGTGACGAGATCGCCGTCGCCGGGCCGCGCGGGTCGCGCGAGGCTCCGCAGGACGTCGCGGAGGCCGTGCTCATCGCGGATGAGACGGCTCTCCCCTCATTCACCCGCTGGCTCGACCTGCTGCCGGAGACCACGCGGATCACTGCCCTCCTCGACGTCGCCGACGAAGAGGTGGAGCCGTACCTGTCCGCCGAGCAGCTGGCGCGGGCGTCCGTCGAATGGCTCTACCGCGAGGACGGACCCGGACAACTGGAGGAGGCCGTCCGGTCGCTGGAGCTGGGGCCGGATGTCTACGTGTGGGCGGCGGGAGAGGCATCCGCTCTGATTCCGGTACGGCGGTACCTCAAGCACGAGGCGGAGCTTCGCCCCGATCAGCTGGACGTTCAGGGGTACTGGAAGCGAGGCGTGGTGAACCGCGACCACCACGAGCCGATCGACCCGTCGGATCCCGACTGATCCGTCCGCCGGGGTTCGCGCGGAGCAGCCGGACCTACTTCTCCGTCAGAATGCGAACATCTGCCCGAGCACGATGAGGCCGATCACCAGGATGACCACGATCACACCGAAGATCGCGAGCCACTTGGCCGACAGCTTCGAGATGCCGAAGCCGACCAGGAACGGCAGCGCCGCGAGCAGCACGGCGAGGATCCACCAGAACGTGGCGAATCCAGCTGCAGATGCGTTGGACAGGTGCTCACCGAACAGCTTCCGCGTCGACGGGTGCGTTGCGTAGGCGATCGCCGCAGACAGCGGGAACGCGATGATCACGGCCGTGATGAGGCCGGCCAGCCATCCGAGCAGACCTCGGTTGACCGGCAGTGTCTCCTCGCGGTGCGGCCCCTGCTTGCTCTTCGAACTCATGCGCGCAGGCTAGAACGTGCAGACGCGGCCGCGGTCGCATCCGTCATCGCTTCACCCGAGCCGTGCGACCCGCTCCCGTGGCACCGCCACAAGATGACCGGCCGACGAGGCGGCGACGTGCAGGAGCGGCACAACGTCCTTCGGCATGCCGGGAGCGAGCACGTAGCATCCGAGGATGCCTGCTGAGCGCCCCGCCGAGCCCTCCGCGTACTTCGAGCGCACCGGAGCATCCGCGTTCCGTGCCACGCTCGCCGTGCAGGGCGCCTGGAACATCGACGAACAGCACGTCGCTCCGGCGCTCGGACTCATCGCGCACGTGATCGAGCAGGAGCATGCGTCGCGACGGCCGGACCGGATGCTGCTGGCCCGCGTCTCGTACGACATTCTCGGCGTGCTCCCGATCGAGGAGGTCGAGATCGAGGTGCGGATGCTGCGCCCTGGCCGCACGATCGAGCTCGTCGAGGCCGTGCTGAGCCACGACGCCCGGCCGGCGATCATCGCCAGGGCGTGGTGGATGCAGCGCAGCGACACCACGTCGGTCGCAGGATCCGGGATCCCGTCGCTCGCCCCGCGCGAGACGTTCGAGCCGTGGAGCGCATCCGCGGATTGGCCGGGCGGGTTCGTCGACACCGTCGAGACGCTGCGGCGGCAGGTCGAGCCGGGAAGGGCATCCTTCTGGCTGCGGCCGCGGATCCCGCTGCTCGAGGGCGAACCGATATCACCCGTCGCACGGCTGCTCGGCGTCATCGACATCGCCAACGGGATGACTGTTCGGATGCCGCCGACCCAGGTCGCCTTCCCGAATCTCGACCTCACCGCTCACTTGTTCCGCGAGCCGGCCGGCCAGTGGATCGGCGGGGACACGAGCGTCAGCTTCGGACCGGACGGCGCGGGACTCACGCACACCGTTCTGTTCGACGAGTCAGGGCCGCTCGGCGCATCGAGTCAGTCGCTGACCGTTCGGCCGTGAGGTCGGACCCGTCGGCTGAGGGCCGTCCGCGTCACCGCCACCGGTGGTCGGTGATGGTGGCGCGCGGCGCTCGTCTCGCCGGCGCACGTCCGGATGCCAGGATCAGACGCACCACGCGCTGACGCTGCCCGGCCCATGGTTCGAGGAGTTCGAGCATGCCGTCGTCGTCGGTCGGGGATCCGGTGAGCGCGAATCCCACGGTCTTGCTCAGGCCGTAGTCGCCCAGGCTGATCTGGTCGGGGTCGCCGTGCGAGCGCTGCAGCGTCTCCGCGGCCGTCCACACGCCGATGCCGGAGATCGTCCGAAGCTTGGCGGCGGCATCCGCTCCCCCGTCGTCGACGATGCGTTCCAGCGAATCAGCCGACCGGCTCGCCAGCACGAGAGTGCGCGACCGGTTCGGATCGACACCCAGTCGATGCCATTCCCACGACGGAACATGTCTCAGCGTGTGCGCCGACGGGCAGACCCGCAAGTCGCGAGGCACGAACCCCTCGTGCACGCCCGGCGCGATCTCGCCATACCAGCGAACGATGCGCGCCCACTCCCGGTACGCCTCGAGGCTGGTGACCTTCTGCTCGATGATCGCCGGCGCGAGCGCCTCCAGCACGCGCCGCGTGCGCGGCAGCCGCATTCCCTGCCGCCGGCGCAGCACTTCGGCCAGGAACGGATACCGCGCCACGTCGAGCGCACTCCAATCGTCCCCCGCGCCCAAGAGCTCGGGCACACCCCCGATCACCCACTCCGCACCCGGCCCCCACGCTGCGGCGTCGACGCCGTCCGGACGCTGTTCCAGTCGAAGCGTCACCGGACCGACGGGCGTTCTGAACGTGCGCCACACGCCCTTGGCGTCCCAGATGGTGGTCTGGTCGTAGGTGCCGCGGCCCAGGATCCCGAGCGTCTGCCGCAGGTCGATCGGCGTTCGCGGCCGGTACTCGCACGTCACCGGCCCGACCGGCCGGTCGTCGGATCCCGGTCGCGGATCCGCCGCGTCACCTGCGGTGGGCGCAGCGGCGATCGAGGACATGGATCCAGGCTACGGCGCCACCCCCGACAGTCAGACGGCTCAGCGCGCTTCGCCCGCGACCTTCGGGATCCGGCGGTCGAACACCGTCATCAGGATGAGCGCAACGCCGAGGGCGCCGACCACCCATGCCATGGTGTGGAATCCGGAGTCGGTCGCCTTCGCCCCGAACGCGAGGCCGATGAGGCTCGACGAGAAGATCGCGCCGATGTAGGCGAACGTGCGGTAGAGGCCGGATGCCACGGCGATCTCGTCCGCACGTGTCTGCGTGTAGAGCGACGCCTGGTTGGCGAAGCCGGTGAAGCCGTTCGCGACACCGACGAGCAGGCTCATGCCCACCGCGATCAGCCAGCTCGACTCGCTCGTGAGGAACAGGCCGACGGCGCCGGCACCGATCAGCGCTATCCCGCCGGTCACCAGCGGCCAGCGCACCCATCCGCGATTCGACACGACACGAGCGAGCACGATGCTCGCCGCCGACATCGGGAGCATGATCAGGCCGGCGGTCGCCGCATCCACGTGCATGCCGTCCTCGAGGAACTGGGGTGCGCCGTACATCATCGTGTACATGCCCAGCGCGGCGAGCGTCTGGCGCAGGTAGGTGCGCTGCAGGGGCGAGTTGCGGGCGAGCATCCGCACGTCGATCATCGGGCTCTTCGCGCGTCGCTCCCACAGGACGAGGGCTACCAGCAGCACCGCGAACACCGCGAGAAGCCACCAGATCGGCGCCTTCAGGTCGCCGAGGAAGACGAGCAGCGACACGATGGTGGCGGCGAACAGCCCGATTCCGGGCAGATCGAGGGCGGTGAGGATGCCGCGCCCGCCTCGTCGCTCGCGCGGAGCGTCCTTCGGCACGCCGAGCATGGTGAACAGGTAGGTGATGATCGCCACGGGCAGGTTGATGGCGAAGAGGGCTCGCCAGCCCCACAGGCCGACCAGGATGCCGCCGAGCGGCAGTCCGATCACCGCGCTCACCTGCGCGGCGATGGAGAAGTTGCCGAGCACTCGGCTCGGAACACCGGATCCGGTGGCGTCGGCACGGCGGCGCACGAGCGCCATCGCCGTCGGATAGGCAGCTGAGGTGCCGACGCCGATCAGGGCTCGAGAGAGGAGAAGGAATCCGAAGCTCGGCGCGAAGGCTCCGACCGCGCCGCCGACGAAGAGGATGACGATTCCGGTGAGGAACGTGCGCCGCGCGCCCAGCAGCGTGGAGATCTTGCCCATCGTCGGCTGCATGATGGCGCTGCAGAGGTAGAGCACCGAGATGAGGGTGGCCGCCGGCCCTGGCCCCAGGTGCATGTCGACGCCGATGCTGACGAGCCCGGTGGCGAGCGTTGCACTGTTGATCGGGTTGAGCGTCGAGCCGAGCAGGAGCGGCGCCGTGAAACGCCAGCCGAAGGGCTTCGGGACGGGTGCAGAGGCTGCCGGGACCGGAGCCTCGGGGACAGCGGCGGTCGCGGTGGGCGTGCGCTGCCCGTCGGGGGCGGCGTCGACCTGCACAAGGCTCGTCGGTTCGATGGATTGGGGTTCGATGGCGGGCGCCGACGACGTTGCGTCGCCGGTCCCGGAAGCGATTCGCTTCGGGTTCGTGGTGTGACTTCCTGTCATGGAGTTCTCGCATGCGATCGTCGACCGCAGCTACGGGTGGGGATCCCGTTCCGCTGTCCGTCCGTTCGACGGACCCCCGCGATCAGCCCGTTCGGCCGTCGACGACGCCGGCCAACAGTTCGATGCCGCGTCGGAGTTCCGCCTCTTCCGCGGCGTCGAGCGAGTCGCGGATCGAGCGCGCGAGCCAGTCGATGCGTGCTGCCCGGCCGGCGAGAAGGGCCTCCCTGGCCTGGTCGGTGAGCGCCCAGAGGTGCTGGCGCTTGTCGTTCGGATCCGGCTGGCTGCTCACCATGGACGCCTCGGCGAGCGTGGTGAGGATCGAGGCCATCGACTGCGGCTTCATGCCTTCTGCCCGCGCCAGGGCGGACAGCGTGGCGGATCCCTCGCGGTCGAGCCGCACCATCACGTTCTTCTGCGACGGCGTGTAGTCGCCGACCGTGCTCTGCTCGCGCAGACGACGGGCGAGCCTGCCCGACAGTGCACGGATGCTCTCCGCCAGCTCGGCGGTGCCGGTGAGAATGCCGGAGGTGCTCTCCGCACCCGGCAGCGACGTGGCATCCGCCGATTCGGACCCCCACCCCGCACACGCTCATCGATGCCGGTCGGGTTCGGGCCGAGACCGGTACCTGACGCGTGTGCGGACGGGGTGGCCATGTCTCTATGATACCAGATTCTTCAGTTTAACTGAACAGTTGGCCTGAAGAGTCGACCGATAACCCGCAGCAACAGCAGCAGCAGTGTCCGCGCTCTCAGCTCGAGAACAGCAGCAACTCCGCTGTTCTCGACGACGTTTGCTGCCCTCGGCGCTCGGGTCTCCCTGAATCGAAGACGGAGGACGTCACTCCCAGGTGCTGGGCGCCTCCGCGCGCGTGGACGGCAGCTTCACGTCGTCGCCCCAGCGCACCAGCCACTCCGGGAGCTCGAGGGCGGGCGGCACCTGGCCGACGGCATCCAGCAGGTCGGCGACCGGCACGGTGCCGCCGGTGCGCTTGAGGAACCGCGCCTTGATGAAGGCCTCGGCGTAGATCTCGCCGTTCACGACGGCGCGGTGCTGCATGTACGCGGCCTTGTCGTCGAAGCCGATGATGCGCGACTCGACCGTGAACGCCTGCCAGAGCTGAAGCGACTTGCGGAACGTGATGGTCTCGGACGCCACCACCGGGTACCACCCGTGGTCCATGAAGATCTTCCAGATTCCACTGCGACGGATGAGGTCGAACCGGCCGATGTCGAACAGCGAGAAATACACGCCGTTGTTCATGTGCCTGAGGATGTCGAGATCCGTCGGCAGCACGCGCAGCTTCGTCGACACGACGTCGTAGTGGCCGACCTGCTTGCCGAAGCGGGAGATCCAGGCATGCAGGATCGTGCGGAAGAGCATGTGCATGCGGTCACGCTATCCGCGTCGTGCACGATGCAGCGATACGCATGTCGGATTCCCACAACGCCGATCGGCGGGTCGTGGTGCCCACCGGTGCTCGTGCCCGAATGGGCACCGCTCCCGCGAGCGCCGGAGGGCGCAGCCGTCGCCTACAGGTGACGCTCCGCCGGCCCGTCGTACTTCGACAGCGGACGGATCAGCGCGTTCGACGAGAGCTGTTCGATCACGTGAGCGGTCCATCCGGTGACGCGCGCCGCCGCGAACAGGGGCGTGAAGGTCGCCGTGTCGAACCCCATGAGGTTGTAGGCCGGACCGCTCGGGTAGTCGAGATTCGGCTTGATGCCCTTGCGGGCATCCATCGCCTGCTCGAGTGCGGTGTAGAGCGCCAGCACGTCGGGCCGGTCGTAGTGCTCCACCAGTCGTTCGAGGGATACCTTCATCGTCGGGACGCGCGAGTCGCCGTTCTTGTACACGCGGTGACCGAAGCCCATGATCTTGCGTTTGCCAGCGAGGGCTTTGTCGAGCCACGCCTCGGCGTTGTCGGCGGATCCGATCTCCTCGAACGCCACCATGACGGCCTCGTTCGCCCCACCGTGCAACGGCCCCTTCAGCGCGCCGATGGCGCCGGTGACGGCGCTGTAGACATCCGACAGCGTGGAGGCGATGACCCTCGCCGTGAACGTCGAGGCATTGAAGGAATGCTCTGCGTAGAGCACGAGCGAGACGCGGAACGCGTCAACCACATCCGCGTCCGGCACCTCGCCGAACGTCATGTGCAGGAAGTTGCTGGCGTAGTCGAGGTCGTCGCGCGGCTCGACCAGCGACAGGCCGTGACGGCGACGCTGGTCGTAGGCGACGATGGCGGGGAGCTGCGCGAGCATCCGCAGCGCCTTCGGGTAGACGACCGCGAACGGATCGGCGAGCGCTCCGAACTCGGTATCCGAGTCGTCGGCGCCGATGACGCTGACGGCGGTGCGCAGCACGTCCATCGGGTGGGCGGATGTCGGCAAGTCGTCGATCGCGCGCCGCACGTTCGGCGGCAGCGAGCGCTGTCCGCGCTCGAGCGCCTCGAACGCCTCGAGTTCGTCGTCGTTCGGCAGCTCACCGTGCCAGAGCAGGTATGCGACTTCTTCGAACGAGCACTTCGCGGCCAGCTCCTGGACCGGATAGCCGCGGTACAGCAGCGAATTCGTCTCGGGGTTGACGCTGGAAATGGCGGTCGTGTCGACGACGACACCGGCCAATCCCTTGCGAATCTCGGGATCCTGCTCGCTCATGGTGCTCCTTCGCTCCGGTCAGGCCAGTCTTTCATGCGTACTGGTCGGCCCGACATGATCAGCCGCCCTTCTCACCTCGATCAGTGGTCGTGCCCTACGGCACATCGCTCGGCTGTCGGGACGAGCTCTCGAGAGCGCAGCACGCGTTTCGAGGCGGCGGCGTGTACGCCGCCGGAAGCACCACGCACCCTGCCGACCGCGGTGCGCCGGACGAGCGCCGCGCACACAACGATTCAGAACAGTCCCCGCGGGCTCTCCACCGAGGCCAGCACACCGTGACGCGCCGTGAAGCTCAGCCCGGGGAGTTCCTCGGCGGTGAGCTCGGGAAGTCGCTGCGCGACCTCCAGGAACCTGTCGATCTCGGACGCCTCGAGCACGTCGCCCGCCAGCGTGCGGAACTTCTTCACATAGTCGTCCCGTCCGAACGGTCGGGCACCCTGCGGATGCGCGTCGGCCACGGCGATCTCCTCGACGACCTTGGACCCGTCGACCATCGTGATCTCGATGCGCCCGCCGAACGCGTGCTCCTTGGGATCGAGCGAGTGGTAGCGGCGCGTCCACTCCTCGTCTTCCTGCGTCGTCACCTTGCGCCACAGCGCTACGGTGTCGGGACGCGAAGCGCGCTCGGGTGCGTAGGACCTGAGGTGATCCCACTCACCGTCCTGCAGCGCGACGGTGAAGATGTACGGGATCGAGTGGTCGAGCGTCTCGCGCGACGCGTTCGGATCGTACTTCTGCGGGTCGTTGGCGCCGGATCCGATCACGAAGTGCGTGTGGTGCGACGTGTGCAGCACGACGGACTCGATGCGGTCGGGGTCGTCGAAGATGATCGGGTATTCGTTGTGCAGCTTGCGCGCCAAGTCGATCCATGCCTGCGCCTGGTACTCGGCCGAGTGCTCCTTCGTGAAGGAATCGAGGATGGCACGCTTGGACTCTCCCAGGTCGGGCAGGGAGACGTCGTAGACAGCCTCCGGACCGTCGAGCAGCCACGCGATGACGCCGTCCTCGCCCTCGTAGATCGGGGTCGGGCTGGTCTCGCCGCGCATGGCGCGGTCGACGGATTCGATGGCCATCTTCCCCGCGAACGCGGGCGCGAAGGCCTTCCAGCTCGAGATCTCGCCCTTGCGGGACTGGCGCGTGGCCGTGGTGGTGTGCAGGGCCTGACCGATGGCCTGAAAGATCGTCTCGGCGTCGAGACCGAGCAGCGTTCCGATTCCGGCGGCGGCCGACGGTCCGAGGTGGGCGACGTGGTCGATCTTGTGCGCGTGCAGGCTGATGGCTCTGGCGAGGTCGATCTGGATCTCGTATCCGGTGGCGATGCCGCGCACGACGTCGAGCCCTGTGATCCCACGCTCGGTCGCCAGGTGCTGGGCGACGGCAACGATGGGCGGGATGTTGTCTCCCGGATGCGAGTACTCGGCGGCGAGGAACGTGTCGTGGTAGTCCAGCTCGCGCACGGCCACGCCGTTCGCCCACGCCGCCCATTCCACGCTGACACGTCGTGCGGCATCCGTTCCGAACACACTCGACCCGTCGCCGCCGACGGAGACGGGGTGCGCCAGCGCCTGAGCCCGCGCTGCCGCGACCGGATGCCGCAGCAACGAAGCCGCGGCGACGGCCGCGTTGTCGATGACGCGGTTGACGACCATGTCGGAGACCTCGGCAGAGACCTCCACCGGGTCGGCGGCGACCTGAGCGATCTTGAAGGCCAACTGCTCTTCACGGGGCAGGTTCTCATCGCTGCGGTGCGTGCGTACGTGCGTGATGTTCACCCGATCGAACCTACCGGGACCCGATGACGACGGCAGTACCGCGTCCTCCATCCGGGTGGATCTTCAGACTTGCCGGCCGGTCATTTGCTATGCGGCTTTTCTCCCTGATCAGCCCGCACTATTCTGTGGGGATGCCCTCCATCGCCACGCTCGGCGCGTTCGCCGTCGCCGCGTTCGTGATCATCATCATCCCCGGGCCCAGCGTGCTGTTCGCCATCGGACGGTCGCTCGCGCTCGGTCGTCGCGCCGGCATGCTGAGCGTGCTCGGCAACTCCCTCGGCATCATCCCGCTGGTCGCCGCCGTCGCGTTGGGGCTCGGTTTCATCGTGGCGCAGTCGATAGTGATCTTCACGGTCATCAAGCTCGCCGGCGCGCTCTACATCGTCTACTTGGGCATTCAGGCGATTCGGCACCGCAAGGACGGAGCACTGACCGCCGTCGCCAAGGGGCCGAAGAAGTCGGCGATGCAGATGCTCGGCCAAGGCTTCCTGGTCGGAATCAGCAACCCCAAACTGCTCGTCTTCTTCGTCGCCGTGCTGCCGCAGTTCGTGGACTTCCACGCCGGCGCCGTGCCGCTGCAGATGATGATCCTCGGAGTCGTCTTCTTCGTCATCGCTGTGCTGTCCGACAGCACCTGGGTCTTCCTGGCCGCGCTGGCGCGCGGGTGGTTCGCGAAGTCGCCCAAGAACTCCGAACGGCTCTCCGCGACGGGCGGCGTGATGCTGATCGGGCTCGGCGGAGTGCTCGCGCTGTCCGGCAACAAGAGCTGAGCCGTACTCGGCCGCCCTGCCCATCGACTCGTTTCGCCCGCTGGGGCGCGGGTGGTCGCTCGGGCTCAGACGGCCGCACCCGGCAGGGTGCCCTGTCCGTCCGCGATCGGGATCGCTGCGAGCAGGCGCCGAGTGTACGGATCCTGCGGGTGCGCCCACACGTCCTCTGCCGTGCCGAACTCGACGATGCGGCCCGCGCTCATCACGGCGATGCGGTCGGCGATCATCCTCACGACCGAGAGGTCGTGGCTGATGAACAACAGGGAGGCGCCCCGCTTGCTGGCGACGTCGCGCATCAGCGTCGCGATGCGCGCCTGCAGCGACGCATCGAGGGAAGCGATCGGCTCGTCGCCGATCAGCACGTCGGGCATCGCGGCTAGCGCCCGCGCGATGGCCACCCGCTGCCGCTGACCGCCGGAGAATTCGTGCGGGTAGCGGCGCGCGGCATCCGCGTCGAGCCCGACATCGGCCAGGAGTTCGGTGACGGATGACGCACCGCCGCCCGCCGCACGCCGTCCGTCTTCGACCTGGCTGCCGACGCGACGGCGCGGGTTCAGCGACGCATACGGATTCTGGAACACCATCTGGATGCGCCGCAGCCGCGCGGGTCGCGCGCGCATCCCCAGTTTCGGTATCGGTTCGCCGCCGAAACGGATGCGTCCGCCGGCAAGCGGTTCGAGTCCGCACACCGCACGAGCGAGTGTCGACTTGCCGCAGCCGGATTCGCCGACCAGCCCGAGCACCTCGCCGGGCGCCAGCGTCAGGCTGACGCCGTCGACGGCACGGAGCTCGGCGCGTCCGCTCTGCCGGTAGGTCACGGTGACGTCCTCGAGAACGAGTTCAGCGGGCATCGGGCACCTCCTGGTCGAGACCCGCTCCCGGAGGCGGGGTGTGCGGAAGCGACTCGATCAGTGAGCGCGTGTAGTCGCTGCTGGGATCCCTGATCACCTGGTAACGGTCGCCGTGCTCGACGATCTCGCCTTGATGCATCACGGCGATCGTGTCGGCGACCGACGACATGACGCCGAGGTCGTGCGTCACGAGCAGAACGGCGAGTCCGAGATCGTCGCACAGCTCCCGCAGAAGCCGCAGCACGCCGGCCTGCACGGTGACGTCGAGCGCCGTCGTCGGCTCGTCGGCGATGAGCACGCCGGGATCGCAGGCGATCGCCGAGGCGATCGCGATGCGCTGCAGCTGTCCTCCCGAGAACTGGTGCGGGTATCGCTCGAGCGCCTCGCGCGGGCTGGGAACGTGCACGCGCTCCAGCAGTCCGACGGCGCGGTCGCGGGCATCCTTCTTGGACAGGCCGAGGTGGTGGCGCATGTGGTCGGTGAGCTGGCCACCGAGCGAGATCATCGGGTGCAGGCTCGCGGTCGGATCCTGGAACACCATCGCGACCTCGCGTCCGCGCACCCGGTTCAGGGCGTGGGACCGGAGGGTCAGGAGATTCGGCACCGACATCCGCTCGCCGTTCAGCTCGACCGTTCCGCCGACGACGGAGCCCGCGGGCTGCAGCCCGCACACGGCGAGGCCGGTCATCGTCTTGCCGGATCCGGACTCGCCGGCCAGCCCCGTGACATGTCCGGCCGGCACCTCCAGGTCGATCCCGCGCAAGATGGGCGTCTCCGCCTGCTTCGTGGCGATGGTCAGCGTCAGGTCGCGGATCGACAGCCCGCGTGCGGCATCCGTCCCGCTCACATCGACACCTCCGATACCGCCTCGGCCGTGCGCGGATCGAGCGCATCGCGCAGCGCATCGCCCACGAAGTTGAAGGCGACGACCACAGTGAAGATGGCGAAGCCCGGGAACGCCGCCAGCCACCAGCTGCTGAACTGCTGCACGCCGTCGGCGACCATGGCACCCCATTCCGGCGTAGGTGGAACGGCCCCGAGACCGAGGAAGGACAGGCCCGAGAGCAGCAGGATGGCGTTTCCGAAGTCGAGCGTTGCGAGCACGAACACCGGCGCCGCCACGTTCGGAAGCACGTCTCGGGAGAGGGATCGGAACGACCCGGCGCCGAGCAGCCTGCCGGCCACGACGTATTCCTGTTGCCGCGCGGAGAGGACGAGCGCGCGCGTCACGCGCGCGTAGTTCGGCCACGAGACCACGAGGAGGGCGACGACGGCGTTGAGCAGGCTGGGGCCGAGGGATGCCGCCACGATCATCGCCAGGATGATCGTCGGGAACGCGAACACGAGGTCCGCGATGCGCATGATGACCTCGTCGACCACGCGGCCGAAGTATCCGGCGATGGCGCCGAGCACGGATCCGATGATCATCGAGGAGAGCACGAGGATCAGCGAGAGCGGCAGGGAGACGCGGGACCCGTACAGCGTGCGCGAGAGCACATCGCGACCGAGCACATCCGTTCCGAACCAGTGAGCCGCGTCAGGCGGTGCGAGCCGCGGGAAGTCCTGCGCGAGCGGATCGTACGGCGCGATCAGCGGGGCGAAGACGGCGATCACGAGCCAGGACACGATGACCACGACGCCGACGATGGCCATCGGACGCCGCCACTGCGGCGCGAGCAGCGGACCCCTCCGCCGCTTCCACGGTGGCGTCTTCATGATCCGGCGAGCGTCAGGACCTCCATCGAGGACGTGTCCGGAAGCCGCTTCGTCCTCCGGCGTGCCCGCACCGGCTGTGCGGTCGGCGTCTTTCGAATCGGCGGCTGTCCGGTCAGCGGCTGCATGATCGGCGGATGCCTGTGCACCGGCACTCATTGCACCCTCACTCTCGGGTCGATGAAGCCGTAGACCACATCGATGATGAAATTGATGGCGATGTACACGACGCCGACCACGACGCCGACGCCCATCACCGCGGGAAGGTCGAGCGTGGTCGCCGCCTTGTACGCGTACTGACCGAGGCCGCCCCACCCGAACACCTGCTCGGTGAGCACTGTGCCGGACAGCAGGGATCCGAACGCGAGGCCGACGATCGTGAGGATCGGCAGCAGGGAGCCGCGCAGGATGTAGCGGAACACCACGGTGTGCGCGGGGAGTCCCTTAGCGCGTGCGGCTTTGACGTAGTCCTGGGACAGCACATCCAGCACCCCGGAGCGGGAGAACCGCACGAGCAGACCGACCGTGTACAGGGTGAGCACCAAGCCGGGAAGGACCAGGTGGGACAGCGCATCCCCGAACGTGTCCCACTGCCCGGCGAGGAGGGCGTCAACGGTGTACATGCCGGTCACGGTCGGCGGCGGGGTCGTCGCCGGATCGAGGCGTCCGGCACCCGGCGCCCATCCGAGCAGGTAGAAGAACACGAAGAACAGCGCCACGGCGAGCCAGAACGTCGGGATCGAGATGCCGATCAGGCTGAACACGCGGATCACCTGATCCGATAGCCGGTTGTGCCGCAGCGCTGCCAGCAGCCCCAGTCCGATGCCGATGATCACGGAGAAGACGATGACGAAGAGCGCCAGCTCGGCCGTGGCGGGGAAGGCGACCGCGAGGTCCTGCGTGACCGGATTGTGCGTCTGCGTCGACGTTCCGAGATTGCCCTGCAGCAGGTGGCCGAGATAGATGAAGTACTGCACGACGACCGGCTTGTCGAGGCCCTGAGCCTCGCGGAACGCGGCAACGATCTTCGGATCGCCTGCCGCACGTTCGCCGAGCGCCGCCTGCACGGGGTCGGCCGGCACCAGGTTGGTCAGCACGAACGTGATGATCGTCACGCCGAGGACGAGCAGCAAACTGATGCCGAAGCGGATCCCGATGTAGCGGAGCAGCGGATGGCGGCGCCGGCCGGCACGGTTGGCACCGGCCGACGCCAGCTCGACTTCGCTACTTGATGGCAGCGAGGTCAACAGTCCACACGGGGTTCAGTTCCAGCGACGTGATGCTCGACGCCGTCACGACGTACTGCGCCGGCTGCACGACGGGCACGAACGGTCCCGTGGCGTTCTGTGCGCGCTGCCAGTCCGCGTACGCGGAAGCGCGGGCATCCCCGCTGGCCGCGAGCGCCGCCTGCTGTGCAGCGGTCACCGTGTCGTCCGCTCCCGCCTTCCAACCGGCGCGGAGACCGAGGTCCTCGCCGGGGTTGAACACCAGGTAGTCGGACGGGTCCGGGAAGTCCGGGCCCCAGTACATGATCCCGGACTGCAGCTTGCCCGCCCGATACGCGTCGAGGAACGTCGAGATCGGCGACGGAGCAAGCGTGAGCTTGATGCCGATCGCACCGAGCTGGGACTGGAGTGCCTGGGCCAGGGTCTCCATCTGGAGTCCGTTGATGGTGATGTCGTTCGGATACGAGAACGTCACGGACTGTCCCGAGTATCCGCTCTTCGCAAGGGCTGCCTTCGCTGCTGCGGCGTCGTACGTGTTGGTCGAGTCGGGCTTGATGGATCCGAGGAACTGCGAAGGCACCATGCCGCCCGGCTGCGTCGCGCCCTCGCCGGAGAGCGAAAGCATCTTGCTGTAGTCGATGCCCTTGCGCACAGCGGTGAGGAAGTCCTGCTTGTCGGTGACGCCGCCGGAGACTGCCGAGTCCTGGTTGAACCACAGGTAGATGAGGTCGGGCGAGACGCCCTTGATCACCTTCGTCTTGCCCGTGCCGAGGCCCGAGACCTGGTCGGCGTTGAGGTCGAGTGCGACCTGGCTGGATCCGGCCTGCACATTGATCTTCTGCGTCGGACCGGCGACGTTCTCGAGAACCACCTTGCTGTATGCGGGCTTGGGTCCTGCGTAGTGCGGGTTGAGCGTGAACACGACCTTGGTGTTCACGCTGTACGACGACAACATGTAGGGCCCCGAGCCTGCCGAGGTCTTGTTGAGGAAGGATTCCGCGGAATCCGACTTGGTCGTGGATCCGCCGTTCTTCTGCAGGAGCTTCGAGTCGACGATGCCGAGCGAGGGGTTCGGCAGGATGAACGGGAGCGCGGGATTCGCCGTTTTGCTGGTGAGCACGACGGTCGTGTCGTCCTTCTTCGTGACTGTGACGCCGTCGAGCAGGAACGACGGGTTGCCTGCGATGCCTTGCACGCGCTTCAGCGAGAACACGACGTCGTCGACGGTGACCGGGTCGCCGTTCGAGAAGTAGTGCTTGCCCTCCATCTTCAGGGTGAGCGTCTTGTCGTCGGATGACTCGGTGAACGACATGAGCGACGGCACCGGCTTCGTGACGTCACTGCCCTTGAACGTCAGAACCGTGTCGTACAGAGCACGGTCGACGATGGATCCGGTCAGCTCGAACGCGCGTGCCGGATCCGACGTCTTGAGGTCGAACGAGTTGTCCACGACGAGCGTCTTGCCGCCGCCGCCGGAACCGCCTCCGCCCGAGCAGCCGGCCAGCACAATGGCGGCACTCGCAGCGATCACGACCGCACCAGCGAGTCGACGGCCACGTGGGCTGAGTTGAGAGCGGATCATGGGTGCCTTCTCTCTTGGGTTCGCGGCGCAGCATCCGTGGGTGGATGCCGGGGGACCGCACGGATTCCTACACCGTAAGGGCGGTCCGTTTCGCCGACGTTTCGGCTCGCCTGAAACGGCGCGGGTTCGTTACAACGTGAGCACCGGAGGGCTCGTGAGACGGCCCGACTCGAAGGCGGCATCCGTCTCCGCGAGCACCCGAAGCGCGTTCGCGCCGGCGAGTCCGGCGAGTTCGCCGCTGCTCCAGCCACGTGCGGCGAGCTCCTCGAGCAGTGCGGGATAGCCGTCGACGCCCTCGAGTCCGGAGGGGAAGACATCCGTTCCGTCGAAGTCGCCACCGAGTCCGATGTGCCTCATCCCGGCGACGTCGCGTGCGTGCTCGACGTGATCGGCGACATCCGCGATCGTCACCGGCGGCATCGGCTCGCTGCGATCGGACTCGTACCACTGCCCGAAGTCCTCGCGCACGAACTGCGGCACGAAGGTGATCATCGCAACGCCTCCGTTGTGCGACAGACGCGCCAGAACATCGTCCGGGATGTTGCGCGGATTGTCCGCGAGCGCGCGAGCAGAGCTGTGACTGAAGATCACCGGAGCGGATGTCACATCCAGCGCCGCGTGCATCGTCGCGGGTGACACGTGGGAGAGGTCGACGAGCATCCCGATGCGGTTCAACTCCCGCACGTACGCCTTGCCACGCTCGCTCAGGCCGTCGTGCACTGCCTCGTCGGTCGCGGAGTCCGCCCAGGGCGACGTTCGGAGGTGCGTCAACGTGAGGTAGCGCACGCCCAGCGCCGCGTACATGCGCAGCACCGCAGGCGAGTCGTTCAGCTGATGGCCGCCTTCGGCCCCGAGGAGACACGCGATGCGGCCACGCGACCGCGCGTGCGCGACGTCGGCGGCCGAACGGGCCAGTTCGAAGTCGCCCGGGTAGCGGGCGACCAGACGATGCACCCAGTCGATCTGCTCCAGCGTCGCCTGCACGGCAGCGGCCCCTGATCCGTCGTCTTCGACGAACACGGACCAGAACTGCGCGCCGACTCCGCCACGACGCAGTCGCGGGATGTCCGTGTCCGTCGGGAGCAGCTCATCCAGGCCTTCGACGGAGTACTGGCGGTTCAGCCGGTTCTCGTATGCCCAGTCGTTGTGTCCGTCGACGATCGGGCACAGGTCGAGCGCCTCGGCGACGACGGCGGCAGTGTCACGAGGAGTCATGCGTCGAACCTAGGGCCAGCCGCGCCTGGGGTGTTGGAGCACGCTGCACGAACGGAGCGAGTCGGCCGGTTTCCGGCGGTGATCACTCGCACCGAGGCTCACTCGCGACCGAGGACGCGCCAATCGGCCCAGGGCTCAGGCCGCGGGCGGAAGATCTATCGGCGTGGTGGTCGCCTTCACGGATCGGGCAGGTCCGCTCTGCTTCACCCAGTCGCGGATGCCGATGAGCACCAGCACGAAGAAGATGCCGTAGACGATTCCCGAGAAGTACAACCCTGAGCTGACCGCGAGCGGCACTCCGACGACGTCCACCGCGATCCAGACGAACCAGAACTCGACCCAGCGGCGCCCCTGAGCCACCATGGCGATGACCGTGCCGACGAAGATCCAGGCGTCGCAGGCCACGAGCCACCACGGCGCTCCCGGATAGAACGACAGGTTCATCGACTTGAGCAGCAGCGTGACCAGCGCGGTGCCGACGAGCATCGAGGCGATGAGGACCATTCGCATGCGCCACGACGCCCAGCGAACGTGCACTTCACCCTGCTGCTGCTTGTTGCGGCCCCACATCGCCCAGCCCCAGCTGGCGACAACGATGATGATGATCTGGCGTCCCGCGTTGCCGAGCAGATGCACGTTGAGGCTCGCGATGAGCAGGAACACGGATCCGAGGATCTGCACCGGCCACGCCCACACCAACCGCTTGAGCGCCAGCACCACAGTGGCCAGCGCCAGGATGTTGCCGATGAAGTCCGACCAGTAGACCGGCAGCCCGAAGAGGCTGAACTGGGTGTTCAGCCAGGCGAAGGCGGTCAATCCGCTAGAAATCTGCTCGTGCATACGAAGCAACATTGTCGCCCATGCGCACCGTGGCCGTGGAACCTCATCGAGACGTCACAATGCGCGCTCGGGCACGCACCGGCATCGCGTTTCGCGACTTCTCGGCCGGGGACCCGCACGTGCGACGTCAGTCCGGATCGTCGAAGGCCGCTGTCGGCACCATGACCGCTCGCGCCAGCGTGTGGTAGTGCAGGTTGAAGCCCAGGACCGACGGCGTCGACTCGGGATCGAGGTCGAGCCGGTCGACGTCCACCGCGTGCACGACGACGTAGTAGCGGTGACGCCCGGTTCCGTCCGGCGGCTCGGCGCCGGCGAATCCGACCTCCCGGTATTCGTTCTTCAGCTGCAACGCTCCCGCCGGCATCGAGCCGCCCGCGCTTCCGGCCCCGCGATCGAACGAGGTCACCGATGGCGGGATGTTGTATACGGCCCAGTGCCAGAAGCCCGCGCCGGTCGGCGCATCCGGATCATGAATGGTCACCGCGAAGCTCTTCGTCCCTTCCGGGAACCCGCTCCACGACAGCTGCGGTGACGTGTTGCCCTTGCTGCCGCGATGCAACGCGGCAACCGGACGCCCGTCAGCGACATCCTCGCTCGTCACGGTGAACTGCGGCACGGCTCCGAACCGCTCATAAGGATCTTCGGCCACGATGCCTCCCTGCTCGTTTCGTGCGCACCGCGCACCGCAGTCCGCACGATACGCCGTAGCGCGCGGTGGCGTGCACGCCGCTACCTCCAGGAGCGTGGTCCGTTCGGCGCCCGCCCTCGATGTCGTCAGCCGCGGCCGTGGTGACCAGGGCCCTTCGGACCCCTTCAGCGGGTGCTGGCCGCCGCCGGCTCCTTCGCGAAGGCACGGCGGATGCGCGCCGGGAACGAGCCGATCGCCCATCCGGTCACCCGCAGCATCGCCTCGAACACGATCGTGCCCGACATCTTCGAGCTGCCGCGCTCGCGCTCAGGGAACGTGATCGGGACCTCCCGGATGCGAAGCCTCGCGACCTGCGCATGCCACAGCATGTCGATCTGGAAGCAGTAGCCCTGGCTGAGCACGGCGTCGAGGTCGATGCGCTCGAGCGCGTCGGAGGTGAAGACCCGATATCCGCCCGTCATGTCGCGCACCGGAACACCGAGCGCGAAGCGTGCGTACGCGCTGCCGCAGCGCGAGATCGCCTTGCGGTAGAACGGCCATCCGACGACGCCGCCGCCCGGCACCCAGCGGGATCCGACGATGACGTCTGCCTTGCTCAGAGCGGCGAGCATGGCTGGGAGGTCTTCCGGTCGGTGCGAGCCGTCGGCATCCATCTCGACGAGGACGTCGTGACCGCGCTCGAGCGCCCACCGCATTCCTGCGCGGTACGCGGCGCCGAGTCCCTCTTTGCCCGCGCGGTGCAGCACGCTGACGGCCGGATCCGCGGCGGCGAGGCCGTCGGCGACATCACCCGTTCCGTCGGGAGAGGAGTCGTCGACGATCAGCACGGATGCCTCTGGCACCGCGTTCCTCAGCCGGCCGACGATCCACGCGATGTTCTGCGCTTCGTTGTAGGTCGGGATGATGACGATTGCGTTCACGACCCTGTTCCTCTCGTAAAAAGGTAAACGACATCCCGGTGCAGGGTGAATGTCTGGGTGGCCTCGAATCCCTGGGCGCGCAGAGCGGCCATCCGCTCGCGCATGCCGGTGGAGGCGATGGCGCCCTCCTTGTCCGGACCGCGATACTCGATGAGCCAGACGCGTCCGTTGCCAGCGGAGAGCCGACCGGCCACCTCCGGGATGGTGTACGCCTTGTCCCACAGCGAGTCTCTGTCGACGTAGGGGATCTCGAGGGTGACGTCGACGACGTTCGCGAACTGCGCCGGGTAGAGGTGCATCACGAGTCGCGGATTCCGCGACGGTCGCGTCGTCTCGTCGAAGGCGATGTCGTCCCCCGGCTTCGAGTTCTGCTGGATGACGGCGGCCACCTCGGCCCAGTCGCTCCCGCCGTTCTTCGAATACGGACCGCGCTGGGCGAGGTATCCGGGATAGGCGATGACCGCGAGGAGGGCGACGGCGACAGCGATGGCGACGGAGGATGTGCGCCACGTGTGCATCCGCAGAGAGCCGGCGCGAGCATCCGCTCTCCCTCTGGCTGCCCATCGCGCTGTCACCCACTTCGCTGCTCCCTCGAGCGCGACCGCCAACAGAATGGCCAGCGCCGGCGTGGTGAAGGACATGTAGCGAACCGTGTACGCGGGTACGAACGAGTTGAGGGCGAGCAGCGCGGCGGGCGGAAGCACGAAGCACGCGGCCGCGAACACCAGCAGCACGCTGCGCGCACCGGGGAGCATGCGCGCGGAGGAGCCGCGCCGTCGACTCCACGCGACGATGCCCGCCACGAGCAGCGCGAGAAGGATCGCCCATGCCGCGATCGCGATCGCCCAGTCCGTGTCGAACCATTGGTTCACCGTGAACGTGAGGAAGGTCACGCCCGGATGCTCACCGAGGAACGCGATCTGGCCGTGCTCCTTGAGCGCGAATCCGATCACCGGCAGGGCGAGGATCGCCCCGCCCGCGGTCGCCGCGACCCAGCGCACCCAGACCGCACGGTCGAGGGTGAGCTCCGCCGACACAGCCGACCGCGGGTTCAGCACGGCCCGAGCGATCGCGCCCCACCTTCCGCGCGTGATCCAGAGCAGCACGGCCGCGAAGGGCAGGGCGATCAGCGAGAGGTATAGGAACACGTAGATGCAGGCCGCGTACGCGACGCCGAACCCCACCCACGGCACAATGCGCGTCGTTCGCTTGGTCACCAGCCGCAGGAACAACACCGTCAGCCAGACCGCACAGGCCGTGCCGATGGCGTACGACCGCACCTCGGTCGCCATATAGGTGGTGCGCGGCAGGATCGCGAACACGGCGGCCGCGGTGACGGCGAGCCGAAGGCCGCCGTACCGCTCGACCAGCACCACGATGCCGGCCGTCGCGACGCCGACGGCTATCGCGCTGGGCAACCGCGTTGAGAGCTGGCTGGCCCCGAAGAAGTCGATCCAGACGTGCATCATGGCGTAAAACGTGCCGTGCACGGCATCCACGCGACCGAGTTCCGCCAGCAGGGACGCCCATGGCCGTTCGGCCGACATGATGCTGGCCGCTTCATCGCCCCAGAACGACGGGATCCACGATCCGATCCAGGAGACGACGAAGGCGAGGATGCCGAGCAGAGTGGCCACGACGGCGACGCGATGGCGGCGGAGTCCCCGTGCCCCGGGGGGCCGTCGGCCCGGGACGCGCAGCGGTGCGGTCATCGCGGATGAGTCCGATGTCCGACTCAGACCACTCGAAGCCTCGCCGAGGGTTTCGGGCGCATGCCCGCCGGTGACCGTGGCGCTGTATCGCCCCGATCGTCCGGCCCCCGCTCGTGCTGTCGTCACCGCCGCTCCCCGCGTCATCCATCGCGCCGGCGCCGAGTGCGCGGCCACGGATCCAGATCATCGTGGCGGCCTGGGCGTTCGCCTTCCCCTGGTTAGCGATGGGGTGAACTTCTTCTCAGAAGTGTGCTCTCTGTACGTTACCTCAGGGTGACGAACAGTAGACAATGCGGGTCTTTTCACCCGCGGACCGAGTCCCTCGAGCTGTGCGCACGAGCGGTACGCACGTGCGGCGAATCGTTCCCGACCAACCGCCGGCTACGCCTCCGCAGCGACCTCGGGCACCGGGCCGCCGGTCGCGACGTGCCCCCATCCGGCGACGACGAGCACGATCACAGCGGAGACGAGCAGTCCCAGCGACGGCTCGAGGTGCACCGCTGCTGCACCGACAACCGCACCGAGCCCGATCAGCACGACGGCTCCCGCTCGACGCGCCCACGGTTGCGCCTTCCCGGCTCCGAACACGGAGTCCGCAGCGAGGCCGGCCAGGGTGGATGTCACGACGACGGTCGTGACATCCTTCACGGCGATGTGCCTGGCGGTCGCCGCCTGTGCGCCCATCGCGAGGCCGAGCATCCCGGTCACCGTCCACTGCAGCGCCTGCTCCGGATGCCGCCCGGCGGCGAACAACACCACCGCGGCCGCGAGCAGAACGACGCCGACCCCCGTGAACACCGTCGTCGAGAGCCGCGTCCAGCCCGCGTCGACGCGGCGCAGCGTCCGTCCGCCGATCGCCGCGCCCGCCATGAAGCACACCAGCGCGATGACCGGACCGATGATCGGCAGGTTGTCGGCGCCGAGCAGAGCCATGCCGAGGATGACGACGTTGCCCGTCATGTTGCCGGTGAAGACGCGGTCGAGGCCGAGGTAGCCGACCGCATCGACCACACCCGTCGAGAAGGTGAGTGCCAGCATCAATCCGAGGTGCGTGCGCTCGTGCAGTCCCCACTGTTTGGCCATGTGGTGCTCCCGTCGTCCGATCGATCTCACCACAGCCCGGCGCACCCGCCGGAACGGGCCGCGTAGTGGGGTGATCAGCCGATCGTTGTGGGAGCGCTCTCACGACGGTTCGCGGACCCGGCAGAATAGAGGGGTGAGCATCCCCCTCTCCGGAACGTCCATCGACCTCGAACACGGCGACTACACCGCGTCCATCGCCTCTGTCGGCGCATCTCTGCGGTCGCTGACCCACGCCGGCCGCGATCTCGTCGTGCCCTTCGGCGCCGACGAGGTGCGGCCCGCCTACCGCGGCGCGACACTCGCGCCGTGGCCCAACCGCATCGTGGACGGCCGCTACTCATTCGCGGGCATCGAGCAGCAGGTGGCACTCACAGAGCCGCACCTGGCCAACGCGCTGCACGGCCTCGTCGTCTGGCAGGACTTCGACGTGCGCGACCGCGGCGACGACTTCGTGGAGCTGACCACGACGATCCAGGCGCAGCAGGGTTACCCGCACCGCATCGACCTCACCGTCGTCTTCCGCCTCGACGACGACGGCCTGTTCTCATCGGTGGTCGCGAGGAACACCGGAGCGGATGCCGCTCCCTTCGGCACCGGACCGCACCCGTATCTCGTTGCGGGGTCCGGCCGCGTCGACGAGTGGACGATGCTGCTGCCGGCATCCGAGATCCTCATGGTCACGCCGGACCGCCTCTCGCCCGTGGCGTTGGCGGGCGTTGCCACGGCGGTCGTCGGATCCGAGCCGCCGGCAGCGTACGACTTCCGCTCGGCCCGGCTCGTCGGCGACCTGTTCATCGACCACGCGTTCACGGCGCTGTCTCGGGATGCGGATGGCGTGGCCTCCGTCGAGCTCATGGCACCGGACGGACACGGCGTCGCCATGCGCTGGGACGCCGCGTGCCCCTGGGTGCAGGTGCACACCGCGGATCAGGACAACCCGGCGACCAGCCGCCTCGGCATGGCCGTCGAGCCCATGACCTGCCCGCCGGATGCCTTCAACTCCGGCACCGACCTCATCGTGCTGCAGCCGGACGAGTCGACGACCGCCGGCTGGAGGATCAGCGCACTCTGACTCGGGGCGACACCGGGCGGTGACGCAATCCCTCGATGGGGAACGGCTCGCCGACCGCGCGGGCAGGCCATGGCAGCCTGGTGAACGGGGTCAGCCGTCGAGCCCCAGCGCGCTCGTCACCATGAGCACGAGCGCGTCGAGGAATCGGGCGCGGCCGAGTTCCAGTGGGGCCGCACCTGTGGCGTCCGTCATCGTCCAGAAGTGGCTCACAGCCGACACCATGACGGATGCCGCCGCATCGACGTCCGCGCCCGTCACCGTCGCCCGCGCCCCGAGCCACGCGGCGAGCGCCGCCGTGACGCCGTCCACTTCGTAGCGACGGACGTCGGCCGCGAGTTCCGGGAACTCGCGAAGGTCGCGGAGCATGATGCGGCTGAGGTCTCGATCGTGATCGAGGCGCGCGAGTCCGGCCTCGGCGATGGCCCTGAGCCGCACGCTGGGCGCGACATCCGTCTCGTTCTGTGTGGCGGCGAGGGCTTCGGCGACGTCGTTCGGTCCGTCGAGCACGCGGCGCACGCCCTGCTCGAGCAGGTCGCGCTTGGAGGCGACGTGACGGTACAGGCCGCCCGATCCGGGGCGGAGTCCCGCCGCAGCCTCGATCTGAGCGACCGAGGTCGCCGCATAGCCCTGCTCGCCGAAGAGCCGCATGGCCGCGTCGAGCACGCGGGACTTCGCCGTCGAGACAGCTGGTGCGTCCGGTGCGTCCGGGCCGGCTGCTGTGGCATCCGCGCGTTCCTTGATCGCCATCCCCCGATCCTCCCCTGTGTCGGCCTTCTGCGGGAACGTTGCCGGCCACCGCACTGCAACGACCGTTCCGCGCACATCGTGCGATGACCCCTTGCGGTTTCATCTTATCCGATCTAGAAAGTAAGTACTTACTTTCGAATCGGAAAGGAACGATCATGCGAGTACTCATCGCGGGAGCGACCGGCGTCGCCGGCATCCCGCTCGTCGCTCGGCTGATGACCGCGGGCCACGAGGTCGTCGGCATCGTGCGCGGCCTGGCAGGCGTCGACCGTCTCGGCGAGCTCGGCGCCTCGTCCGTCACGGCCGACGTGCTGGACCGCGACGCGCTGCTGCTCGCCACAGAGCGAGTCGAGGCGAATGCGGTGATCAGCGACCTCACGGCACTCCGCAAGGCGCCGCTGCACCACTCCGACATGCGCGGGACGAACGTGTTGCGCACCGTCGGCACCGCGAACCTGCTCGATGTCGCCCGCCAGGTCGGCGCCGATCGCTTCGTCACGCAGTCCATGGTCTTCGGGTACGGATACCGCGACCTCGGCACAGCGCCCCTCACCGAAGATGCCCCTTTCGGCGTCCCTCAGCACGACGCGTTCGACGAACACCTGGTCGCGATGGCCTCCAACGAGCGCCAGGCGTTCTCGGCCGACGGAATCGACGGCATCGCCGTGCGCTACGGGCTCCTCTACGGAGCGGATCTCGCCACCATCGTCACCATGTTGCGTCACCGCACGCTGCCGAGCGCCCGCACCGGCGGCCGGCTGGCCTGGGTGCACCACTCGGATGCGGCATCCGCCACTGTCGCGGCTCTGGAGCACGGAACGGGCGGCGAGGCGTACAACGTCGTCGACGACACGAGCGTGACGTTCCGCGAGGTGCTCGACGAGATCGCGGCGGCCGCGGGAGCTCCCCGTCCGTTCGCGCTCCCGGATTGGGTGCTGCGGATGATGGCGCCCTACGGCGCCGCCATGATGGACGGCGTCAGCATGCTGGTGTCCAACGAGAAAGCGCGACGCGAGCTCGGCTGGGCGCCGAGGTATCCGTCGATCCGCGAAGGCGTGGCGGCGAGCGCCGCACAGCTGGCGGCACCAGCGCACCGCTGAGCGGACTCGCCCGGTCGATCAGGCAGGCTGCCGCGAGGCGCGCTTCTCCGACCGCCGCTCGATGTGCAGATAGCGGATGCGCCGCGTCCAAGCGCTCGAACGCTCGGACGACAACGCGAACAGCACCAGGATGTCCAGGGGCAGCCCCAGCAGATTGGCTCGCAGGCTCACCTGCGGACCACCGTTGAAGAAGTCGACGGCAGCCGCTATCACCGCTATTGCGCTCAGCGTCATGGACAGGATGCGCGCCCAGTTGCTGCCGCGGAAGATCAGAGTGATGAGCGCGAACTGCACGAGCAGCCCCACGACGGTGACCACGAGCGCGAACACCGCGACCGACAGGACGACGTTTTTCACCAGGTCCTGTTGCGCCCCCTCGACGTCGATGGTGAGTGAGCGCACGTAGTCCGTCCAGTGGGTGGCGGTGATCACCACGAAGACCACGCCGGCCACCGCGCGCAGCGCCAGCAGGGCTGCACCGAGTGCGATCGAGACGGGACGCTTGTCGGCGGCCGCTTCGACGACATCCGTCTCGTCCTCGAACTCGGCGCGCGAGCGGATGCCGCGCAGATCCACCACTGGCAGGTCGCCGTCCGTGATGATCGAGTCGCCGCCGCCGTTGCGGGCGTGATAGCCCGTCGAGAAGTCGCGGATCACGCTCAGCCACACGCCGGCGTCCGCGTGCTCGATGGACCTCACGACGTGATCGCGCTCGATGTCGGTGTTCGCGTCGATCTTGTGCGTGATCTGCAGGGTGAACAGCGAGAACCCGACGCGCCTGTCGAACGTCGCAGCACCGAGCCACTCTGCCGGCTCGCCGCCCGGCAGCCGCCAGTCCTCCGGACACTTCCAGAAGCGCACGTGATGCCGCTTGGCCGGGTTGCCGAGCACCTCCTGCTGGTAGGCGAGGTCCTGCTGGCGCCCGAAGAGCAGCAGAGGGCTCACCGGGGCCTCGTCGTAGCTCCGGCGCAACAGTGTCGCTGTCACGATGCGCCAGCTGGTGCGAGCCGTCACCGCATCGGCGCGGGTCCAGCCCGCCTCGGCCATCGCCGTCTCTAGCTGGGCCTGACTCCCGAGCACGGCGAGGTTGATCGGGTCGCCGAGGAGCCCGTCACTCGTACGCGCGCGGCCGATGAAGTAGTTCGGCACATAGATGCGGGTCAGGATGCTGTGCAGCCGCGGCAGAACGAGGTACGCGAGCAACGCCCAGAACAGCACGAAGAAGAGGATCAGCCACCATCCCCAGCTGAAGCTCTCCACGGCCAGCAGCCACGCCAGCCAGATCGCCGCGAGCGCCGCGATCAGGAAGTAGAGGTAGTCGAGCGCGCTGGCCAGGCGCCAGCGGATGTTCCGTGCCGGCCTCTTGCGCGGCTCGCGCACGGCGGTGTCCCCCTGCGCCGCACCCCCGACCGACATGCGCCCATGCTATGACCGGGCGTGACGATCATCACGTCTCCGGCCGCCGATCGTCGCCAGCCCGCCTCCGCTGCTCCTGGCCCGGCAGGTCGATCCGCCTGCCTCCGCCGGCCGGTCCGAGACCGGATCCCGCGCAGATTCAGACCGAACAGAATTCGGTGCTTTCGTCAGGAGTCGAAGGAAAGCGATCTCTGTGGGCGCTCACGGGCATCCGCTGCCCCCCAGTCGGGTGGCCACCGGGTCGACCTGAGGCGACTTCCCAGACGGGGAGCGGGATGCAGCCTCTTACTGACCTGTCTGTAAGTTACTCAACCGTTATCGGATTGTGGCCCCGAAATGTGTCGGCGCGGCACGAAACAGTGCATGATCACCTATGCCGCATTCGGAAGTTGAACGCGGCGATCCCCGGAGGAGTCCGAGTCTCATCAAAGGAGAGAGACGTGAAGAAATCGTCAATGATTTCCCTCGCCGTTCTCGCCAGCGCGTCAGCACTTCTGCTGGCGGGTTGTTCGAGTGGAAGCGGCGGTAACAGCACTGACAACGCCAGCAAGACGCGCGCGTGCGTGATTCTGCCCGACGCAGTGTCGTCGCCCCGTTGGGAGAACGGCGACCGCCCTGCTCTGCAGAAGGCGATCACGGACGCCGGCTTCACCGCCGACATCCAGAACGCGCAGGGTGACACCAGCAAGTACGCCACCATCGCCGACCAGCAGCTCAACAAGGGCTGCGGCGTGATGCTCCTCGTCGACTACAACGGCGCGGGCGTCACGGTGGCCAAGAAAGCCAAGGCGCAGGGAATCCCCGTCATCGCCTACGACCGCCCCATCGCCGGAGCCGACTACTACGTCTCGTTCGACAACGAGAAGGTGGGCGAGCTCCAGGGTCAGTCGATCGTCGACGCGCTGAAGGCAGAGGGTAAGGACCCGGCGACCGCCAAGGTCGTCTACATGGGCGGCGACCCGACCGACGGCAACGCCAAGATGTTCCACGACGGCGCCGTGAAGATCATGTCCGCTGCCGGTATCAAGCCGGCCGCCGAGCCGCCGGGGATCTGGGACGCCGACAAGTCGGCCACCAACTTCGAGCAGGCTCTCACCTCGCTCGGTGGTCAGGTCGACGCCGTCTGGGTCGCCAACGACACCAACGCGTCCGGCGTCATCTCGGTTCTGGACAAGAACGGCCTGAAGGTTCCCGTCACCGGACAGGATGCCTCCACCGCCGGTCTGCAGAACGTGCTGCTCGGCAAGCAGACCTCCACGGTCTACAAGCCGTACCAGGACGAGGCGAAGGCCGCCTCCGACCTGGCGATCACGCTGCTGAAGGGCAAGAAGCCCTCCGGTATCACACAGAACGTGGGCGGGGTGCCGTTCATCGCTGAGACGCCGATCCTGATCACCGCGTCGAACGTGCAGAAGGTCATCGACGACGGCAATGCCAAGGCGAGCGACATCTGCACCGGTGACGTGGCAGCCGCCTGCACCAAGTACGGCGTTCACTAACCGCATCGCCTGATCCGAAGGGGGCTTCGTGCTCGGACCGAAGGTCCGCCGCGAAGCCCCTTTGGGGTCCCGTCATCGTGCTCCGCGCCCGCGGATGCAACGGTCTGGCGGGACCCCTGAGTCATGTGCCGTCCGTCCACGCCCCCGTGGCGACGGCGAACACCCTGACGCGAATCCGAACGAAAGGAACCCGACACATGGATGAGCCGCTCATCTCGTTGACGGGAGTCAAGAAGAGCTTCGGCCCGGTGGACGTGCTGCGCGGCGTCGACCTGAAGGCCTATCCCGGCAAGGTCACAGCGCTGGTCGGCGACAACGGCGCCGGCAAGTCGACCCTGATCAAGGGCCTCGCCGGCGTGCAGCCGTACGACGACGGCATCGTGACCTTCGACGGCGACACCGTCGTGCTGCACAACCCGCGCGAGGCATCCCGGCTCGGCATCGAGGTCGTCTATCAGGACCTCGCGCTGGCCGACAACCTCGACATCGTGCAGAACATGTTCCTCGGCCGCGAAGAGACCCGGTGGGGCACCTTCGACGAGGGACAGATGGAGCTCGAGACGAGCCGTGCTCTTCAGCAGCTCTCGGTCCGCACCGTGAAGTCCGTGCGGCAGAAGGTGTCGTCGCTCTCCGGCGGTCAGCGCCAGTCCGTCGCGATCGCCCGCTCAGTGATCAACAAGTCGCGACTGGTCATCCTCGACGAGCCCACCGCCGCGCTCGGTGTCGCGCAGACGGAGCAGGTGCTCAACCTGGTCTCGCGTCTGGCGGCGCAGAACGTGGCGATCATCATCATCAGCCACAACCTGGCCGACGTGTTCAAGGTCGCCGACTACATCAGCGTGCTCTACCTGGGCCGCATGGTGGCGTCGGTGAAGACCAGCGAGACGACGTACGACGACGTCGTCGGCTACATCACCGGCAGCAAGACCTACACGGGAGAACCCGCATGAGCACGAACGCGCGCGAAGCACAGACCACTGAGGCTCTGCCCGACCCGATGGTCGGCGACCTCATCGGCAGCGGCGTCGAGGGCGGGATCGGCGACCAGGTCCGTGCCTACTTCCAGCGTCTGCGCGGTGGGGAGATGGGCGCTCTGCCGGCCATCGGCGGCCTCATCGTGCTCGGCATCCTGTTCTCGTTCCTCAGCCCCTACTTCCTCACGGAACGCAACTTCGCGAACCTGCTGACGCAGTCCGCCACCCTCGTCATGCTGGGCATGGCGCTGGTGTTCGTGATCCTCCTCGGCGAGATCGACCTGTCGGCCGGTGTCACCGGCGGCGTCGCGATGTGCGCCTACATCGTGCTGGTCGACGTCGCGAAGTGGCCGTCACTCATCGCCCTGCTGATCGGCTTCCTGATCGGCATCGCGACCGGTACGTTCATCGGATTCTTCGTGGCGAGGGTCGGGATCCCGTCGTTCGTCGTGACGCTGGGCCTTTTCCTCGGATTCCAGGGCATCGAGCTGATCATCATCGGCAACGGCGGCCTGTACAACGTGCAGGATCCGGTGGTTCTCGCGATCATGAACAACAACCTGCCCGACTGGGCCGGGTGGACGATGCTCGTGGTCATGGTGCTGGTCTCGCTCGGCACCTCGTTCTGGGACCGCGCACGGCGTCGTCGCGCGGGAGTTCCGAATCGCGCCATCATCCTGGTCTGGATCAAGGTGATCGTCATCGCGGTGCTCGGCGCCACCCTGGTCGGGCTGCTCAGCCAGAACCGGGGCACGGGATTCATCAAGGTCGAGGGTGTGCCGATCGTCGTGCCGATCACGCTCGCGATCCTGTGGATCGGCACGTTCGTGCTCGACCGCACCAAGTTCGGCCGTTACCTCTACGCCGTCGGCGGCAACGCGGAGGCGGCGCGTCGCGCCGGCATCAAGGTGATCACCATCCGCTGGGTGGCGTTCATCATCTGCTCGTTCCTCGCGGTGGTGTCGCAGCTGTTCAGCATTTCGAAGGTGGGATCGGTCGATCCGTCGGCCGGTGTCTCCATCGTGCTGAGCGGCGTTGCGGCGGCCGTGGTCGGCGGTGTCAGCCTGTTCGGCGGACGCGGCCGACTCATGCACGCGGCCATCGGCGCCGTGGTGATCGCAATCATCACCAACGGCCTCGGCCTGCTCAACCTGCCGGCCGGCGTCAACTACGCCGTCACGGGCGGCGTGCTCATCCTGGCGGCGACCGTCGATGCACTCTCGCGCGTTCGCGCCGGTGGGAGCCTCCTCAACCGCTGACGACGCGCATCCTCGTGGGTGATGGGGTCGGACGAGCAATCGTCCGGCCCCATCGCCGTGGCGGAACCGCGTAATCCCGGGGTCCACGACGGCCGACGAGTAGGATTCGGGATGGTGGAGCCGCGTTCTCGCGCGGTGTCCGACCGGCCGGTGCGGGGGCATCCGGAACCGGCAGCTGACGAGGGGGAAGTCACATGAGCACTGCTGCACCCGCGAAACGACCAGGCGTCGTGACCGCGGCATACGTCATCTGGTTGATCGGCGCGATCGTCTCGCTCATCGGGTCGATCTTCGCGCTCATCGTTGGCATCATCGCGATCAGCGCCGGTGCCGCACTCGGCGGGGTGGCCGGAGCGGCTGCGGGATCCATCGTGCTGATCTTCGCGATCTTCGTGTTCATCGTCGCGATCGTCGAGCTGATCATCGTGAACCGCATGAGGGACGGTCGCAATTGGGCGCGCGTCGTGCTCACAGTGCTCGGCATCCTGTCGCTCATCGGGTCGATCGTGCCGTGGTTCTCCGGCGGCTGGAACTCGACCTCCACGTGGTCCGTGGTTCAGATCGTGGTGCTCATCATCGCCATCATCCTGATGTATCTCCCGACAGCCAACGTCTACTTCGCCGCCGGCGGCATCGCAGCGCCCGGACGCGACCTCGCAGCAGGGGCGAACGCCTACCAGAGCGCGGGCTCCCCCGCACCGTCGGCGTACTCGGCACCGGCCGCTCCGCCCACCACCGCCATGCCTGCTGCACCGGCAGCTCCGCCCGCCGCGGCGCCCGTCGCACCGGCAGCTCCGCCGGCCGGGGCTCCCTCTCAGCCCGCAGCTCCGTACGTGCCGCCGGCCCAGCCCGCACCTCCTGCCGCTCCGGCTCCTGGTGAGCAGCAGGGAGAAGAGCGGCCGCCGCTCACCTGATCACTGCACGCATCCGATCGCTTGACTGCCGGGTGAGTACGGTCGCCAAGGGCTTCGGCCTCTCTCTAAGACCCACCGAGCACGAGCGTGGTGCCGCTCTAGGCTGAGGCCATGTCGTTCCGCGCGTACTACGTCGACCAGCAGCTCGAGAACGGCGTCATCACTGCGCACTCGGCCAGACTCCTGACGCTCGATGACGACGTGCTCGAACCGGACGCCGTCACCATCGACATCGACTACTCCTGCCTGAACTACAAGGACGGCCTCGCCCTCGCGGGACGTCCGGGCGTGCTGAGGCGCACGCCCCTCATCCCAGGGATCGACCTCGTGGGGCGCGTCCGCACATCGACGGATGCCCGGTTCCGCGCAGGCGACCGCGTGGTCCTGAACGGCGACGGGATCGGGGAGTCCCGCAACGGCGGTCTCGCCGAGCTCGCCGTCGTGCGCGGCGATGGACTCGTCCACGTTCCGGATTCCGTCACGCAGCACCACGCAGCAGCCATCGGCACCGCGGGATTCACCGCGATGCTCGCCGTGCTCGCGCTGGAGCGCGGCGGGGTCACGCCCGAGTCCGGCGATGTGCTGGTGACGGGTGCGGCGGGAGGCGTCGGATCCGTCGCCATCGCGGTGCTCGCTCATCTCGGATACTCCGTCACGGCGTCGACGGGTCGTGGCGAGACGGAGGCGGACTACCTGCGCGAGCTCGGGGCATCCGCCATACTCAACCGCGCGGACTTCACCGAGCCGGGACGGCCGTTGCAGAAGGCCCGCTTCGCGGGCGCCGTCGACGCCGTCGGCAGCGTCACTCTCGCGAACGTGCTCGCACAGACCTCGTACGGCGGCGTCGTCGCGGCCTGCGGGCTCGCTGGGGGCGCAGACCTGCCGACCACCGTGATGCCCTTCATCCTGCGCGGTGTGACGCTGGCCGGCATCAACTCCGTCGAGGCGCCGCGTTCGCTGCGCGAGGAGGCGTGGTCACGACTGGCGAGCGACCTCGACGCTCACCTGCTCGACGCCATGACCGAGACGATCGGCCTCGCTGATGCCATCGGCGCGGCCGATCGCATCCTGGCCGGCCAAATCCGCGGTCGCACCGTCGTCGACGTTCGCCGCTGACTGATCGCGATACGTTCCGGCGGCATTCCCGGCCGACACACCGCGGAGCGCCCGGAGGCGCGCCGACGCGTGCGCCCCGGTTCCGCCGGAGCGCACATCCTCGGTCCTAGGCTGGCCGCATGATCGTGATCGCAACGCTGGTCATCGCCCTGGCCGCCGTGCTGCACGTGCTGATCTTCGCGATGGAGAGCGTGTTCTGGGCAAGGCCGAGCGTGTGGAAGAGGTTCTCGGTGCCCGACCAGGCGACCGCCGAAGCCACAAGGCCGATGGCCTACAACCAGGGCTTCTACAACCTCTTCCTCGCGATCGGCGCGCTGGTGGGCATCATCGCGTACGGCGTCGGGCAGCACGTCGTCGGGCTGACGCTCGTGTTCTTCACCCTGACGTGCATGGTGCTGGCGGCAGTGGTGCTGGTCACAACGGGGGCGCGGTACATCCGCGCGGCGATCATCCAGGGCATCCTGCCGCTTGCAGGCCTCGTGCTGATCTTCCTGAGCGACCCGATCACCACCTGACGTCTCCAGGACGTCTTCGCGGTCGGGTCGCCGTAACGCGCGTCAGCGCAAAGGGCGCGTCGTCGCGCCGCGCACCCGCGGTGAGACGTGCTCCGGACGGATGCCGCGCCCGATGACCCGCGCCGCCACCCGTTGCACGATCGGCATCACCGCCGACAGCACGATGCGCTGCGGCTCATCGATCGGATTCGGCAGCAGCGTCGCACCCGTCCCGTTGATGACCTGGTGCGCGACGAGCTGCACCGCCTGCATCGCGCGCACGGGAGGCATCCGTCTGCGTTGCACCCACTCGGCTGCTGCGTCCAGGGCGGATGCCCGTGCCCCGGCCACCGGCCCCACCCCGCGCAGGAGCGGCGCCAGTCTGTTCGCGGAGGCGACGGCATCCTGAATGGCGTAGTTCACGCCAACACCGAACGCCGGTGACATAGCGTGCGCAGCGTCGCCGATGCACAGCAGCCCGGGACGGGACCACCTGTCCAGCCGGTTTATCTGCACCGACAGCAGCTTGAGCTTCTTGAACGACGTCAGCTCGCCGATCACCGGTTCGAGGAAGTCGGCCGTCTCCGTGACGGCTGAGCGCACGGCGTCCAGGCCCTCCTTGCGCAGGCTCTCGAAGCTCCCCTTCGGGATGATGAGGCCCACCTGGTAGTAGCCCTCGCGCGGGATCGTGATGATGAGCCGGTGCTGGTCGAGGTACCCGAGAGTGTCCGGCGGCCGGTTCTCCGGGTACGGCAGCCGGAACCAGACCACGTCGATCGGCGCCCCGAAGTCCGTGGACGGCAGACCGGATGCCGCGCGCACCACCGAATCCCTGCCATCGGCAGCGACCGTGATGGCGGCCCGCACCTCGACTGGTCCGTCCGGTCCCGTCGCGCGCACCCCGACGACGCGGCCGCTGCCCGGCACTCCGTCGGTGTCGCCCTCCGTGACCAGCTCGGTCGCCTCGGTGTTCAGGTGCAGCCGGAACCCCGGATACGAGGCAGCATGCTCGACCAGGAAGTCGAGGAAGTCCCACTGCGGCATGAGCACCAAGAAGTCGTTGCGGCCACGCAGCGTGTCGAAATCGATGGGTGTGAGACGCGTGCCGTCGACCACCGCGTCGAATGACGACACCGTGGTGTGCGGAAGGGTGAGGAAGGCATCCCTCAGCCCCAGCTCATCCAGCACCTGGATGGTCGACGGATGGATCGTGTCGCCCCTGAAGTCCCGCAGGAAGTCGCCGTGCTTCTCGAGCACCGCGACGTTCACTCCGGCCCGCGCCAACAGCATTCCGAGCATGATGCCGGCCGGCCCGCCGCCCACCACGCAGCAGTCGGCCCCGATGACCCGCGGCTCAGCCTCGCGACCCCTGGCGCGGGTCGAACGCCCGCGACGGCCACGGGTAGCACCCGATCCCTCACCGCGCGGCTCGGCCATCGTCAGCCGATGACCTTGTCGACGGGAGAGTCGGAGCCGGGACGGATGTCCCGCAGCGCCTCGACCAGCTTCGATGCGTGCTGAGTGGAGACGATGACCCGCGCGAAGCCGTCAGCGACCACGACGCGTGCGTTCGCAGCGAGATCCCCGTCGTCGGGAAGTGCGTCGTCGTCCGTTGCAGTTCCGGCCTTGGACGCGCCCTTGGATGAGCCCTTCTTGGCCTTCTCGGCCTTCTTGGCCTTCTTCGCCGCGCTGGGTGCCGCCGCCGTCGCGGCACCCGCGTCGGGACCAGTCGCCGCGTCGGTGCCGCCGGCCGACTGGTCGGCCGCCTCGGGGGCGTCCGGCTGCGCGGCATCCGTCTGATCGGCATCCGTCTGGTCGGGGTCGGGCTGCTCGATGTCGATGACGACTGCCGAGCGCTGCTTGCCCTTGAGCACCAGGAAATCCTTGCCGCCGTGGAACTTCCACGTGCCGACCGCGAGTGTCAAAGGAATGCTGTTGCCTGGCGCGCGGACCCCGCGGATCCAGATCCACGGGTCGGCCGTGATGGCCACCGAGCGGATGCTCTCCCGCGGCACCACGAGATCGTCCCGCCGCAGCGACAGCATCTTCTCCGCACGGGTGAGGCGGATCTCGAGACGATCGCGGTACACGTGGAAGTCGGCCATAGGCCTAGTCTGCCGGGTCGCCTTCACCCGGTCAGGCATGCGGCCGGACGACGGCGAGACGTTATGGAACTGACGCCTCGAGGTGCGGCGTGTCGCCACAGGAGCCGAGAATCGCCCGACTCGGTGCAGCGAATCCTTCGGCCGGATCGATACCGCCGACACCCGCGTACGACACTCGAATCCACCGGCACGGAACACGACCGTCTTCCCCGGCGAATTCAGCGTCGTCACCTCTTAGTCCCACAGCCGCGATCGCGTATCGTGTAGGCGTGCAAGCCCAACGTCGGACGCCTGGGTCGCAGACTTCACTACGTGAAGCCAACCGCGGCCGGATCGTTGACGCCGTCAAGAAGTACGGCGGGCTGAGTCAGATCGAGCTTGCAGGCCTCACCGGGCTTTCCCCCGCGACCGTCTCCAACATCGTCAAGGAGCTCACCGGGGCCGGCGTGCTGAACACCGCGCCCGGTACGCGCAGCGGGCGCCGCGCGCAGCACGTCACGCTCGCCCACGCACTCGGCCTGGTGGCCGGCGTTCACGTCTCAACGCGCCACCTGCGCATCGCCATCTCCGACGTCGCGTACACGGTCGTCGCTGACACGCACATGCCGCTGGCCAAGGACCACCGTGCCGACAACGAGCTCGACCGCATCATGCTGTTGCTGGCCGACATGCTCGAGTCCGCCGGCGCGGGGATGCTCGACCTGCTGGCCGTCGGCGTTGCCCTTCCCGCTCCGATCGACAAGCGCACCGGGCGGATCGCGCGGCGCGGGATCCTTCGCGGATGGGACGGCGTCGAGGTCGCCGACGTGCTGCAGCAGAGGCTCCAGCGCCCTGTGTTCGTCGACACGGATGCGAACGCCGCGGCCCTCGGCGAGCTGCGGCTGGGCGCCGCGCGTGGCAAGGAGGACGCGATCTTCGTCGATGCCGGCGACCGGATCGGCGCCGGCCTCGTGCTGGGCGGACGGGTCTACGCCGGACACGCGGGCATGGCGGGTGAGCTCGGGCACACGGTGATCCAGGAGGACGGACCCCTCTGCGAGTGCGGAAACCGCGGATGCGTGCAGGCTATCGCGGGCGGGGACGCCCTGATCGAACGACTGCAGTCCGGTCACAGGGGCGTCAAGCTGCAGGACGTGATCGTGCGTGCGATGTCGGGCGAGTCGGAGGCCATCCGCGCGATCGCCGACGCCGGAACCGCGATCGGTGTGGCAACGGCGAATCTCTGCAACCTGCTCGATCCGGAGCGCATCGTCGTCGGCGGCGATCTCGGCCGAGCTGGCGAGTTGCTGCTCGGACCGATGCGCCGCGAGGTCGAGCGTGCCGTGCTCGCCGGAACGCAGTTCGCTCCCGAGATCGTGCAGAGCCAGCTCGGAGTGAACGCGGCGCCGATGGGCGCTGTGGCAATGGCCGTCGATCGTGTCTCGATCAAGCCCGACGAATCCGGGCAGACGGAGGAAGCCGCGGAATGAAGGCGATCCGAGCGGGTGCCCTGCTCGCCGCCGTCGCCTGCGTGCTGGCCCTCGTCGGGTGTGCGAACGCGGTGGCGCCCGGTGACACGTCGCATCCGGCCGTGGATCCTCAGCACGCCACCATCGGGCTCCTGCTGCCGGACTCCACCAACACGCGGTACGAATCCGCGGATCGTCCTGCCTTCGAGAGCCGCATCCACGCGAAGTGCCCCGGCTGCACCGTCGCCTATCAGAACGCGTCGGCCGACGCCGCGCGGCAACAGCAGCAGGCGGAGTCCATGCTCGCGCAGGGTGTCGCCGTGCTGGTGCTGGATGCCGTCGACGGGCAGGCAGCGGCATCCATCGTCAACGAGGCGGCTGCCAAGGGCGTGCCGGTGATCGCGTACGACCGCATCATCAACAGCCCTGACCTCTCGTTCTTCGTCTCGGCCGACAACGATCAGGTGGGCGTGCTCCAGGCGCAGTCCCTCGTTGCGAGGCTGCACGAATTGGGCGTGCCGAAGGGGGGCGGCATCCTCATGGTCAACGGATCGCCCACCGACAACAACGCCGTGCTGTACAAGAAGGCTGCGCTGTCGGTGCTCGACGAGTCCGGATACACGGTGCTGGCCAAGTACGACACCCCCGACTGGGCAGGATCCGAGGCGCAGACCTGGGTCGCCGGACAGATCACGCAGTTCGGCAACCGGATCGCCGGGGTGTACGCCGCGAACGACGGGCTCGCCGAGGGCGCGATCGCCGCGCTCCAGGCGGCCGGGATGAGCCCGGTGCCGCCGACGACGGGGCAGGATGCCGAGGTGGCCGCCGTGCAGCGCATCCTCGCGGGAACCCAGTACATGACCGTCTATAAGCCGATCCGCCGCCAGGCGACGATCGCCGCGGATGCCGCGCTCACCCTCGTGAACGGCGGCACGCCGGCCGGAACGGGCACGACGAAGGTCGCGGGCAAGACGGTGCCGAGTGTGACGCTCACGCCGGTGGCCGTGACGGTGAAGAACGTCAAGAAGGTGGTCATCGACAGCGGCTTCCACACTGTCGACCAGATCTGCACGCCCGCATACGCCTCCTACTGCAAGGAGCACGGCATCTCATGACGGGCTTCGAGACGGGACTCGGCGAGGGCGGAACGGCGGATGCAGGGCTGAGCCCCATCGTCAGCATGCGCGGCATCTCCAAGTCGTTCGGCCACATCCAGGCACTGCGCAACGTGGATCTCGACCTCTACCGCGGTGAGGTCGTCGCGCTCGTCGGCGACAACGGCGCGGGCAAATCGACGCTGGTGAAGATCCTGGCCGGCGTTCACCCCGCGGATGCCGGGACCATCGCCTACGCGGGCAAGACCGTCTCGATCCCGTCGCCGGCGGCCTCCCGCGAGCTCGGCATCGCGACCGTCTTCCAGGACCTCGCGCTCTGCGACAACCTCGACGTCGTCGCGAACCTGTTCCTGGGACGAGAGCTCGGCCGAGGTCCGCTCGACGAGGAGGCGATGGAGCAGCGGTCCTGGGAGCTGCTGCGGCAGCTCTCTGCGCGCATCCCGTCCGTGCGGATGCCCGTCGCCACGCTCTCCGGTGGCCAGAGGCAGACCGTCGCCATCGCTCGCTCGCTGATCGGCGAACCGGATGTCGTCATCCTCGACGAGCCGACGGCCGCGCTCGGCGTCGCCCAGACGGCCGAGGTGCTCAACCTCATTGAACTGCTGCGGGATCGCGGCCACTGCGTCGTGCTGATCAGCCACAACATGGCCGACGTGCAGGCCGTGGCCGACCGAGTCATCGTGCTGCGGCTCGGCCGCGTGAACGGCCGCTTCCGCGCGCCCAACCTGAGCTACGAGAACATCATCGCCTCCATCACCGGGGTGCTGAACCTCGAGGAGGGCACGCCGGAGGACGATCCGCGCGAGCGCCGCGAGGAACGGAACGGATACTGGCCGGGGGCATCCGGTCCGGACGACGGGCTTCCGCCTGGAGGTCGACGATGACCGCGGATCGCGATCGTCCCGTGCAGCGAGCACGGAAGGGCACGGCGTCCAGCGGTGGCTCCCCGTCCTCGCGGCTCGACACGGGCGGCGTGCGCACGCTGCGCGACGTCTCCGCCGGATTCGTCTCCCGCGTGCGTGACGGCGAGCTGGGATCGGCACCGATCGCCGTCGGGCTCATCGTGATCGCGGTGCTTTTCCAGTCGCTGAATCCGCGGTTCCTCGCGCCGGGCAACCTCGTCAACCTCACGCTGCAGGCCGCGCCGCTGGGCGTCATCGCACTGGGAACGGTCGTCGTGCTGCTCGTGGCGCAGATCGACCTGTCCGTGGGTTCCGTGAGCGGGCTGGCGAGTGCCGTGGTCGGCGTGTGCGCCATGCGGCTGCAGTGGCCGATGCTCATCGGCGTGATCGCCGCGATCGCCGTCGGCGCCGTCATCGGCGTGTTCTACGGATTCCTGCAGACCCGCTTCGGCGTGCCCAGCTTCCTGATCACGCTCGCCGGGCTCCTGGCGTTCCTCGGCGTGCAGCTGGCGCTGCTGGGGCCGACCGGATCGATCAACATCCCGTTCTCGGATCCGCTCGTGCAGTTCGCCAACACGTGGTTCCTTCCGCCGTGGGTGGCGTACGTGATCGCCGGACTCGCGGCACTCGCCGTGCTGGGCACCGGGCTGGCCCGCAGGCGGCGGCGAATGCGCGCGCAGCTTCCGGCGGAGCATCCGTCGGTTCCGGTCGTGCGCGCGCTCGTGCTGGCCGTCGGACTCGGCCTTGCGGTCTGGTACCTCTCGCTCGACCGCGGGACCGCCGTGATGCCGGTGCTCTTCCTGCTGCTCGTCGTGCTCATGTCGTACCTGCTGCGCCGCACGCGCTGGGGCCGGTCGGTTTTCGCCGTCGGTGGCAACGTGGATGCCGCGCGCCGCGCCGGTCTCCCCGTCACCCGCACCCTGGTCACCGCGTTCGTCGTCTGCTCGTCGTTCGCCGCCATCGGCGGTGTGCTCGCCGCTGCCCGCCTGGGATCGGCGACCACGCTCACCGGATCCGCCGACACGAACCTCAACGCCATCGCCGCTGCGATCATCGGCGGCACGAGCCTGTTCGGCGGGCGCGGAAGCGCGTGGTCGGCCGTGCTCGGCGTGCTGGTCATCTCCGCCATCTCGAGCGGCCTCACGCTGCTCAACCTCGACGCGTCGGTGCGGTACATGATCACCGGCGCCGTCCTCTTGCTCGCCGTGATCGTGGATTCACTTTCCAGACGGTCCCGCGCGAGCCACGGGCGGGCTTAGTCCCGTAATTTCGCGGCGCACCGATCGAGTGCGTTCACTTCAGCGCGCCTGCCGTCGCTCATTCGCGCGCTTGAATTCAACACCTGAACACAAGTGTGTTACCGTTTCGTCCGTTGTCCGAAAAGGACGCACTACGAGCGGCCACAGCGCCGCTTTCCACGGGACGAAGGCGTCGTCACGCACCACCCGCAGGGCCTCTGGTCCTGGCCGAACGGATGCCTCGCCCCGCACAGCGAGAGGATCATCCGTGGCGAACGCCCCCATTCTGGAAATGCGCGACATCACCAAGCGCTTCCCCGGTGTGGTCGCACTCTCCGACGTGACGATGACCGTGGCGCGTGGCGAGATCCACGCGATCTGCGGCGAGAACGGCGCAGGCAAGTCCACCCTCATGAAGGTGCTCTCCGGCGTCTATCCGTACGGCACGTACGAGGGCGACATCATCTTCGAGGGCGACGAGGTGCGCTTCTCGGACACCAAGCAGAGCGAGACCGCCGGCATCGCGATCATCCACCAGGAGCTCGCGCTCATCCCCGAGCTCTCGATCACCGAGAACCTCTTCCTCGGCAACGAGATCACCCGCTTCGGCCGCATCGACTGGGTCGCCTCCCAGAAGCGGGCGCGCGAACTCCTCGACCTCGTCGGCCTGAACGAAGACCCCGACAGCGCGATCAAGACCCTCGGCGTCGGCAAGCAGCAGCTGGTGGAGATCGCGAAGGCTCTGCACAAGGACGTCAAGCTGCTCATCCTCGACGAGCCGACAGCCGCCCTGAACGAGACGGAGTCGCAGCACCTGCTCGACCTCATCCTCGGATTCAAGGAATCCGGCATGACGTCGATCATGATCTCCCACAAGCTGAACGAGATCGAGCGCGTCGCCGACTCGATCACGATCATCCGCGACGGCAAGACGATCGAGACGCTCGATGTCGCCGCCGGAGGCGTCGACGAGGACCGCATCATCCGCGGCATGGTCGGCCGATCGCTGGAGAGCCGCTTCCCCGAGCGCACGCCGAACATCGGCGAGACGTTCTTCGAGGTGCGGAACTGGACGGTGCAACATCCGACCGATCCGGACCGCCTCGTGTGCAAGAACGAGAGCTTCACGGTGCGCCGCGGCGAGGTCGTCGGCTTCGCCGGGCTGATGGGCGCCGGACGGACCGAGCTCGCGATGAGCGTGTTCGGCCGCAGCTACGGCACCTACCTCAGCGGTGAGATCTACAAGGACGGGAACCGCATCAAGGTCGGCAACGTCAGCGACGCCATCCACAACGGCATCGGCTACGTGAGCGAGGACCGCAAGACGCTCGGGCTCAATCTGCTCGACACCATCAAGCGCGCGACCGTCTCGGCCCGGCTCGACAAGATCTCGCGGGGCGGCGTCGTCAACGACCTCGCCGAGTACAAGATCGCGGAGGAATACCGCCAGGCGCTGCGCACCAAGGCTCCTTCGGTCGACGAGGGCGTGAGCAAGCTCTCCGGCGGCAACCAGCAGAAGGTCGTGCTGGCGAAATGGATGTTCTCCGACCCCGACCTCCTCATCCTCGACGAGCCCACCAGAGGCATCGACGTCGGCGCGAAGTACGAGATCTACAACATCATCAACCAGCTGGCCGCCCAGGGTAAGGGGATCGTGCTGATCTCGTCCGAGCTGCCAGAACTGCTCGGCATGTCCGACCGCATCTACACGATCTTCGAGGGCCAGATCACCAACGTGCTGCCCGCCGAAGACGCCAACCCCGAATCCCTGATGGTCAGCATGACCTCCACGAGAAAGACCGGATCCGCCGCATGAGTAAGTTCACCCAGGGCATGCGCACCCTCACCGGAGGGCGCGGCATCAGCCAGTACAGCATGATCATCGCGCTGGTCGTGATCATCCTCGTCTTCGAGATCCTCACCAGCGGACTGACGCTGGACCCGACCAACGTCATCAACATGGTGCAGCAGTACTCGTACATCCTGATCCTCGCGATCGGGATGGTGATGCTCATCATCGCCGGACACATCGACCTCTCGGTCGGATCCGTCGCGGCCTTCGTCGGCATCGTCGTCGCCCAGTCGATGGCGGTCTGGCACCTGCCTGCCGGCGTGGCCATGCTCCTCGGCCTGGCCACCGGCGCGGTCGTCGGCGCCTGGCAGGGATTCTGGGTCGCCTACGTTCGCGTTCCCGCCTTCATCGTCACGCTGGCCGGACAGCTGATCTTCCGCGGCGCCAACCAGGTCGTCGGCAACTCGACGGCCGTTCCGACCCCCGACTCCTTCAACTGGATCGGGAACGGCTTCCTGCCCGACTTCGGACCGGACTTCGGCTACAGCAACCCGACCCTGATCCTCGGCCTGATCGTCGTCATCGCGCTCATATGGATGGAGGTCCACGACCGTCGCAAGCGTGTCAGGATGGGCGCCACCCTGAAGCCGATGTGGGTCAGCGTCGTCAAGCTGGTGCTGCTGTGCGGCGTCACGGTGTTCGCCACCTACCTGTTCTCCACCGGTCGCGTCGGCACGAGCTTCCCCGTGGTGGGCATCATCGCCGGGCTGCTCATCCTGCTCTACAGCTTCCTCACCTCGAGCACCGTCTTCGGCCGCCACATCTACGCGGTCGGCGGCAACGCCAGCGCCGCGGTGCTCTCCGGCGTGAAGTCGCGTCGCGTGAACTTCCTGCTGATGATGAACATGTCGATCCTCGCCGCTGTCGCCGGCATGGTCTTCGTGGGCAACGCCCAGGCATCCGGTCCGTTCGACGGCACCGGCTGGGAGCTGGATGCCATCGCCGCGGTCTTCGTCGGCGGAGCGGCGATCTTCGGTGGCGTCGGAACCGTTGCGGGCTCGATCATCGGTGCCTTCGTGATGGCGTTCCTCTCCAACGGCCTGTCGCTGCTCGGAATCGACAGCTCGTGGGTGTCGATCATCCGCGGACTGGTGCTCGTCGTCGCCGTCGCGTTCGACGTCTACAACAAGACCCAGGGGCGGCCGTCGATCACCGGCCTGCTGCTGCGCGGTCTCGGCATCGGACGCAAGAAGCCCGCAGACACCGAGGCCTCGATCGAAGCCCAGCCCCAGGGGATCGACAAGCCCGTCGACGAGAAGGTCGGCTCGCTGTCCTGATCCCGCCGCCGACGGGCTGTCGCCGCCGGCTCTCCGACCCGCTGCCCAGTCGCACCACCGGACAGCTTCGAAGAAGGAGCGGCCCTCAGCAGGGCCGCCCTGCAATCCACTGATAAGTAAGGAACACCATGCGCAAGAAGTTGCTCATCGGCCTCACCGCCGTGGCCATCGCCGGCCTGGCGCTGACCGGATGCTCGTCCCGCGCCGCCTCCGAGTCCGCCGACTCCACGGTTAAGAAGGGCGACACGATCGGCGTAGCGCTGCCCGCGAAGACCTCCCAGAACTGGGTGCTCGCCAAGGCGTCGTTCGAGAAGGCCCTCAAGGGCGCCGGCTTCAAGTCGGACGTGCAGTACTCGGCCAGCGTCTCCGACCAGCAGAACGTGATCCAGTCGATGGTCACCAAGGGCGACAAGGTCATCGTGATCGCCGCCCAGGACGGCAGCCAGCTCGGCACGCAGGTCGCGCAGGCGAAGAAGGCCGGCGCGACGGTCATCGCCTGGGACCGCAACATCATGAACACGAAGAACGTCGACTACTACGCGGCCTTCAACAACTACAAGGTCGGCCAGCTGCAGGCTCAGGCTCTGCTGGACGGCATGAAGGCCAAGAAGGCCAGCGGCCCGTACAACATCGAGCTCTTTGCGGGTGCGAACACCGACGCGAACGCCTCGGTGTTCTTCAACGGCGCGATGAGCGTTCTCAAGCCGCTGATCGACAAGGGTGAGCTGAAGGTGCCGTCCGGCCAGACCACCTTCCAGCAGGTGCAGACGGACAACTGGGACCCGAAGAACTCCCAGACCCGCATGACCAACATCATCACCAAGACGTACTCGAACGGCACCGTGCTCGATGGCGTGCTGTCCCCGAACGACACCCTGGGTCGCTCGATCATCACCGCCGCGCAGCAGGCGGGCCTCGCCGTTCCGATCGTCACCGGTCAGGACTCCGAGACCGCGTCGATCCCGCTCATCATGAACGGCACGCAGTACTCGACGATCTACAAGAACACCGACGATGAGGCCAAGGCCGCCGTCGAGCTGATCACCGACCTGTCCAAGGGCGACAAGAAGCCGGCGGGCGTCGACTTCAACGACAAGACCAACGCCTACAACGGCCAGATCACCGTTCCGTACAAGGCGCTGACGCCGGTCCTGGTCACCAAGGACAACGCCGTCGACGCGTACTCCAACAACCCGACGCTCGAGGCACTCGCCAAGGGCGCCAAGTAGTCCAGCTCCATCGAAGAGGGCCGTCCGCGCGAGCGGGCGGCCCTCTTTCTCTGCTCCTGGCGCCGGACCCGGGCGGCGGCGTTGATCAGGTGCGGTGCGCCGGAGCGGATGACGACCCGGCCGTCGCATCCGGCGGGCAGGCCAGTGACGACCCACCACGTTTCTGCCGCACGAAGGGCGACGAGTCAGACCTCCAGGGGTCTAGGCGGGACGAGCGGACGCCGCGGCGCGAGCCGCAGCGGGCAGCGCGTCCAGGATCCGGTTCACCGCCGCGTCGTCGTGCGCCGCGGTGGCGAACCACGCCTCGAACACGCTCGGCGGCAGGGAGACACCCTGCTCGAGCATCGAGTGGAAGAAGGCGCCGTAGCGGAAGGCATCCTGATCCTGCACGCCGGCGTAGTCGACGGCTGGCGTCTCGCGGAACTGCACGCTGAACAGGTTGCCGGCACGCGAGATGACGTGGGGGACTCCGGATGCCGTGAGTGCGGCATCCGCTGCTTCGGAGATGGTCTCAGCGACGACATCGAGCCGGTGGTAGACGTCAGCGTCCGCCAGCCTCAGCGTGGCCAGCCCCGCGGCGACGGCTACCGGGTTCCCGGACAGCGTGCCCGCCTGGTACACCGGTCCGACTGGCGCGAGCTGCTCCATGAGTTCGCGGCGCCCGCCGAGGGCTGCCAGCGGCATTCCGCCGCCGATGACCTTGCCGTACGTGACGAGGTCGGGAACGTACGTGGGCGAGACGAGGTGACGCGATCCGTCGTCCTCCTCGCGGATGGCGAAGGCGTCGAGTTGCCAGAATCCTGCGGGTCCGACGCGGAATCCGGTGAGCACCTCGTCGAGGATGAGCAGCGCGTCGTTGTCGTGCGCGGCGTCGGCAAGGAACGCGTTGAATCCGGGAGCCGGCGGCACGACGCCCATGTTCGCCGGGGCGGCCTCGGTGATGATCGCCGCGATATTCGCGCCGTGCTCAGCGAAGACCGCACGCACCGCATCGCGATCGTTGTAGGGGATGACGATCGTCTGACCCGCGATCGCCGCAGGGACGCCGGCCGATGCGGGCAGCGCGAGGGTGGCGAGGCCGCTGCCGGCATCCGCGAGCAGGCCATCGGAATGTCCGTGGTAGAGGCCGGAGAACTTCACGATGAGGTCACGGCCGGTGGCGCCGCGCGCCAGGCGGATGGCCGTCATCGTCGCCTCGGTGCCGGTGGAGACCAGGCGCAGCTCGTCGATGAGACGGGTGGTCACGAGCGACGCACCAGGCAGGTGATGCGCGCCCGGCGTCACGGCGAGGCGGTCGACGACGAGCTCGGCGAGCTCGGTCTCCGCGGGAGTCGATGCGCCGAAGCTCAGGCCGCTGGAGGCGGCATCCTGCACGGCCGCGACGACCTCCGGATGCGCGTGCCCCAGAATCGCCGGACCCCACGACGCCACGAGGTCGACGTACTCGCGTCCCTCGACGTCGGTGACATACGGTCCGTGCGCGGAGACGAGGAAACGCGGGGTCCCGCCGACTGAGCGGAACGCCCGCACAGGCGAGTTCACACCGCCGGGGATGACCCGTCGCGCGCGGTCGAAGGCCCCGTCGTTCGTCGAGCCGATCGCGGTCACTTCAGCCACCCCGCGACCTCGGTCGCCCAGTAGGTGAGCACCGCGTCAGCACCCGCGCGGCGGATGCTCGTCAGCGTCTCGAGCACGGCGCGATCGCGGTCGATCCACCCGTTCGCGGCGGCGGCCTCGATCATCGAGTACTCGCCACTGACCTGATATGCCCACACCGGAATATCACTGATCTCGGCCACATCGCTCAGCACATCGAGGTAGGACATGGCGGGCTTCACCATGAGGATGTCCGCGCCCTCTTCGAGATCGAGCCGCGCCTCGCGCAGGCCCTCGCGTCTGTTCGCCGGATCCTGCTGGTAGCTGCGGCGGTCGCCCTGCAGCTGCGAGTCGACGGCCTCGCGGAACGGACCGTAGAAACCGGATGCATACTTCGCCGCGTATGCGAGCACGGCGGTGTCGGCGAACCCCTCGTCGTCGAGCACGTCGCGCACCGCGGCCACCTGGCCGTCCATCATGCCGCTGAGGCCGAGGATCGCGGATCCCGCCTCCGCCTGGGCCAGCGCCATGTCGCGGTAGCGCACCAAGGTGGCGTCGTTGTCAACGCGGCCGGCGGCATCCAGGACCCCGCAATGTCCGTGATCCGTGAACTCGTCGAGGCAGAGGTCGGTCTGCACCACCAGCGCATCGCCGGCCTCGGCGACCGTTGCCCTTGTGGCGACGTTGAGGATGCCGTCGGGATCGGTCGCACCGCTGCCGATGGCATCCCGCACCTCTGGCACGCCGAAGAGCATGATGCCCCCGATGCCGGCAGCTGCTGCCTCGTTCACGGCCGCCTTGAGGCTGTCGAGCGTGTGCTGCACGACCCCGGGCATCGAGGCGATCGGCTTCGGCTCGCTGATGCCCTCGCGCACGAACACCGGCAGGATCAGCTCCGCCGGATGCAGGCGGGTCTCCGCCGTGAGTCGTCGCATCGCGGGGGTGGTGCGGAGGCGGCGGGGGCGAACAGTCGGGTGCAGGGCGTCGTTCACCCGTCCAGCGTAATCGGCGCGCCCTGAGCGATGTCCGCGTGCGCGGTCGGCGCAGGTGAGATGGTGCGCAGCCGACGCGAGCACGCCAGGAGACGACGCATCGCTACGATCGAAACCGTGGAAGCCGACGGATCGTGAGCGACGGAACTCCCGCACAATCGGCATCCGGTCAGCAACACTCTCGCACCGGGCTCGCGGTCGCCAGTCTCAGCCTCGGCACGGCGCTCAACCCGCTGAACTCCTCGATGATCGCCGTGGCGCTCGTCGATCTGCAGAAGACCTTCGCGCTCGGCATCGCCGAAGCGACCTGGGTGATCACCGCCTTCTACCTGGCGTCCGCTGCCGGGCAGCCCCTCATGGGTCGCCTCGGCGACCGGTTCGGTCCGCGGCGCCTGTTCATGTTCGGCATGGTCGTCGTGATCGTCGTCGCGGTGCTGACGCCGTTCGCTCCGTCGTTCGCGTGGGTCTGCGTCGGACGCGTGGTGCTCGCGATCGGCACGGCGACGGCGTTCCCGTCCGCCGTCGCGATGGTGCGACCGCTGAGCAAGGCAGGCAGCGTGTCGACGCCGCGGCTGCTGGGGCGCATCCAGATCGCCAATACTGCGGGCGCCGCCGTCGGCCCCGTGGTGGGCGGTCTGCTGGTGAGCACGCTCGGCTGGCCGGCCATCTTCGCGATCAACCTGCCGCTGGCCATTCTGGCGATGATCGGCGTCGGCTTGTTCGCCCCCAAGGACGCCCCGCGTCGCGCCGAGCGGATGCGCACACTCGTGGTGCAATCCGACATCCCAGGCATCGCGCTGTTCGTCGGCACGCTCGTCGCCCTGCTGATCTTCGTGCTCGGCCTGGAATCGACTCCCATGTGGTGGTTGCTCGCGACCGCGGTGGTGGCCGGCGGCCTGTTCGTGTGGCGGGAGCTGACGGCATCCGTCCCGTTCATCGACCTGCGCCTGCTCGCCGCCAACCGGTCGCTGATGATGGTGTACCTGTGCTTCGCGGTGTTCAACCTCGTGTACTACACGGCGTTCTTCGGCCTGCCGCAGTTGCTGCAGGAGCACGGCGGATACAACGCAGGCGTCACCGGCCTGCTGATGTTCCCGCTGGCCGCAGTGACGATCGGCCTCACGCCGCTGGGTGCTCGCCTGATCGAGCGCCGCGGGCTGCGCTTCACCCTGATCGTCGGCGGTCTGGGACTCATCGTCGGAGCAGCTCTCCTCACCCTGGCCGCGGTGACCGTGAACCCGATCGCTATCCTGCTCATCACCGCGGCGATGGGCGCGCCGTACTGCATCGTGAGCATCGCCATGAGCCAGGCGCTCTACGCCTCGGCGCGACCGCAGGACGCCGGCGTCGCCGCCGGCATCTTCCAGACCTCCCGCTACGTGGGTGCCATCGCCGCAACCACCGTGCTCGGCGTCGTTTTCACGTCAGGCACTGGTCCGGAGGCGCCGACGCAATGGATCGTCGTGATCGGCATCGCGACCGGGCTGGCCATCGTGCATGCGGTGCTTCTCGCGTCATGGCATCCGCGCGAGTACGAGGAGCGCGACACCGCAGGCAACCCGACGGCGCGCTGAGGCTACGACGCGCTCACGCGCGGCCGCGGTTGCGGCGCCTGACCGGGCGAGGCGCGCGTCCGCCGACGAAGGAGCGGCCGGGGTCCACGACGAATCCGCCCTGGCGGAGCGCCTGTCGGCCGACGAGCATGCGGAAGCCCATCTGGTCCCGATTGGTGAGCGTCGTCTCCGCCTTCACGGTGCGTCCGAACAGCTCGAGCTCGAGCACCACGACATAGCGACGCTGGGTGTGGCCGGACGAGCTGCGCACCATCCGTCGGTCGTGCACGGGACACTCCACGACGACCGCGTCGCGGTTCGAGTCCTGCCACGGCCGCACCCGGAAACGCACGCGCGCACCACCGTCGAGCTCCTCGATGTCGAAGGCGTGCAACGCGGAGCTGCGCGCGCCGGTGTCGATCTTGGCCTTGACCCAGGGAACGTCGATGCGCGGAAGAGTGACCCATTCGCGCCAGCCCACGACGGTGCTTGAATGGACTGATCCCGTCGAACCCCCCGCACTCGTCTGGCGTGCACGGTGAGTCGCCGCACGCGCCGTCGATTCACCCGTTTGTCCCATTCCCCCATCTTTCCAGGAGCCCACGTTGAAGTTGGCGATTCTCTCGCGTGCACCGCAGTCGTACTCGACCCAGCGCCTCCGCAATGCTGCGGCGGATCGCGGGCACCGGGTGAAGGTGCTGGACACGCTGCGGTTCTCGATCGACCTCTCCGGCGACGAGCCCGACCTGCAGTACCGAGGACGCCTGCTCTCCGACTACGACGCCGTGCTGCCGCGAATCGGCAACTCGATCACGTACTTCGGCACGGCCGTCGTGCGCCAGTTCGAGCAGATGGACGTGTACACCCCCAACACCGCGAACGGCATCACGAATTCGCGCGACAAGCTGCGTGCGAACCAGATTTTGTCCCGCCACAACATCGGCATGCCTGCAACGGCCTTCGTGCACAGCCGAGCGGATGTGCGAACGGCGATCGAATCCGTCGGCGGTGCGCCGGTGGTGATCAAACTCCTGGAGGGCACCCAGGGGATCGGCGTCATCCTCGCTCCCGAGGCGAAGATCGCGGAGGCGATCATCGAGACCCTGCACTCGACGAAGCAGAACGTGCTCGTGCAGTCGTTCATCTCGGAGAGCAGGGGACGGGACATCCGTGCACTCGTCGTCGGCGACCGCGTCGTCGCCGCGATGCGCCGGGTGGCGAGCGGAGACGAGTTCCGCTCCAACGTGCACCGCGGCGGGTCCGTCGAGCGCGTGACGCTGGAGCCCGCGTACGAGCAGGCCGCGGTGCGCTCGGCCCAGATCATGGGACTGCGCGTCGCCGGTGTGGACATGCTGGAAGGCAATGACGGACCGCTGGTGATGGAGGTCAACTCGTCGCCTGGTCTGCAGGGTATCGAGGCCGCGACCGGCCTCGATGTCGCCGGTGCCATCGTCGACCACATCGACAACCAGGTGGCGTTCCCCGAGATCGACGTGCGGCAGCGCCTCAGCGTCTCCACGGGCTACGGCGTCGCCGAGTTGACTGTCGGCGTGGGCGCGGACCTCGTTGGAAAGCCGCTGCGCGACTCGGGTCTCGGCGACCGCGATATCACGGTGCTCACGCTGCATCGCGGGGCGGCCGTCATCCCGAATCCTCGCGGCAACACGGAGCTCGAGGCCGGCGACCGGCTGCTCTGCTTCGGAAGGCTCGAGGAGATGCGGTCGATGATTCCCGCGCGTCGCCTGCGACGGGCCAAGGTGCGCAAGCTCCCGAAGGACGCCATGTGGGCCGAGGCGTGACCAACGACGCCAATCGCACGAGCACAACAGCGGCGGCGCGGTCAGCCTCAGGCTTCGGCAGTCAGGGTCTCGCCCCTTCCCACCAGTAGACGATGAGCAAGACGGTGGCCAGGAAGCCGCAGAGGTAGTTCGCGGCCAAGAACCACCGCCATCCGTGGTGCGCGCGCGCCGAGTCGGCGTCAGAGATCGCCACGTACGGAACGCTCAAACCGATGTACGGAATCACCAGCGCCGAGGCGAGCTGGCCGGGCCACGCGGTGAACAGCATCAGCACTCCGGCCGCTGCCCAGCAGCCGATGGCGAAGCGCACGGTCCACGCCGCACCCATCACCGTGGCGACGGACGAGATCCCTCCTGCGCGATCAGGTTCGATGTCCTGCACAGCTCCGAACGCATGCGACGCCACCCCCCAGAGGAAGAATGCGAGAAGCAGCACCACGAGCCGCGGAGTGAACACCGCGCCCGCCAGAACCAGCCCGTAGACCGCCGGCGAGACGAAATGGATGCTCGAAGTGGCCGAGTCGAGGAACGGCACCTCCTTGAAGCGCAGCCCGGGCACCGAGTAAGCGGCGACCGCGAAGACGCTGACGGCGAGCACGATCCATGACACGGGGTTGCCGATCGCCACCAGAACCACGATGAACGGCAGGCAGAGCGCGACGGATGCGACGAGCGTGGTGCCGTGCAGCCGCCGATCGAGCAGCGCGCCCTCGACGCCGCCCTTGCGCGGATTGGCGGCATCCGATTCGTAGTCGAAGACGTCGTTGATGCCGTACATCGCGAGGTTGTACGGCACGAGGAAGAAGAGCGTACCCGCCACGAATGCCGCGTCGAGCTCGCCGGCCACGAGGAGGTATGCGGCGGCGAACGGATAGGCCGTGTTGATCCAACTCACCGGGCGAGATGCCACGAACAGGCGGCGCACCGTTCCTCTCGGCGCGGTCACGGTCGTCATCGGCCGTGTCCTCCCTCGCCCATGGGCACTGCTCGTTCCGGAGCCTCCTCGGCGGGGACTGAGCCGGTCACCGGCGGCTCATCGATCGGCCGCCTCGGTCTGAGCATCGCACCGGCGATGGACCACAGCGACGGCACGAGCAGAATGGCCGCCAAGGGGTAGGCGAAGTCCTCGACGGGCGCCATCCAGACTCGGATGCCCGAGAGGAGGCGCTCGTCGTATCGGATCACATCCGCGATGATCAGCAGCGAGTCGAACACCGCGGTGAGCACGATGACGACGACCGCCGCAATCAGAGCAGGTGCCCACCACTGTCGCAGCGCCTCCCGGCGTTCTCGACGGCGCAGCGCGATGGCCATGGCAGCGATGGCCGCTGCGGCGAGCAGGAAGGCCAGGGCCAGGAGCGGATAGGCATCCGATCGCACGACGCTCGCTCCGACCAGCACCATACCGGAGACCGGACCACCGGCTCCCCTCATGCTCGTCGTCCTCCCGGCGAGCGCCGAGCGTCGAGCATGCGGCGCGCGCCGAACAGCAGAACCGCGACGAGGTAGACCAGAAAGGCGAGGAAGACAGGCTCCTCGAGCGGCAGCTGTGGAGCGAGCTTCACGCCCGTCGTGAGCGGCGAGAACCCGCGAAGGAAGATCCCGGCCGCGATACCGGCGGCATCCCAGAGCAGGAGGAAGGCCGTCACCGCGGCGGTGACCACTGCGGCCCGCACCGGAGCACGCCAGAAGTAGAGTCGCCAGCGCGCGTCGAGCAGGCACAGGCATCCGGATGCGCCGAGCAGCGCCGCGAGATAGACGAACCTCACTCGCGCACCATCTCCCCCGCCGCCACCGGCTCGGGAGACGGCGACGTGCTCCGATCGCCGCGCAGCCGCTTGAGCACGAGCTCCGCGCTGATCAGGCACATCGGCAGGCCGATGCCCGGCAGCGTCGACCCGCCCGCGTAGTACAAGCCTGCGACCCGCTTCGAGATGTTTCCGGCACGAAGGAATGCACTTTGCCGAAGGGTGTGCGCCGGCCCGAGAGCCGTTCCCCTCCACGCGTGCAGGTCGAGCTCGAAGTCGCCTGGCCCGAGCGTGCGGCGCACGACGATGCGATCGGCGAGATCCGGGATGCCCGCCCAGGTCGCGATCTGCCTGATCGCGGCATCGGCAACGGCCTCCACCGCCGGCGAGCCGGTGCCGTCGATCCCGCCGATCCCGATCGAAGGGTCGGCAGGTACCGGCACCAGAACGAAGAGATTGTCGTGGCCCTCCGGCGCGACGGACGGGTCGGTGGCGCTCGGCCGGCAGACGTAGATGGACGCGGGGTCGGGCACGTGCGTCGGCTCGTGGAAGATCGCGTTGAAGTTCGCCTGCCACTCCCGCGTGAAGAACAGGGTGTGGTGCGCGAGCCTGGGCAGCTGCCCGCGCACGCCGGCCATGAGCAGCACAGCGCCTGGGCCGGCCGTGCGGCGCTGCCACCACGGCTCCGGGTAGGTCTGCAACCTTTCCGGAAGCAACGATGTCTCGCTGTGATGCAGGTCGGCGGCGCTCACCACCACATCGGCAGGCATGATCCGATCCACCCCGTCGTGCCGATAGAGCACGCCTCTCACGACCGCTCGCTGGCCGAGCGTGGCCGTTCCATCCTCACGAGTGAGGATGCGCGTGGCTCTGGCACCGCGGATGATCGCGACGCCTGCCGACTCGGCGAGCCGCTCCAGCCCGTCGATGATCGACCGGAAGCCCCCACGAGGGTAGAGCACACCTGCATCCAGGTCGAGGTGACTCATCAGGTGGTAGAGCGCCGGTGTCATGGCAGGGGACGAGCCGAGGAACACGGCTGGATACTCGAGCAGCTGCCGAAGGCGGGGATCGGTGAACGAGCGCGCCGTGTGCTCTTCGAGGGATCGCAGCAGCATCCGAGTGAGACGGGGCGAGCGCGCGAGCAGGTCCGACGAGAGAAGCGAGCGCTTCGACTCGAACGAGGTGTAGAGAAAGCGGCGAAGCGCGAGGTCGTAGGTGTCAGCCGCGGAGTCGAGGAAGGCATCCAGCGCCGGTCCGCTGCCCGCCTCGAACTCCTCGAACAGTTCGCGGACGCGCGCTCTCCCCTTCGGCACGTCGACCGGCTCGGGCTGTCCTTCGTAGAAGACGCGGTACCCGGGATCGAGTTCGACGAGATCGAGCTCTGCGCGCGCTTCGGTCCCGAGCATGCGGTAGAAGTGCTCGAACACCTCGGGCATCAGATACCACGATGGTCCGGTGTCGAATCGGAAGCCACCGCTCGACCACGTTCCGACACGACCGCCGAGGGTCGAGGATGCCTCCAGCAGCGTCACAGAATGGCCATCGCGTGCCAGCAACGCCGCCGTTGCGATCCCCGCTATGCCGCCGCCGATGACGATCGTGCGCGTGGCTGCGCCACGCTCGTCGTGCCGCTGCCGCCCGCTCCGGGCCTTCATGGTGCGACTTTTGCCGTCGGTCGCCATGAGGCCGAACCGCGGCCGGGGCGGGTGCTGATCGCCCGGAGCAGGATGGCCAGCTTCTGCACGTCGGGCACTCTCACCCGTGTGCGCATCAACTCGTCCGCCGGCGTGCGGTCGATGCGACGGCCTAGCGCGGCGAACAGGTCGTGAGCGACGCCGACAGCCGTGCGGCATCCGGCCGGCAGGTCGGGGATGACCCTCGCAGCGGCCCTCAGGTCGTCGTCGATCTCTTCGATGAGCGCATGCTTGAGCTCGTCGGGGAGCACACCGCCCGCCACCTCACCGAAGTAGTCGCGGCCGCGATCGCCGACATCGCTGCCGAGGTCGCGCAGGAAGTTGACCTTCTGAAACGCGGATCCGAGGCGTCGAGCGCCGTAGGCCAACCGCGCGCAGGTCGCGGCATCAGGTCGTTCTCCCGTCGGCGTCTCGGCGAGGAACACCCGAAGGCACATCAGGCCCACCACCTCCGCAGAGCCGTAGACGTATTCGTCGAGCTCCGCGCTCGTGTAGCGCGTGCTCCCGAGATCCGCGCGCATCGAGGCGAAGAACGGCGCGGTGAGGTCGCGTCCGATGCCTGCCCTCTTCGCGGTGCGGGCGAACGCGTGCACGACGAGATTCGCGCTGAATCCGCAGCTCATCGCGTGTTCGGTCTCCGTCTCCAGCTCGTCGAGGGCTGAACGTTGCGCCTCCAGCAGGAGCCCGGCCTGTTCCGCCGCCCCATCGACGAGCTCGTCCGCGACGCGCACCAGAGCATAGACGGATGTGATCCCCGTTCGGTACTCGGGTGCGAGGAGTCGCACCGCTGCGCCGAAGGACGTGGAGTACCGCCGGATGACCATGGCCGCGCTGTCTTCCGCGGTACGGGTGTACAGCTCGAGATCGGTCGCCGTTCGACCGTCGTGACGGGCGTCGGTCTCGCCGACCACGGGATCAGCAGCATCCTCCGATGCGCCGGACGGTCCGGCCCCGCCGAGGGACACCGTCATGAGCGGCGCTCCGTCGCGCGGGCTGCGCACTCCTCGAGCACCGAGCGCAGCCGGTCGGGAACGATCGATTCGGTCGCCAGTCGTAGAGCAGCATCCCGGTTGCGCACGATCAGCCGCTCGGCCATGTCGCGAGGATGCCCGCCGACCGCGTCACGGGCATCGATCGCTCCGTGGTCCATTGCCGTCAGCACCGTGACCTTGCCGTTGCGCCGGTCGCTCGCCACGCTCTTGCCGAGCACGCGTTCGTCGCCGAACGTGCCGAGCACATCGTCGCGAAGCTGGAACGCCACGCCGACCGCGCTGCCGAACTCGCCGAGCAAGGACACCAGGTCGTCGCTCGCGCCGGCGAGCAGTGCGCCGGCCCGGAGCGGATCGCCGAACGAGTAGTGAGCGGTCTTGTCCTCGGTCATCGCCAGCACGCCGGCCAGGCTGGGGGTCGTGATCGAGCAGGCGAACGCCATGTCGCTCTGCTCCCCCGCAGCCGTGCGGAAGATGGCGTCATCGAGCACGTCCTGGATGCGCCGCCGCAACGCATCCGGCAGGTTCGCATCGTAGATGAGCGTGTGCGCGCCGTGGATGAGCAGGTCCCCCGCAAGAATCGCGGATGCCTCACCCCAGCCCCGTGCGCGATCGGCGTCGACGCCACGGCGTTCGGCATCCGCGGCCAGCGCACCGATCAGGTTGGCGCGACCGCGCCGCATCGTGTCGCCGTCCAGCACGTCGTCGTGCAGCAGGAACGCCGTGTGCAACAGCTCGAAAGCCGCAGCGACGTCGGCCACTGCGGCGGGGAGAACCTCGGTCGCTTCGCCGTGAAGCGCAGTGAACGTCTCGACGACGAGTGCCGGCCGCAGCTTCTTTCCACCGCGAGCGCTCTGCCGCATGGCACGCCAGAGCTCGACGTAACGACCGCCGAGCCGCGAGGCCCTAGCTTCCTGCTCGTCGAAGTAGCGCTTCAAGCGATCCTCGACCTCGCTCAGGGTCGCCGGCGAACTGGCGGCGAGTGGAGTCAGTACGCTCATTTCGTCAGCCCGTCCCCATACTCAATAGTTAGTCTGTCTAGACACTAGTAAGGCTAGCGATATTCAGCAAGGCTCTCCAGGATGAATGCTCAGGATGCACCGACCACCGGCGACGATGGAGGCCGCCCTGATCCGTTCATCGACCCGCGGACACTGGATCCGGAACGCGCCGTTGTCGACACCTCCGGTCTGGCCGATGACGAGGTCGACCAGATTGTGAGGGTTCTTGCCGCGCTCCGGCGCTGGCGCGAGTCGGAGGAAGCGTCGCTCGACGAATCCAGACGGACGATGCAACTGGGTCCGACCGACATGCGGGCCATGCGCTACCTGGTGGTCCTGAAGGGCCGGGGAGACCTGGCAACGCCGAGCGGGCTGGCGACCCACCTCGGCATCTCGACGGCGTCGGTCACGAAGCTCCTCGATCGACTGGAGGCGGCGGGGCACATCCAGCGACAGCGGCATCCGACCGATCGGCGAGGCATCGTGATCACGCTCGCCGCCGACTCGCACCTGCGCGTCCGCGAGGTGATCGGCCGACGACACGGACGACGCTTCGAGCTCGCGAAGGACTTGCGGCCCGACGAGCGCGAGACGGTCATCCGCTTTCTGAACAGGCTCAGCGAGACCTGAGACAAAGCCGTCCGCCGCGGACCGACGGGGACGAGACGGGGAGAACGAGCCGGTATCGACAGGCTCGTCGCTCCGGGCAGAATGGCCGGATGCCCACGTCATCAGCCTCGAGCGGCGTCGACCTCTCCAGCGCCTACTACGACGAGGTCGTCGCCCCGCTGCTCGCCGAGCGCTTTCCCCGCATGCCGCACACGGCAGGGCGCGTCGGCGCAGGCTCCGACGTGCTCGGCCTCGACGACGCCACATCGCGCGATCACGACTGGGGCCTCCGGTTGTCGCTCTTCGTGCCGCAGGAAGACGTGAGGGCCGTCGACGATGCGCTTTCCGAGGAGCTCCCAGCCCTATTCCACGGCCTGCCGACTCGCTTCGCATTCACCGGCCAGACCGTCGACCGTCATCACGTCGATGTCACCACCGTTGCCGGTTTCCTGGACGCCCACCTCGGCTTCGACCCTCGCGCCAGCCTCTCCGTCGACCAGTGGCTGTCACTCTCCGGGCAGGCCGTGCTCGAGGTGGTCGCCGGCCCGGTGTTCGCCGACGACAGCGGCGACTTCGCCGCCGCGCGCGCCGTGCTGGAGTGGTATCCGGATGACGTGTGGCGCTACGTGCTCGCCTGCGACTGGGCACGACTGGCGCAGGAACTCCCCTTGATGAGTCGTGCAGGCGACGTCGGCGACGACCGCGGATCACGCATCATCGCCGGCCGCCTCGCCCACGTCGTCATGCACCTCGCCTTCCTGCTCGAACGCCGCTGGCCGCCGTACGCGAAGTGGTTCGGCACGATGTTCCGACAGCTGTCCTGCTCGGCAGAGGTCGGCGCATCCGTGGACCGAGCGCTGCAAGCGGATGCCTGGCAAGACCGCCAGCTCGCCCTCGGCGACGCGATGCGCGCCCTGGCGACCGTGCAGAACGGGCTCGGTCTGACCGATGTGCAACAGGCGGCCATACCGTTCTGGGACCGGCCGTACGTGCATCCGGATCCGGACATCGAGCGCCAGCTGCTCGCCGGCATCCGGGATCCGAAGGTTCGCGCGCTGCCCAGGGGGCGCGGGTCCGTCGAGCAGCGCACCGACAACGTGGACGTCCTCGTCGACCTCGTCGCCCGCCGCGCGCTGGTGCGAGAGCTCTAGGCGTAGAGCGGCAGCAGCTTCGCCTGCTCCACCAGCCACGGGCTGAACGCCCACGGCGTGCTGCGCAGCGCCGCGGCGAGGTCGCGCGGGGTCACCGCCGCGAACTCGGCGACCTCCTCCGGGTTCGGCATCGGATCGCCGACGGCTCGCGCGACGAAAACCGGACAGAGCTCGTACTCCACGATGCCGGTCGAATCCGTCGCCTGATAGCGGAAGTCGGGCAGCGCGAGCTCGAGCTGCCCGAGACCGATGCCCAGCTCGTGCTGCGCGTGCCGTCGCGCGGCGGCCGCGAACTCCTCGCCTGGCGCCGGATGCCCGCAGAACGCGTTGGTCCACACGCCGGCGAACGTGCGCTTCGACAGCGCCCGTCGCGTGACGAGCAGGCGACCGTCCTCGAGCAGAACGTGGCACGAGAAGCCCAGGTGAAGAGGAGTATCGGCACCGTGGACCGACGCCTTCTCAGCGGTTCCGATCGGCGTTCCCGCGTCATCGATCAGCACGACGCGGGTCGGGTCGACGGCGGGCGTCGACGGGTCGGCGCGATGATCGCTCATCGGCGCTCGTCTCGCTGCATGATCCCGAACGCCGAGGCTGAGCTCATGAGGCGGCGCGCCGCTCCGCGGCTCGCGCGACCGTGTCCACCAGCGACTCCGCGGTGCGGTCGGCGGCGACGGCGTCCACACGGAGGCCGATGGCACGGGCGTCACGTGCGGTGCGAGGTCCGATAGCGGCGACGAGCGTCGCATCCGGCACAGGTCCGAGCTGCTCCTGCACCTGTTCGGCGACACTGCCCGAGGTGACGAGGATGACGCTGATGCGTCCGGAGGCGACATCGGCGACCACGTTCTCCGCCACCGGGATGCCGATCGTGCGATAGGCGACGACGGACTGAACGTCGTGGCCGAGCGCGGAGAGCCCGTCGGTCAGCGTGGTCTTCGCGATCTCGCTGCGCAGCGTGAGTACCCGCAGCGGAACGAGTCCCCTCGTCGCCTGCGGCCACTCCTCGAGCAGGCCCGTCGCCGAGCTGTCGTCGGCAGGAACGAAGTCCGCGCGGAAGCCGGCGGCCAGGAGCGCGGCAGCTGTCGTCTCCCCGACGGCAGCGATGCGCGTGTTGGCAGGGATCCTCGCCTGATGCGCGGCCAGCACGTCGACCGTCGTGGCGCTGGTGATCGTCACCCAGTCGAACTCGCCTGCGGCGAGCGCCCGCAGCGCCTGCACCAGAGCCTCCTCATCGGAGGTCGGCGCGAAGTTGATCATGGGCGCCACGACCGGGGTCCCGCCGTAGGCGCGGATGTCGGCGGCCACCGAGTCGCCCCACGGACCGCCGCGCGGCACGAGCACGCGCCACCCGGCCAAAGGTTTCGGACCTTGTGTGGGGATCGGACCCGTCGAACCGGCGGTCATCGGGATCCTCCGAGCGGTGCGAGGTCGGCGGCGCCTGCCGCGAGGAGTTCGTCGACGACGCGCTTCGCGGCATCCTCGGCGGCCTCGAGCAGTGCGGCCTGGCCGTTACCCTCGAGGCTTGCGGCGTGAGACGACGTGAGGCGCTCGGATCCGTCAGGCTTGTAGACCGTCGCGGTGAGGAACAGCAGGCCGTCCTCGACGAGAGCGGTCGCCGCCAGTGGAGCGGCGCAGCCGGCTTCGAGTCCGGCGAGCACGGCTCGCTCGGCCGCGACGTTGCCGTGCGTCGTCACGTGGTTCACGACGCCGAGCGCCTTCGCCAGTGCCCGTCCGTCGGCCGAGGTGTCCTTCTCGGCTCGGGTCTCGAGGGCGAGCGCTCCCTGGCCGGGTGCGGTCGGCCAGTCGGAGAGGTCGAAGTGCTGGGTGGCGGCATCCGCGCGGCCCAGGCGTGCTAGTCCGGCGGCGGCGAGGATGATCGCGTCGAGCCTCCGGTCGTCATCGCCCTCGCCGAACACTCGGCCCAGTCGGGTGTCGATGTTGCCGCGGATGTCGACGACCTCCACGTCGGGACGCGCCGCCTTCAGCTGCGCGATGCGACGAGGCGATCCCGTGCCGATCCGCGCTCCCTCCGGCAGCGTCTCCAGCGTCAGGCCGTCTCGCGCGCACAGCACGTCGCGCGCGTCGGCGCGCTTCGGCACCGCGGCGAGCGCGATCTGCGGATGCTGCGCCGTCGGCAGGTCCTTCAGCGAGTGCACCGCCACGTCGATCTCGCCGTTCAGCAGAGCGTCACGCAGCGCCGACGTGAACACACCGGTTCCGCCGAGCTGCGAGAGCGACTCGGTCGCCGTGTCGCCGTGAGTGGTGATGGTCTTCAGCTCGATCTCGAGCCCGGATGCCTTCCCCAACAGGTCGGCGACCTGACGCGTCTGAGCCAGCGCGAGGGCACTGCCCCGCGTTCCGACCCGAACCACCCCGACCCGCGCCGCGGTCATCGCGCGACGACCTTCTCCGCGCGCGCACCGACCGGCTCATGGTCGGGCCACGGGCCGAGATCGGTCAGGTGCGGACGCTGCTGAAGAGGCACGTCGTTCAGGCGCTCCTCGATCAGGTCGACGAGTCCAGCGACGAATGCCGGGTGCGTGCCGGGCGTGGGCACCCGCACGGAACGCAGTCCGTTCTCGATCGCGGTCGCGGTCGCCTCGTTGTCGAGGTCCCAGAGGACCTCCATGTGGTCGCTCACGAAGCCGAACGGCACGATGATCACGGCCTTCGTGAGGCCTGCGGCGGCAAGGTCCGCGATCGCGTCGTTGATGTCGGGCTCCAGCCACGGAGTGCGCGGATCACCGGAGCGCGACTGGTAGACGAGCGACCATGGGATGCCGGCTGCCGCCGTCTCCGAGATCGCGTGAGCCACAGCGCAGTGCTGGGCGACGTACGCCCCGCCGGTGCCGAACTGCGGACCGGATGCCTCTGCAGCAGCACTCGGGATCGAGTGGGTCACGAACATCACGTGGATGTCGTCGCGAGCGACGGCATCCGCAGCTCCCTCGGCCGAATCGGACGTCAGCTCGACGACCGCTGCCTCGACGCCCTCGATCAGCGGGGTGACGAATCCGGGATGGTCGAAGTACTCGCGGATGCGGTCGATCGAGACCTCGTCGGCGAGGCCGGTGTCGGCGAGCGCCTTCTCGAAGTCCTCCCGGTACTGACCGACGCCGGAGTAAGACGTGTACGCGCTGGTGACGAGTGCGAGCAGCCGGTCGTGACCGGCGTCGTGGGCTTCGCGCACGGCATCCGCGAAGTAGGGGTCCCAGTTTCGATTGCCCCAGTAGATGGGCAGGCGGATGTCGCGGCGCGCCAGTTCCGCCTCGAGCGCTGACTTCAGCCGGCGGTTCTGCTCGTTGATCGGGCTCACGCCACCGTGCGCGCGGTAGTGGTGAGCAACCTCTTCGAGCCGCTCGTCGGGGATTCCCCTCCCCCGCGTCACGTTGCGCAGAAAGGGGATGACGTCGTCCTGGCCTTCCGGCCCGCCGAAGCTGGAGAGCAGGATCGCGTCGTATGTCGTCATTGCAAGACCTCGGGTATGTCTGTCACAGGAATGCGCCGACCCGTGTAGAAGGGGACCTCCTCGCGCACGTGCCTGCGGGCATCCGTGGCGCGAAGATCGCGCATCATGTCGACGAGATCGACGAGATTGTCTGACTCCATCGGCAGAAGCCACTCGTAGTCGCCGAGGGCGAACGCGGCGACGGTGTTGGCCAGCACCGAACGGAATGCCGCACCCTTTCGCCCGTGGTCGGCGAGCATGCGGCTGCGCTCGGCGTCGGGGAGAAGATACCACTCGTAACTGCGCACGAACGGGTAGACGGTGAGCCACCCCCGCGGCTCCTTGCCGCGCAGGAACGCGGGAATGTGGGCCTTGTTGAACTCGGCGCCGCGGTGAACGCCCATCGCGTTCCAGGTGGGCAGCAGCTCGCGCAGCAGCGCGGTGCGACGGATGCGACGCAATGCGCTCTGCAGGTCTTCTGGCACAGGACCGTGCAGCCAGACCATCAGGTCGGCGTCGGACTTCAGCCCCGAAACGTCGTAGAAGCCGCGGATCGTGACACCGGTCGCCTCCACGTCGGAGACGGCCGAGGAGAGTTCGGCGGTTGCGGCCTCGAGCTCGGAGGAGTCAAGAGAAAGGGGTCGGGACGGATCCCGGCGCAGCACGGCCCACAGCGTGAAGCCATCGGGCTGGTCGACTGCTGATCCGGACTCGCCGGATGCCTCGGGTAACGGGTGAGAATCGGGGGAAACGGATGCCGCAACGGCGGCCGCCGGGTGAGTCATGGCATCCAGTCTCCCCCGTTCGCCCCGGTCGGGCAAAAGCGGCCGCACGGTTATGGACTGCTCAGTGAGCACCGTCAACCCCTTGGCGGGCCCCGTTTTTGGACGCATGCTGAACAAATGGCAGGAATCCCCTGCGATGAACCGAATAAATCCGGGCTTCGTGGTGTTGATAGATGCAAATGTCTGAATCGTTGAAGAACTCCAGCCGTGTCGCGGAGCAGTCCTCTGCGAGCACGACCACGCGGCGCAAACGCCCGAGCCGCGCCAAGGCCAAGCCGATCATGGATGCCCGTGCGAAGGTGATCTCTGCCTTCCCGTGGGCGCAGAACCTGTCGTATCTCGAGCAGCAGCAGTTCGCCGAGGAGCTCGCGCACCATCCGCGCGACCTCCCGAACGGCCAGCTCGAGGCCTTGATCGTGTCGTGGAAGCAGCGCGCCCGCCGAGCGGCATAGGAACCCGCCCGGCCACACCAACCGAACAAACCACCACCAGGCCGACCGACGTCGACGCTCACGAGCGCGGCGACGGGCGGCCTTTTCATGTGACGGATGCGGCGCGTGGCTCGCGGCGTTCCGCTCCCGTGCGCCTGAGACGATTCCCAGTCGACTGATGCCGCCGCACGCTAGCGTGCGGTTCCATGGGACTCGCCAGGGCAGCCGTCCGGATCGGAACGTCGCTACTGGTCGGTATCGCGGTGCTCGGTGCGGTCGCCGGATGCTCGGCCGCGGGATCCGCACCCACCGAGGGGCCGACATCCGTCTCGACGACGCCGGCGACGACGACACCGACCCCCAGCGCTACTGCGACGGCCGGCCCTTCGACGGTGGCGTTCGCATCGCTCGCCGTCGGCGCCTGTCTCACGCTGCCAGCCGGATCCGACCAGCAGGCTCCCGCGACCGCACCCGTCGTGCCGTGCGCGCAAGCCCACACCTCTGAGGTGTACGCGCTGCCCGGCCTGCCCGACCCCGCATTCCCCGGCGACGACACCGTGACGGCGCAGTCCGACGACGCCTGCCAGAACGCCTTCGCCGGATACGTCGGTGTCGACGTCTACGACACGCAGCTCAACTTCAGCACCTTCACCCCGAGCCAGGCCGACTGGGCAGCAGGCATGACCCACGCCACCTGCGTCGTGTTCTCCACGCAGGGTGACACGACGGGCAGCGTCAAGGGCATCGGCAGTGGGATGCCGCCGGTTGCCGGATGAGGTGATCCAGGGAGGTCTGGCTACGTGCGCCGCGACATCCAGATCGCCAGCCACACCGCTCCCGCGATCGCAGCAACGACGCCGAGTGCGACAGCTCCGAGGCCGATCGGGTTCTCCTCAGCGGCGATGCGGACGCGCTTGGGCACATTGAGCTTGTCCTGGAGCGCATCCAGCGTGGCGGCGAGCTCGGCCCTCGCTGCCGCGACGTCGGCTGCTGGATCGGATCCCTTGCCCTTCGCGGCACCCGCGGCGGCATCTCGCCGGACACCGCGGGACGCGTTCTGAGGGCTAGACCCCTGCCCGGTCGTCCCCGGGCCCGTGCTCCTCGGTTCAGCGGTCATAGTCGCCCAGCCCCTTCACCGCGTTGACGTCTTGCTTCACGCTCTCGATCGTCTCGGTCGGCGCGGGCGGCATGCCCCGTTTCAGCACGGCGACTCCGATGAGGATCAGCACCGCCGCGATCACGAGCAGGCCACCCGCCACGATGAGCGCCGCCAGCCATGGGGGCAGTGCAACGGCGATGCCGAGGATGGCAGCTGCCACGAGCGTGCCGAGCATGAAGAACAGCACGGCGCCCGCGACGAGGAACAGCCCGATTCCGATACCGGCGCTGATCGCCTTGCGGACGAGCTCCGCCTTCAGTTGCGCCAGCTCCGCCTTGAGCAGCGCCACCACCAGGCCGGGCAGCTCCTTGATCAGCTGGATGAGCGAGCGCTTGTCGCGCGTTCCCGAGCCGAACGGCCGAGTGCTCTCTGACATCAGGACGCCTGCCCGTCCGATCCGCTCGAACCGCTCCCGGATCCACTCGACTTCGACGCGGAGCCTCCGCCCGACTTGGCGCCCGACGACTTTCCGCCCGAGCTCTTGGATCCGCTCGAGCCCGATCCGCTCGCCTTGGCGCTACCCGACTTCGAGGCGGAAGAACCGGACCTGGACGACCCGGACCGTGCCGACCCGGACCGCGTGCCGGATGCGGACGACCTGGCAGCGCTGCTCCGCGATCCGTCCGAATTGGTCACGACCCGCTTGAGGCCGTCCGTCACGACCGTGCCCAGGTCGCCGATGCGATCGGCCGCGTAGTTCTGAACCGTGTGCACCTGCTTCTGCACGGTCGGAGATTCCCACACCCGCTGCGCAGCTGACTTGATCTGCTCGTACCGCTCTCGTCCGGCGCGGGTGCCGAGAACGTACCCGACCCCCAGCCCGACGACGAAGAGAACCTTGCCCTTCATGGTGCCCCCACCCTTGCCGCGTTCGGCCCTGTGTCGGACCGGGCCGCGCGGTCAGTTCTTGTCGGTTGCGTCTTCACCGGGCCCGTCTGCGTCGGTCCCGGCTGTGTCGGTCAGCGTCTTCCAGCGTAGTGCGCGGACGCGTTCGGCCGCCTTGCGCGCGTCCGGCACCACCGAGGCGAGTCCCGTCCCGGTCAGCCAGGAGCCGGTCACCTCGAGTCCGTCCACGCGGTCGACCGCGTCGCGCACCGCACCGATGCGCTCCCGCTCCCCCTCTGCGGCGACCGGGAGTGCGTTGGTCCAGCGCACCACGTCCGATGCGACGACATTAGATTCCGCTAGCGGAATATTCAAGAGGGTTGACGCATCGGCCACGGCGCGCAAGCGGACGGCCGGGCCGTCGAGGCCTTCCAGCGGGCTGGGCGATCCTGCTCGTCCGTACGAGAGCCGGAGCACGTGCCGGCCGGCGGGGAGCTGCTGCGCGACCCACGGCCATTTCGCGGTGACGTGCGTCATCGCTTTCGCTGAGACCTCCGAGGCCGGCACGGTCTCGGCCACGAGCATCCCTGTGCCGCGCGGGGCAGTGTCGAGCCGTGCATCGTCGATCACGAGAGTGACGATGTCCACCGTCGAGGCAGCGGGCCAGCCGAGGCCGGCGAGCGGTTCGAGTGTTGCGGATGCCTGTCCCAGCAGACGCAGAGCGGCATCCGACGGCACGGCGAGCAGCACCGCATCCGCGTCGATCGACTCGCCGTCGGCGAGCGTCACGCGCCAGGGGGCGGGACGGGCGGATTCCACCTCAGATCGAGCCGGCTTCTCGCCGCCGTCGGGCGCCGCGTCATCCGGCGCTGGGTCGCCGAAGACCTGGTCGACCGATGCGGCGAGCACATCGCCCGCGGTATCCGACGGCGCCAACCCGACCACGTCGACACCGGTGCGGAGCAGGGCACCGCGAGCGGTGGCATCCGCGGCGAGCACGTCGATGAGGCGGGCCATGCCGCCGATCAGTCCGCCGACGGCTGAGCCGGCCTTGGCCGACTCGCGCAGCGCGGCCACTGCGCCGGACAGCGAGCCCGTGCGTGTCAGCGCTTGGTTCAGGCCGGGGGCGGCGACAGCGACGTCGAGGTCGTACGGCGACGCGGAGTAGACGCCCGTCGTGACCGGGGCGACGAGCTCGTCGAGCACTGCGGCGCCCATGCGGCGACGTACGAGCCGGCCGAGATTGCGCTCTTCGCCGATCTTCAGCACGGGCATGAGCCGATCGAGATACGCGCGCAAGGCTCCGCCCCAGCCGATCGCGGCGATCACGTCGGACGCGAGCGGCGAGCTCGGTATGCCGAGCATTCCCGCCTTGGGCGTCGGGACGGCGCGCCCCGGCAGTTGCAGCCAGGCGCCCGCTGCGAGCGGGGTCACCACAGCCTCGGTCAGGCCTAGGTCGTCGATGAGGGCCGCGACATGTCCGCCGCGGGTGGCGAAGCTCTCTGCTCCGGCGTCGAGGGTGATGCCTGCGACCTCGTGGCGAGCGACGCTGCCGCCGAGCGTCGGCCGCTCTTCCAGAACGGTGACGTCGAATCCGGGACGCGCGATCTCCCGCGCGGCGACGAGCCCCGCAGCTCCGCCGCCGATGACGACGACGCGCGTCGGCGGATCCGTGATGGCGTGCTCGAAGGCGTCGCGTGCCGCTTCGTGCGCGGCACCTCCTGCGGTGTCGCTCATTCCCCGAGTCCGTGCACGAGCTCGACGATGCGGGTGAGCACCGTCGGATCCGTCTCGGGCGGAACACCGTGACCCAGGTTCAGCACGTGCGACGGCGCGCTTCGACCGCGCTCCACGACGTCGCGCACGTGCGCCTCGAGAACCGGCCACGGGGCATCCAGATAGGCGGGGTCGATGTTGCCCTGCAGCGGAACGATGTTGCCGAGTCTGCGACTCGCCTCGTCGAGCGGCACCCGGTAGTCGACGCCGATCACGTCGGTGCCGATGTCGTGCATGGCGCGCAGCAGCTCGCTCGTGCCGACTCCGAAGTGCACGATCGGCACGTTCCGCTCCACAGCGCGCGCCGACACGGCATCCGCGGCGTGTTCCGGGTCGGGATACGACAGGTCGCGCACGAACGACAGCGCGCGAGCGGATGCCGGCGCCACATGCCGTGTGTAATCCTCCAGCGACAGAGCGCCGGCCCACGAGTCGAACAGCTGCGCGGCGCTCGCGCCGGCCAATACCTGGGCGCGCAGGAACGTTCCCGTGACATCGGCGGCCCACGCCATGAGGGCGTGCCAGGTCTCCGGATCCGCGTGCATCAGGGTGCGGGCGCGGATGTGATCCTTCGACGGTCCACCCTCGACCAGATATGCGGCGAGAGTGAACGGCGCTCCCGCGAATCCGATCAACGGGGTGTCCCCCCGCTCGGTCAGCTCGGCGACCGTCGCGCGCACGCCGTCAGCGACGGGGGCGAGGGCCTCGGGGAGGACAGGAGGCAGGGCTGCGACATCCGCCGCCGTCCGCACTGGCTTGCCGAGCACGGGCCCCTTGCCGGGAACGATGTCGACGTCGACCCCCGCGAGCTTCAGCGGCACCACGATGTCGCTGAAGAAGATTCCGGCGTCAACGCCATGCCTGCGCACCGGCTGCATCGTGATCTCGCTGGCCAGCGCTGGATCGAGGCAGGCGTTCAGCATGCCGGTGCTGATGCGCAGTTCGCGGTACTCGGGCAGCGACCGCCCCGCCTGGCGCATGAACCACACGGGCAGCACGTCGGGCCGACGGCCGGAGTACGCGGTGATCAGGCGGGACCGCGAGGTGAGCCCCTTCACGAGCGGATGCTCGGCGCCGAGACCTCCTGACGGCCCGCGCTGGGCTGTGGTGCGGTCGATCCCGGGCTGCGCATCGGCGAAAGTCACGTACTCGATTCTCACACCCGCACCTGGACGGCCGTCGCGCGGCCGGAATCCGGCACAGCCTTCATGTCTGCGTACGAGGAACGCGGATCAGCCGGCGACGTCGCGCTCCTCTTCGCGTTCCATCGCGTCCTTCGACGTCGTGAATCGGAAGTACGCCCACACCCCGATGCAGAGCACGCCGAACGAGCCGAACACGGCGCCGAGGGCGATGGCCGGGCCGGTGAGATCGATCCACGACTCGGGCTGCGGCAGCACGACGACAGCGAAGATCACCGCAACGACCGCGTAGATGGCGAACCACGCCTTCTTCGACCACTCCCAGATCTCGTGACCCTCCAGGAAGTGCATCGGGAGCATGACCACAACGAGCTCGCTCATCGCCCCGACCATCACCGCGGAGAGCGACTCGGTTCCCAGCAGCTGCCAGTACGTCTCGTACGGTGCGGAGAGGATGCTGTACCAGATCCACGCTGCGACACCCACGGTGAGGAGCACGATGCACCTGGTCAGGGCCAGATGTCCGCGTTCGCGCCCGGTGCTGCTGAGCGCCATCAGCACCAGCCACGCGCCGAACAGCACGCCGGGCTCGAGGCCGAGCGCGCGGGTCAGGATGACGCCTCCGACGACGAACAGGATCCCGCCCGGCCGCAGCACCGGCGTCACCGTCACACGCAGCGAGGATCGCGCCAGCCTGCTCGTGATCAGCACCAGCACGAGGTCGTGCACGACCTGCGCCGTCACGAGCGCCAGCACGAGCCGGAGTCCGACGGCGTCGATCCCGGCGTTGGGATCCGCGAACGACAGGATGAATCCCACGATCACGGTGTAGAGCGCGACCCAGGCCCAGAATCCGCTGCGGTGCCCTGTGATGCGCGTGCCGAGCGGCCGCATGACGCGGCGCACCGGTTCGGCGAACCGGAAAATGCGCTCGTAGTTCTCACGGAGGGTCGCTTCCAGCAGCACGGCGGGAAGGGCGATGAGGAAGATCAGCCCGACGACGATCCCGCCAGCGGCCGCGGCCTGTGGAGGCCCGAGCTGGATCTGGCTCAGCGTCGGCAGCTGCGAGAGGATCGTGCGCTCCCCCGGATCGTGCTTCGCCGTGTTGTGCACCTCGTACGTCTTCGGGGCATCCGCCTGCGGGGATGCCGACGGCGACGGCTCGCTCGGAGGTGCCGCCGCCACCTGCTTGGCCGTCTCCGCTGGCGCGATCGGGGCAACCGCCGCAGCCGGCGAGGTCACCGTGAGCGGGAAGTCGCGTTCGTCGTCGGCGTATCCGGGAGCGCTCAGCCGTACGACCACGGTGTGGTCGCCGGCGGGCGTGTCGGCCGGGACGATGCTCGTCTGCCGGAATGTGCCTGCGGATCCCGACTGCAGGCGGGCGAGCACGACCGGCGTCGAGTGCAGCTCGATGGTGATGGACGCGGAGGCTGCCACGCCGTATCCGTTCACGATGATGGTGCCGCCCGGTGCGACGGTGCGGGATCCGAGCGCCGCGCCGAAGCGATCCGTGACGGTGAGGCTCCAGGATCCGAACGTCAGCAGCCCGGCAGGGTGCGCCGAGTCATCGCTGACCGTGAGCGAAACGGACTCGGTGTCCGAGACTCCGGCGATCGTCTCCGTCACGGTCAGGGTGTGCACTCCGACAGCGGCCGGCGGCAGGGTGCACGAGAAGGTGCCGTTGGGCGCGACGGACGCGGTGCAGCCGGTGCCGGCATCCGTGAGCGCGACAGTGACGGTCGCCGGGTAATGCGGGTCGTACACCGCGCTGCCGGAAACGACCAGACCAGTCGCCTCCGACGACGCGGAAATGGACTCCACCCCGGCGTGCGCACCCGTGACGCTCAGCACATCGGGCTTTTCGGGCGTCGGTGCAGGCGTGTCGTCGCGCACGCTCAGGGTGAAGCCTGCGGAGGCGCATGCCCCCGCGATCGTCTCGCGCACCGTGACCGGATACGAGCCGGGGCCCGTCCCGGGCAGCGTGCACGAGAACGTTCCATTGGCGGCGACGCCGGCCGAACAACTGCCGGCGCCCGAGACAGCGACGGATGCCGCATAGTGCGGGTCGTACACGGCCGTTCCGCTGATCGTGATCCCTGACGCCGCGGCCGACGCCGCAACGCGCATCACCCCGCCCGACACGTTCGCGATGGAGCGGATGCCGGGTGCCAGGGGGGCCGGAGGCGGCGTCGCGATGGTGAAGGTGGAGAATCCCAGCCGGCCACCGTCGTGGTTCCACCAGTCGTTGTCGTCGCCTTCGTTCCCACCGTCGCGGTGATCGTCGTCGGCGCGGCGGAAGACCTCGACGTGGTGGAGGCCCGGCGCGGTGATCGCGGATCCGGAGCACGACCAGGAACGCCCGGCGGTCGGCGTCGCGCACCAGGGACGCCAGTCGACGAAGACCACCAGTGCGGTGGCCGGTCCGCCCTGTCCGGCGATGGTGGAAACGGGTCCAGGCACCGTCGATCCGTCCGCCGGCGAGGTGATGACGACGGGAACCAGGTGATCTCCGTCTCCGGATCCGTCGTGGGCCGAAGCGGGGGCGATGCCCGCGAGGAGAGCAGGAGCGCAGAGCAGCGCTCCGATCAGCGCGGCCACGAGGATCCGACCTCTTCCCGTTCGCCCCCTCATGCGCGCCGGGTTCGTGCCGTGCGTCGGCCGCAAGCCGGTCGGAGTCGGAGGCGTCACATCCGGCGCGAGCTGCCCGGGCGAGGTCAGGACGTGGCGTTCCGCATCCGGGGACGGGCGGCGCCGTTGGGCAGGGAGCCGGGCCACGGCATCCTCCGATCGCCGAAAGGCACCCAAACGTGAGAGTTCCTCGCATTTTAAGATCGGGGACACCTGTCGGATATCACCCGTCCGGGGGTGGCCGATCGGATACCGCACGCCGGGATCCGCCCCGGACCCACCCGACCATCAGCGTCATGACGGTGAAACGCACAGTTTTCGCGGCGTACCATCTAACCCGTGCTTCTCTGCTTCACCGCGAGCCACCGCACGGCTGACTTCGAACTCCTCGAGCGGCTCGAACGGCACGCGGGTGACGTCGACGCTGCACTGCGAGCGCGCACGGATGCCTTCGCGGGCTCCGTCGTGCTGGCCACCTGCAACCGCTTCGAGGCCTACCTCGAGGTGACGGATGCCACCGCAGCGAATGCCGCCGACCTCGCCCTCGCCGCCGTCAGCGACGCCACCGGCGTCGCGTCCGATGAGCTGCGCGCATCCACAGCCGTGGTTCACCACCGCGCCGTCGCCGACCATCTCTTCTCCGTGGCCAGCGGTCTCGAGTCTCTCGTCGTGGGTGAGGGCGAGATCGCCGGACAGGTGCGGCGCGCCCTCGAGAATGCGCGACACCATGGCAGCTCGACCCGTGAACTCGAGCGCCTGTTCCAGAACGCATCGCGTGTCTCGCGCGACGTCAAGAACGGCACGAAGGTCGGGTCGGCCGGACGTTCGATCGTCCGCCTCGCCCTGGAACTCGCCGAAAGCCGCATCGCCGACTGGTCCACCGCCCGCATCCTGCTCGTCGGCACAGGCAACTACGCGGCCGCGAGCCTCAAAGCGCTTCGCGATCGCGGTGCAGAGGACGTGCGCGTCTGGTCGCGCACCGGACGAGCGCAGGCATTCGCCCTGAAGCACGAGATCACCGCGGTGGATCGCGACGGACTCGTAGAGGCCGTCGCGGCATCCGATCTCGTCGTCACGTGCAGCGTGGCCCCGACCGTGCTGCTCGACCGCGAGCTCGTGGAGAAGGCGAGCCACCTGCCGGATGCCGTCGTGCACCGGCTCATCGTCGATCTCGGCCTTCCGCGCAACGTCGACCGCGAGGTCGCCTGGGTCTCCGGCACCGAGCTGCTAGACCTTGAGACCATCGGCCTTCACGCACCGCTCGAAGACTTCACCGCCACCGACCGCGCGCGCGAGATCGTGAGCGACGCGGCCGCCGAGTTCGCCGCGAAGGGCGACGAGTTCACAGCAGAGCCCGCGGTCGTCGCGCTGAGGTCCCACGTGTTCGAGCTTCTCGACGCGGAGATCGAGCGTGCCAAGCGCCGCGGGGATCCGGAAGGCCAGGCAGAGGCCGCCTTGCGCCACCTCGTCGGAGTGCTCCTCCACACGCCGTCATCACGCGCCCGCGAGCTCGCAAGGGACGGCGAGGCGGAGGCGTTCATCGCCGGTGTGAACGCCGTGTTCGGCCTCGATTCGGAAGCACGGCCCACCCTGCGTATCGTTGCTGACGAAGGCACGGCATCCTGATCGGGCGGATGCCGTAGAAGCTTCCCGACGACGTGCGAGCGAGACTGTGCGACCCGTCGGGAGCATCGACGAGGGGACGGACCAGACCATGACATCCGAGACGACGATCGGGGCCGGATTGCTGGCACTTCCCTTCGAGACTCGCGAGATCGCCACCGAGCGACTGCGACTGCGCCCGCTCACCAAGGCGGACCTCGAGCACCGCAGCGAGAACTACCAGAAGCGCACGGATGTCGTCCGCTACCTCCGCTGGGAGGCGCACGACCACGACGAGCCGGCCAAGAACCTCGAGAAGCGCATCGCGCTGGAGCGCCTGTCGCGCGACGGCGACGGCCTCATCTTCGCGGTCGAGCTCAGCGCGACCGACGGCTCGACCGACCACCGCGTGATCGGCGACGTCAGCATTTCCGTCAAGAGCGCGAAGGACGCCCAGATGGAGATCGGATGGGTGTTCCATCCGGCCGTCCACGGTCGCGGCTTCGCCACCGAGGCCACAACGGCCCTGCTCGGTATCGCCTTCGGCGAGCTCGGGGCACATCGCGTCTACGCGGAACTGGATGCCGCGAACGAGGCGTCCGCCCGCCTGTGCGAGATCCTCGGCATGACGCGCGAGGCACTGCTGCGGGAGCGCGACAACATCGAGGGCGAGTGGCACGATGTCGCCATCTTCGGCCTTCTCGAGTCGGAGTTCACGGCGGCACAGCAGAGCTAGGGAGAGGGCCCGGTGACCCTGCACCTGGTGCACGCCCTCCCGTCGCCCGGCTAGATAACTCAGCGGACGGGCCAGACGAGCGCGCCGCTCTCCAGCGACGTGAGCAAGTCCGCGAGCCATGCGCGCTCGGCGCGGCGCCGCGCCAGCTGGTACTCGTGCTCCGACAGGAAGATCGGGTTCGTCGCCTCGGCATTCGCGTTCCGGAGCGCGGTCTCGTCCGCTTCCAAGGTTGCGGACATCCGTTCGAGACGACCGCCGAGGAGTTCGATCGTCTGCTCCCGGCCCAGCGGATACATGAAGCTCAGTGCCGCGGGCAATCCGTCGGCGTCGGAGTCGTCGGAGAGGGTTTCCTGCAGCCACGCGGTCAGAGCGGCAGCCCCCTGAGGCGTGATCGCGAAGCGCGTGCGGTCCGGACGGTTGCCGTCTCGGTCGGTCCCGCCGCTGTCGATGAGACCCGCCGCGTCGAGGCGACGGATCGCGTCGTACAGCGACGACGTCTTCACGCCGGGCAGCCGGTCGTACGCACGTTCCTCGATACGGCGGCGCATGGCGTATCCGTGGAGCGGCTCCTCGGTCAGCATGCCGAGCACGACGACGGCGAGCGGCGTGCGCAGTTGTCGTCGGGACACCATCCGAGGGTATCAGAGTTATAGTTGAATTCGATTAGTTGAAATCAACTATAGGAGCGTGCATCATGAGTTCCGTTCGGTCAGCTCTCATCGTCGGCGCCGGTGTCGCCGGCCCGGCAGCTGCTCTCGCTCTCGCGAAGGTCGGCATCCGTTCCACGATCGTCGAATCGCATCCAGGGCCCGCCGACGGCGTCGGTGCCGTCATCACGCTCGCGTCCAACGGCTACGACGTACTGCGAACCCTCGGGGTGGCCTCGTCCGTGGATGCCGAAGCACAGCGGACCTTCGAGGTTCACATGTCCGATGCGGGCGGGCAGACCTTCGCCCGGTATCCGAGCAGCGGTTTCGTCATGGCACGAGACGCACTGTCCGGCATACTCGCCGACCATGCCGCTCGGGCCGGATCCCGCGTCGAATACGGTCGTCGGCTCGTCGGTGCCGAGGCTGCGTCCGACGGGGTCGTCGCCCATTTCGAGGACGGCGCCGAGCTCGCGACGGACCTCGTCGTGGGCGCGGACGGCATCCATTCCACCGTGCGCGGCATCATCGATCCGGACGCCCCCGATCCCGTCTACGAGGGCGTCCTCGGTTTCGGTGGGATCACGGACGCGGGCGCCACGTCTGCCGACCCAGGGGTCATGAACTTCGCCTTCGGCCGGCGGTTCCTCGGCTACTGGAGACTGCCGGACGGACGCATCTGCTGGTATGCGGCACTTCCCCGTGCGGAGGAGACCTCCTGGCGGCAGATCGAGGGGACGCCGAGCTCGTCGTGGCTCGCTCGGCTGCGTGCCGAGTACGCCGGCCTCTACCCGGCAGAGGACCTGCTCGCCCTGTCCACGCCGGACGACCTGGTCACCACGGGTCCCATGCTGCGCATGCCACCGGTTCCGCACTGGCATGGTGCTCGTCGGCGATTCCGCTCATGCGCCGTCCTCCACCTCTGGACAAGGGGCATCGCTGGCGCTGGAGAGTGCGCTCGAGCTCGCCAGGTGTCTTCGGGACCTGCCTGACATCGGCCTGGCCATCAGCACCTACGAAGACCTTCGACGTCCTCGCGTCGAAGCGGTCGCCGAGATGGCCGCAGCAGCGAACCGAAACAAGGCCGGCAAGACCTCGGAGGCACCGGTCGTCACCTTCGATCCCTCCGACCATCGCATCGAGTTCGAAGAATCGGTGGCACAGGGAAGCGCGCGTCAGGCGGGATGACGAGCGGATGACGATCCGACGCGATGTTCGCGGCGGCACCGACTTCGGTATCGCCTATGAACCAGCGGGGCGATTCGCCGGGGCTGCTTCACGGATCCGGTGCACGATGGGGCAATGAGCGATCAGCAGGGATTCCCCGAACCGCTCGGCGACGGGGGCGGAACCGGCGGTGATGACGGATCAGGCGGACCGGATGGTTCGGAAGATCCGGACACGGCGCGCAAGGGCATCCGCGGTCGCACGATCGCGATCATCGTCCTGGCGGTCGTTGTGGTCGCCCTGCTCGTACTGATCGCCGTCATGGCGTTCGCGAACGGGAGCAAGGGATCGCCGACGTCGAGCCCGACGGTCACGCCCACCGCGAGCCCGACGCAGACGAGTACGGCGACTCCCACCTCAACGGCCACCTCGGGTGCGACGCCCACGTGCTCGGTGGACGACCTGTCCGTTACGCTCGGAACCCCGAGCGGCGCGGCCGGCAGCGAGTACCTGCCGATCGACTTCACCAACACGTCCTCGAAGGCGTGCGAGTTGCACGGGTTCCCCGGCGTCTCGTTCGTCGGCAACGGGAACGGCACGCAGCTCGGCGCGCCGGCCGACTGGGACACGTCGCAGACCATCGTGCAGAACACGCTCCAGCCGGGAACCGTCGTGGTGTCGAACCTCAAGATCGCGCAAGCGGGCAACTACGACCCGAGCGAATGCCAGCCCCTCGCGGCCGACGGGCTGCGCATCTATCCGCCGCACTCCACGAAAGCCGTGTTCGTGAAGGCGTCGAACCTGACCGCCTGCCAGAACGCGAACGTGCATCTGCTCACGGTCATTTCTCCGGTCGCTCCCCCGCAGTAGACGTAGCGCGGAAGCCGTGCGGACCGCCGCCCGACCACGACGAGGAACCGCCGCTCGACGGTGTCCACGAAGCCGCTGGGTGACCATTTCGGCCGACGAACCGGCATACCCCCGTCATTCCCGCCACGACTAGCGTTGTCGTATGGCGGGCGGGGTCAAGACGGCTTTCATCATCGGCGGCACCGGACAGATCGGGGCCGCAACGGCTCGCCGGCTCGCCGAGCACGGCTGGTCGGTGATGATCGCCCATCGCGGCGCTCACGAGGGTGATTCGATGCTGACCGACCTCGACGTGACCACCGTGCGCCTCGACCGCAATGACACGGAGACGCTCATCCCGCTCGCCGACGGCCACGACCTCGTGCTGGATGCCGTGGCCTACGAACCGCGGCACGCTCAGCAGCTCGCGCAGCTGGCCGGGCTGGTCGGATCCCTCGTCGTCATCTCTACCGGCGCCGTCTACCAGGATGCCGACGGACGCAGCCTCGACACGGCGACCAGCGAGGATGCCATGCCGCGCTTCCCCGACCCCATCGACGAATCGCAGCCCACCGTCACGGAAGGCGCCCCGACGTACGGCGTGCTCAAGGCGCGGCTGGAACGGACGCTCCTCGATGCGGACGAGCTGCCGGTGAGCATCCTGCGGCCGGGCGCGGTGCACGGACCGTTCAGCGTCGCGCTGCGCGAGTGGTACTTCGTGAAGCGGGCACGCGACCATCGCGAGCAAGCGGTGCTCGCCTACGACGGCACGAGCCGGTTCAGCCCGACCTCGACGGCCGCGATCGCGGAGCTCGCGCGGCTGTGCGCAGAGGTTCCCGCCAAACGCGTGCTCAACGTGGCCGACGACGACGTGACGGTGGCGGACATCGCGAATGCCGTGTTCGACGCGATGGGACACAGCGTGGAACTCGTCCCCGTTCCAGGCGCTCCGGCGCGCGGCGTGGGCAGCACGCCGTGGTCGACGCCGCATCCGATCGTGCTGAGCACGCGCCGCGCCGAGGACGAGCTCGGGTACACGGCTCCCGCGCCGTACCGTACGGCGGTGCACGACGACGTCGAATGGATCGTCGACGTCGTCAACGGGGCGAACCGGCGCCAGACATCCTGGCGCGCGCTCTTTCCACATCTCGTGCGGCGATACGGTGCGGATGCCTGGTTCGACTACGAAGCGGAAGACGAGTTCCTCGCGCATCGCTGATCCCCGCCACCGGTCGAGCTTGCCGGAACCCCGCTGGCACACACAGCGCCTGCGCCCTGGTTTCGACGAGCCCGACCGACGACACCCGAAGAAGGATGCCCGGCGTCACGCGACGCCCAGGTACGCCTCCTTGATGGCGGTGTTCGCCAGCAGTTCCTTGCCCGTCCCACTGTGTGTGATCGTGCCGGTCTCCAGCACGAAGGCGCGGTCCGCGCGAGCCAGCGCCTGGTTCGCGTTCTGCTCGACGAGCAGGATCGTGGTGCCCTGCTCGTTGATCTCGGAGATGATGCGGAAGATCTGCTTGATGAACTGGGGCGCGAGACCCATCGACGGCTCGTCCAGCAGCAACAGCCGCGGGCGGCCCATGAGCGCCCTGCCGATCGCGAGCATCTGCTGCTCGCCGCCGGACATCGTGCCGCCGAGCTGCGTTTTGCGCTCCATGAGTCGCGGGAACAGGCCGAACACCCGGTCCAGGTCCTCCTTGACTCCCGTGCGATCCTTGCGTCCGTACGTCCCCATGTCGAGGTTCTCGAGCACCGTCATGCCTGGGAAGATCCCGCGGCCCTCCGGTGCCTGCGATATCCCCCTGACGACCCGCACGTGCGCCTTCGTCTTGCTGATGTCCTGACCGTCGAAGGTGATCGAGCCCTTGGTCAGGTTGAGCAGTCCAGAGATCGCCTTCATCGTCGTGGTCTTGCCGGCGCCGTTCGCCCCGATCAGAGAGACGATCTCGCCCTCCTGAACGGTGAACGACAGGCCGTGCAGCGCCTCGATCCGGCCGTAGCCGACCACGACGTCCTTCAGTTCAAGCAGCGTCGTCATCGGGCTCTCCCAGGTAGGCGGAGATCACACGAGGGTCGTTGCGCACCTCGGTGGGGGATCCGTCCGCGATCTTCTTTCCGAACTCCAGCACGACGATCCTGTCGCAGACGCCCATCACGAGCCGCATGTCGTGCTCGATGAGCAGCACGGTGTATCCGTCGGCGCGGATCGTGCGGATCAGGTCCATCAGCTGATCCTTCTCCGCCGGATTGAATCCGGCCGCCGGTTCGTCGAGGCAGAGCACCTTCGGATCCGTCGCCAGCGCACGCGCGATCTCGAGACGACGCTGGCTGCCGTACGGCAGGTGCCTGGACAGCGTGTCGGCGGAGTCCGCGATGCCGACGAACTCCAGGAGCGCCATGCCGCGCTCGATCGAGGACTTCTCCTCCCGATAGTGACGTGGGCTGCGCACCAGGGCGCCGGGCACGCTCGTCTTGTGACGGGCGTCCAGGCCCACGACGACGTTCTCCAGCGCCGTCATCTCACCGAAGAGACGGATGTTCTGGAACGTGCGCGCGAGGCCGGCGCGCGTGATCTTGTGCTGCTTCTTGCCCTTGATCGACGCGCCCTCCATGAGCACGTCGCCGTTGGTCGGCTTGTAGACGCCTGTCATCGCGTTGAACGCCGTCGTTTTGCCCGCGCCATTGGGCCCGATCAAACCGAGGATCTCGCCGCGGTTGATGTGGAACGTCACGTCGTCGAGGGCCGTGAGGCCGCCGAACTTCACCGTGACGGCCTTCACCTCGACGAGTTTCTCTCCCACTTCGACGGCGATGTCGCGTTCGGATGCCGCCGCCTCCGCGAGCTCCTCGTCGACGCCGGCCTCGGCGAGTATCGCCGCATTCTCGGCTTCGTCGGGCACGTCGGCGTCGGCGGCCGGCGACGGATCCGGCCCGATGTCGGTCAGGTCGGCATCCTCAGGCCCCCGGTTCGGGACCGGCTCCGGAATGGCGCCGATGTTCGGGTCGTTCTCGACCGGCACCTGCTCGGGACGTTCGCCCTCTGGGATGCCGTCGCGTGGCTCGCTCACTCCGCGCCTCCCTTCGCGCCGTCGGCGGTGTCCTGAACAGGGCCGTTCCCAACGCTGCCCGCGCCGGAGCCGGCATCGCTGCGAAGGGCACCGCCGTCAGCACGGGCGTCCGCGGTGTCCGTCGCAGTGACGGATGCGGTCCCAGCAGCCGGCACGGGATCGCCTGGTTTCGCCCGCGCGTCCCTCAACTCCCTGATCTTGTCGCCGATCACCCTCGAGTACGTCAGCAGGTGGGCCTTCGCCGCGATGAGCCCCTGTGGGCGGAAGATCATCAGGATGATGAGGATCACGCCGAAGAGCAGGTATTTGTAGTCGGCGATCGCCGTGAACCGCAATGGGATGTACGCCACGATCGCGCCACCCAGGATGGCACCGACCTTGTTGCCCGATCCGCCGAGCACGACGGCCGCGACGAACAGCATCGACGTGGCGACGTCGAACTTCTGATTGTTCACGAAGCCGACCTGACCGGCGAACAATGCGCCGGAGAGCCCGCCGATCCCGGCACCGATCGCGAAGGCCCACAGCTTGAACTTGAAGGTGGGCACACCCATGATCTCCGCGGCGTCCTCGTCTTCGCGGATCGCTATCCAGGCGCGGCCCACGCGGCTGCGCTCGAGGTTGCCGACGAGCAGCAGGATCACCACGACGATCGTGACGGCCAGCCAGTACCACGGGGTGCCGTTCGAGACGGAGAAGATCGGGTGACCCTGGGCATCCGTCCCCGGCGGATGCCCGACTTCCTTGAATCCGACCTGGCCTCTTGCCGCCGGAATGATCGTCGCCAGAATGCGGATGATCTCACCGAAGCCGAGCGTCACGATCGCCAGGTAGTCGCCGCGCAGACGGAGCGTCGGGAGTCCCAGCGCAACGCCGAACACCATCGCGATTCCGAGCGCAAGGGGCAGCGTCCACAGGTAGGGCAGGTGGATGAGCGTCGAGTCGGGCGAGGTGAAGAACGCCGCCGTGTACGAGCCGATCGCGAAGAACGCGATGTATCCCAAGTCGAGCAGGCCCGCGAAGCCGACCACCACGTTCAGGCCGACGGCGACGAGCGCGTAGACCGCCATCTGGAAGCACGCGATCGGGAAGTCGTTGCCAGGTTCGGTCGTGATGAGCCATGGGTTGGCGACCGGCAGGTAGTAGACAGCGGCCAGCACGATGAGCAGGAACAGCCACTGCTGCCAGCGCGCCATGCGATTCCAGCGGCGCCGCCATCCGCCGAGGAACTGCCTGCGACCTCCGACCGACTCGTTCTTGTCGAGCAACTGGGTGGTGCGGGCGGTAGGCATCGGGGTGCCGCCTCCGATGGCGCTCATGCGCGGCTCCTTCCGAGGGTCTGTCCGAGCAATCCGGACGGCCGCACCAGAAGCACCAGCACGAGCACGATGAAGGCGACGACGTCGGTCCATTGCGAGTCGCCGAGCAGCAGCTGCCCGTAGTTGCCGATGACGCCGATCAACAGACCGCCGAGGAGCGCGCCCCTGACGTTGCCGATACCGCCGAGCACGGCTGCCGCGAACGCCTTGATGCCGAGCACGAATCCGCCGTTGTAGATGACACCGCTCGGCACCTTCATCACGTAGAACAAAGCGGCGGCACCCGCGAGGATGCCGCCGATGACGAAGGTGGTGACGATGATCCGGTCCTTGTTCACGCCCATGAGAGTGGCTGTGTCGGGATCCTGGGCGACGGCGCGGATGCCTCGTCCCACTCGGGTGCGACGGATGTACTGATCCGTCGCGATCATCAACACGATCGCCGCGATCACGATGGTCAGCTGCTGACTGTCGATGATCGCACCGAACACCTGGAACACCGGGGTCGGAATGAACATCGTCACTGCCGGCTCGGCATTGCCGCCCCTGATCAGGAAGATCGTGTACTGGATGGTGAACGACGCACCGATGGCAGTGATGAGGAACGCCAGCCGCGACGCACCACGGCGCCGAAGCGGACGGTAGGCGACCCGCTCGACGATGAACGCGGTGACGACCGAGAACACCATGCCGACGATCATCGCCAGCGTCAGGTTCAGCACGATGGCCCAGATGGAGAGGTTCGGCGCGCTGGGACCGAATCCGAGGGTGGTCAGCGTCGCCACCACCCCGTAGCACCCCATGATGAACACCTCGGAGTGCGCGAAGTTGATGAGGTTGAGCACGCCGTAGACGAGCGTGTAACCCAGTGCGATCAATGCATAGATGGCGCCGAAGGTCAGTCCGTCGAAAGTGGCGGGCCAGAAGTTCTGAATCAGTGAGTTGACGTCGAAGCTGATCCAGCTGTTGTCGGTGGCGACGGATGCCGGCAGTGCAGCCGGCAGGGAAAGGAGGGTTGCGAGCATGTGGTTCTTCCGGTGCCGTGTCCATCCCGACTTCGTCGTCGGGATCGGGTGTTCGGGTCAAGCATGGCCGCGCCGTGGGGCTTCATCGTGACGCCCCACGGCGCGGCCGATATCTCGCGCTTCAGCTATCCGATGGCTCCCACCGACACGATCTTGCCGCTGTCGACCTTGTAGCCGTACACCGTCGACTTCGCGAGCTCACCTGTGGAGTCCCACTGGTAGTGCTTGCTCAGGCCATCGGCGTTGTAGTTCTTGACCCAGTCCTTGAGCTTGGCCCGGTCGGTGTTCCCCTTGTCGATACCGGCAAGCAGGATGGTCGCCGAGTCGTAGCCCTCGATCGAGTACGTGCCAGGAGCCGCGTTGAACGCCGCCTGGTACTGGTCGGAGAACGACTTGATCAGCTCGCCCGGGATGCAGGGGCAGGTGAAGTACGCGTTGTCGGATGCGTTGCCGGCCAGCTTGATGAACTGGTCGTCCTTCACGCCGTCGGGACCGACGAACACGCCCTTGTAACCCTTGTTGACCAGCTGCTGGTCGAACGGCGCGCCCTCCGCGTAGTAGCCGGAGTAGAACACCGCGTCGGGCTTCGCGTTGATGATCTTGCTGACCGTCGCGGAGAAGTCCTTCTGGCCGGTCGTCACCTTGTCGGTGCCGTCGACCTTCGAACCGAGCGCCTTCTGGATGGCGGTGGAGAGGCCGATGCCGTAGTCGGAGTCGTCCTGAACGACGTACACCTTCGGGAGCTTCAGCTCCTTGGTGATGAAGGTCGCTGCTGCCGGTCCCTGCACGTTGTCGTTGCCGAGGGCACGGAAGAACGTCGTCCAACCGTTCTTGGTCAGGCCAGGGTTGGTGGCCGACGCCGTGATGTGAACGAGGCCGGCCTGCTCGAAGATGCCACCGGTCGCCTGCGACTCACCGGAGAACGGAAGGCCGACGACGCCGATGATGTCCGGCTCGTTGACGGCCTGCGTCACAGGGCCGGTCGCCTTGGTCGGGTCGCCCTCTGTGTCGAACTTCTTGAACTGAACCTGGCAGCCCGGGTTTGCCTTGTTGTGCTGGTCGATCGCGAGCTGTACGCCGTTGTAGATGTTGATGCCCAGCTGAGCATTCGGGCCCGTCTCCGCACCGATGTAGGCGAGGGTCAGGTTGCTGTCGCACGTCGCCTTGCCATCACCGGCAGGCAGGACGGCGTCCTTCGGGACGTCGATCGTCGTCTGGACCGGAAGGTCGACTTTGCTCGTTGCGGAGGTCGAGCCTCCGGTCGACGCCTGGTTCACACAACCAGCCGTCAGGAGCGCCACCGCTGCTGCTGCGGCGAGCGCCCCGATGATCCTCTTGGATGCCATGAAAATGCCTTTCACGCGTCTGTGCCGGGGTGTCGGGCCCCGTATTACACGGTTGCAATGTTCAAGAACCGTAGACGAGTGTTCTCACGCGCCGCAACGGATCGGGCAGGCATTGTGCCAAATCTTTACAAAGTGATTACACGGTCGCACGGCCACGTTCCGTGCAGATCCGGCCGTCTTCGTCCGGGTCGTGTTGACTCCGAGTCAGTAGACGGCGAGCGGGATCCGGGAGCGTCGGGCCGCGTCGGACACCCGGAAAAGCGCGTGCCGAAAACATCGTCCAGGACCCCGGGTCCGTCCGTCCGAGGCCGGTCGACGGCGGTCGGGTCGCCGAGTATTCCGGCTCGGGCATATGCCCGGACGCTAAGGCACTCTGCACTATCGACACCAACCGGACCGCCGCGCCCGATCGGGCCTGAAGCGGTCGGCGCAGCCCCGTCAGTAGTCGCGGTGCGCCGCTCGACTGACTCCATCGACTCGGCCGAGCAAGCAAGCTCGCTCGACGCTCACCTCAGTCGTCAGTAGTCGCGGTACAGCGCTCGACTGACTCCATCGACTCGGCCGAGCGAGCAAGCTCGCTCGGCTCTCGCCTCAGTCGTCAGTAGTCGCGGTACAGCGCTCGACTGACTCCATCGACTCGGCCGAGCGAGCAAGCTCGCTCGGCTCTCGCCTCAGTCGTCAGTGCACGTAGTCGAGCAGGTCGCGGCCGACCGCCCGCATGCCGTCCAGCACAGCGAGCCGCGCGGACAGATCCGTGTCGTCGAACGCCGTGCACACCGTGTACGCCACGCCCGCGCGCGGACCTCGGAGAACGCCGACCTCGCCGCGCACGCCGGAATCCGTGCCGGTCTTGTTGACGAGCAGCAATCCGTGATCGGGTGCGCGGTGCGCAAGCGGATCCAGTCCGAACGCGCTGGCCACCATCGAGAGGTCGTGACCGAGCGAGAGCCAGCCGATGACCCGTTTGCTCGTTGCGGCGTCGACCACCTCTCCCCTTGCCAGTGCGGAGAACAGCCAGGTGAGCTCCTTGGCGCTTCCTACCGAGAGCTGCGGTGCGTCATCCGGTCCGCGATGGTCGCGCACGAGATCCAGCATCGCCGTGTGCTTCAGGCCGAGTTGCTCGGTGCGAACGCGCACGGAGGCGAGTCCGATGCGACGCAGCAGCACATTGGTGGCGAGGTTGTCGCTGGTCGCACCGACCAGCGCCGCGAGGTCGGCGAGCGGAAGGGAGGGAGCAGCGAGGTGCTGCCAGATGCCCGAGTCGGCCACGGCATCCGACTGGGTGCGATCGACCAGGCTGAGCGAGCTCGTCTCGCGGGACTCCAGACGTGCCGCCAGCTCGATGAGCAGCAGCACCTTGCCGATCGACGCCGTCGGCATGACCACGTGGTCGTCGACGGAGAACAGCACGGCTCCGGTGGCGAGGTCGACGGCGCGCGCCGAGACCTGCACTCCCGCCAGTGCGAGTTCGCCGAGCGCTGCGAATCCGCGGCTGAAACTCTCGCCCGGCTCGTGGCCGCGGTGCTTGCCGCGGCGGCCCCCGTTGTGCCTGGCTCGACGTTCAGAACCCTGGACGGGAGCGCTCACGATCTGGTCATTCCTCATCGACGTGCGGACGTAAGACGGATGCTGCTCCCCCCGTCGCGGCATCCCGATTCCCTCCATCAAACCACGACGACCGACCGGGCGGATCTGCCGCGGTCGGCCGTCGGAGCCGAATCACCAGATGCTTACGCGAGCCTCGGGATCGAGCCACGCGACATCCGTCCCCTGCACGTCGAACGCGTCGTAGAACGCGTCGATGTTGCGCACGATCTGATTGCAGCGGAACTCGTTCGGCGAATGCGGATCGATGGCCAGCAGTCGCACGACCTCAGCGTCGCGACCCTTCTGCTGCCACGCCTGGGCCCACGAGAGGAAGAACCGCTGTGCGCCGGTCAGGCCGTCGATCACCGGAGGCTCCTCGGCCTTGTGTCCAGCGCCCGTCGACGGGTTCAACGAGAGCAGGTACGCCTTCCAGGCGATGCCGAGCCCGCCGAGGTCGCCGATGTTCTCGCCGATCGTGAGGGCTCCGTTGACGTGGTTCTCCGGCACCTGGGCCGGGGCGAGCGCGTCGTACTGCGCGATCAGCGCGTGCGTGCGCTTCTCGAACGCAGCGCGATCCGCTCCGGTCCACCAGTCATCGAGCTTGCCGTCGCCGTCGAACTTGGAGCCTTGGTCGTCGAAGCCGTGCCCGATCTCGTGCCCGATGACCGCGCCGATCGCGCCGTAGTTGGCCGCGTCATCCCGATTCGGCTCGAAGAACGGGAACTGCAGGATGGCCGCAGGGAACACGATCTCGTTGAACCCCGGGTTGTAGTAGGCGTTGATGGTCTGCGGCGTCATGAACCACTCGTCGCGGTCGAGCGGCTTGCCGATCTTGCCCAGCTCGCGGTGGAACTCGAACTCGGCTGAGCGACGGACGTTGCCGATGAGATCCGTCGGATCGACGAGCAGGCTCGAGTAGTCGCGCCACTTCACCGGGTAGCCGATCTTGGGCGTGAACTTGGCGAGCTTGTCGAGCGCACGGTTGCGGGTGTCCTCGCCCATCCAGTCCAGCGTGCGGATGGACTTCTCGTACGCGGTGATGAGGTTGCCGACGAGGATGTCCATGCGCCGCTTCGACTCAGGCGGGAAGTGCTCCTCCACGTAGACGCGACCGACGGCCTCCCCCATCGCACCCTCGACGAGCGAGACGCCGCGCTTCCACCGCTCGCGGATCTGCGGGGTGCCGGTGAGGGTGCGGCCGTAGAAGTCGAAGTTCGCGTCGACGAAGTCGCCGCTGAGGTACGGCGCCGCGTCGTGCAGCACCCGCCAGCTCAGCCAGTCCGTCCACTGGGTGAGACGGTTCGCGGTGAGGAGCGAGGCGAGACCGGTCGTGAAGCTCGGCTGTCGGAGCACGAGTTCGTCGAGGGATCCGTCGGGGGCGCCGAGCGCGTTCCGCCACACGCCGAGGGCCACCTCGGGGGCGAGGGATGCGGCATCCGTCCAGCTGAAGAGGTTGTAGGTCTTCTCGCTGTCGCGGCTGGCGACGTTGTCCCAGTGATGCTTCGCGATGGCCGTCTCGAGGTCGAAGACGTTCTGCGCGCGACGCGGGGCATCCTGGAATCCGGCGAGCTCGAACATGCGCTGCACGTGCGCGACGAACGCTGCACGGATGGGCGCGAACTGCTCCTCGCGGTAGTAGCTCTCGTCGGGAAGCGAGATGCCGCCCTGCTCGACGAACACGAGGTAGCGCTCGGGGTTGCCGGGATCGTTGTCGACGAAGAGCTGGTAGAAGCCGCTCAGTCCGCTCTTCTCCAGGTGTCCGATGGTCTCGAGCAGGTCGTCGATCGAGGCGACATTGCCCGCGAGGGCGAGACGGGACTCGACAGGACTGACGCCGAGTTGCTCGATGCGCTCCGTGTCCATGAAACTTGAGTAGAGGTCACCGAACTTGCGCGCCTCTGTGCCCTCCTGCGCATCCTGGGCGGCGTCGATGATCTCGCGCACGGCCTTCTCCGACTCTTCGGCCAGGATCATGAACGACCCCCACCTGGCCTTGTCCGCCGGTATGTCGGTGCGGTTGATCCACTTGCCGTTCACGTGCCGGAAGAGATCGTCCTGGGGACGGATGCCCGGGTCGAGCTCGTCGAGCAGGATGCCCGAATCGAGCACGGAGTCGGTACCGGTCTCTGCTGGCTTCTGCGCCGCGTCAGTCATGCGCTCCAGCCTACGGATTCAACGGACCCTACGTGGCGGGCGCTTCGTGCTCCTGCCTGCGCATCGTGTCCCATTCCTGCAGGAGATCCGGGAGCCGACCCCGGATGAAGGTGAAGAATCCGAGCATCTCCTCGAGGCGCTGCACCACCTCGCCGTGTTCTTCGCCCACGGACGGCAGCACGCCGGCGGTCAGCGTGATCATCGCGTCGAAGATACGGGTCTCCGACATGCTCGCGGCGTACCAGGAGTTGTTCGGCAGCTCGTAGACATCCCGCCGGCTGCCAGGCTGCGAGACGCGGCGCACCATGGTGAGCGTCTGCAGATAGCGGACGGCACCCGAGACGGCAGCTGCGCTCACATCCAGTCGATCGGCGATCTCCGCAGCGGTGAGACCGCCGTCGGCCACGGTGAGTGCGAGCAGGACTCTCGAGGGCATCCGCGGGAATCCTGCCCCATTCAGAAGCGCCGAGGCGTGCTCGGCGTACTCGCGCAACTTGTCATCGTCGTGTGCCACGACACCTCCCCCTCAGGGCTGCTACGAATTCCTGCTGGGCTGCGGCGCCTTTGCATCCTCACCCGACCATGGATTCGGCAGCCCACCCTAGATTCTGCCGGTCCGCCGCACGGTCTTCCGCCGGAATGCGGAATCACCGTGCGGCTCGACCTTCATCGCCGACAGTGCGTCAGGACTGCGATACCAACCCCCGCCTCGTGAACACGATCGCCGCGAGGGCGAAGGCGACCACGGCGATCCCGATGAGCCACCAGGTTCCGCTCCAGTCGGCGGACGACATCGGCGGAACGGCCGTGTGTGCGGTCGGCGCCACCTGTCGCACCCAGTCAGGCAGGTTCAGCAGGCTGCCGAACTCGCCGAGCACGACGCCGACGCCGAACACGATCCATCCGGCGGCGATCGTGAGCTTCGGGATCACGGCGAACACGAGGGCGGTGACCCCCATGTACACGGCAACGGCAGGCAGCTGGGCGATCGAGAGCAGGATCGTCTGTCCGACGAGGCTCTGATCGATGGTCGCCAGGGCGCTTCCCGCGACGATCCCGGCCACCGTGAGGATGACGGCGGATGCCACCAGCCCGACGATCACGTACGACAGGAACCAGCGCAGTCGCGACACGGGCGTGGCCAGCACGAGCTCCGCGGTCGTCGCGGCCTCCTCCTGACGCATCCGCATGGCCGTCTGGATGGCGGCACCGGCCACCACCAGTCCGATCAGCGCGATCATCACGCCGATGAACACCTCGAACACGGTGCCGTGTCCTGTGCCCATCTCGTCGATCGCCTTCGACAGGTCCTTGTTCTGGCTGATGCTGTCGTTGAGCGTCTTGCCAAGGCCTCCGATGGCGGCGCCGCCGAGCACCGCGCCGATGCCCCAGCCGATGATCGATCCGCGCTGCAGCCGCCATGCCAGTCCGATCGGGCCACGCAGCACGGCGGATGCCGTTCCTCGCCCGAGCCGCGCCGCGACGAGTCCCGCGCCGGTGTCGCGCACACCCTGCAGGAGCACCGACACGACGATGAGCACGGCGGCGAGCGCCAGGCTCAGCAGACCCGGCCACCACAGATTCTGCGTGTACGGGAGGGTGCGCAGACCCCATCCGATGGGCGTGAACCAGATGGCGGCACCGGGCGTCACGTGCAATCCGTCGCTGGAGACTTTGCCTGCAGCGTTCCCGGCTGCGGCAACGACCCAGAAGAACGCGACGGCCGCTGAGCCCCATCCGTTCGCCGCACGCGAGGTGGAGAAGATCTGGCCGAACAGGAGCCCGATGCCGAAGAACGCCATGCCCGTCGTGGCGAGCGCCCAGCCGAGCACGATGGAGCCAGGGACGTCGTATCCGGTCGCCATCGCGGCGAGCGCGCCGAACAGTCCGACGCCCACGTTGGCGATGACCGCGAGCATGAGCGTGGAAGCGGTCATCGACGGACGCGACGCCCGCGTGGCGAGGACGAGCTCGGCGCGTCCGGCCTGCTCGTCGGCACGCGTGTGCCGCACGGCGAGGAACGTGTTCATGAAGCCGACGAGGATGAGGAGGTAGGCGCCGATCTCCATCACGAAGAACGAGCCGGCCGACGGCCCGTCGGGGTCCCCGCGCAGCGCAAGCAGCGTCGGATCGACGCTGGCCAGCCTGATGACGGCCACCCGCAACGACTCGGTGTTGTACGTGGAGGCGAGCGCCGCTGCGACGAACAGCACGCTGAACGCCATGACGACGACCCAGACCGGGACGAGTATTCGGTCGCGGCGCAACCGGAACCGGAGGAGTACTGCTGTCGCACTCATCACGAGACCCGTTCCAGCGAGTTGTCCGCAGCCGTGATCTCGTCGCCGTAGTGCCGCAGGAACAGCTCTTCCAGTGACGGAGGCGTCACGGTCAGCGCCTGCACGTGCAGTGCGCCGAGCGACGGGAGCATTGCGGCGACCTCCGAGCTGTCGACGGTGAAGTGGATGCGGTCGGATTCGACGGTAACGTCGTGCGCTCCGGGGATGGCCTCGACCGAGGCGAGCTCGACGCCTTCGGCGAGGAACGACACCTCGGTGCGGGTCAGGTGGCGCAGGTCTGCGAGGCTGCCGGACTCGACGGCGGCTCCCGCGCGGATGATGGTCACCCGATCGCAGAGCGCCTCCACCTCGGAGAGGATGTGGCTGGAGAGCAGGATGCTCGCGCCGTCGTTCCTCTTGATGCTCTCGACCTCCTCCGAGAACACGGCCTCCATCACGGGGTCGAGGCCGCTGGTGGGTTCGTCGAGGATGTACAGGCTCGCGGGCACCGCGAATGCCGCGATGAGGGACACCTTCTGCCGGTTGCCCTTGGAGTACGTGCCCGCCTTCTTGCGCGGGTCGAACTGGAATGCCTCCACGAGGCGGGCGCGACGCTGCTTGTAGTCGGACGAGCGCGTGTCCGCGCCGCGCAGCCGAGCCATGAAATCGATGGTCTCGCCGCCGGTCAGGTTCGGCCAGAGCGCGACGTCGCCCGGGACGTAGGCGATCCGCTCGTGCAGACGGCTGGCCTTGCCCCACGGGTCTTCGCCGAAGACCTTCGCCTCACCGCCCGATGGCCGGATCAGCCCGAGCAGCACGCGGATGGTGGTGGACTTGCCTGCGCCGTTCGGCCCGAGGAAGCCGTGTACTTCGCCTTCCCCCACCGTGAGGTCGAGTCCGTCGAGAGCGTGGACCCGTCCGAACCGCTTGAGCAGTCCCCGGGTCTCTATCACTGAGGTCATGAGCGTGACATTACGCTCGTTTCACAAAATTGTGAATCTTCCTAACGGAACGCTAACGGCCGTACCGAACGCCGATATTCCTCTTCTCCCCCGCCGTCCGCAACGCCCTCTCCCGAGGGTGCGCGTCCCTCCTCCCCAAAGTGCCCGTTCCTCCTCCCGAAAGTGCCCGTTCCTCCTTCCGAAAGTGCCCGTTTCTCCTCCCCAGGGTGTGCGTCCCTCCGCCCCAAAGTGCCCGTACCTACGCCCCACAGTGCCCGTACCTACGCCCCACAGTGCCCGTACCTACGCCCCAAAGTGCGAAACCCTGCTCGCCGCGTCTGGTCTCGTGCGTAGGACTCGCGTCCTCCCGGCCGCGGATACAGTCGTGGGATGCCCCGCCGCGCCATCGACCGCGAGATCATGCGGCTGACGATCCCGGCATTCGGCGCTCTGGTGGCGGAGCCCCTCTTCCTGCTGGCCGACTCCGCCATGGTCGGCCACCTCGGATCCGCTCCGCTGGCAGCCCTGGGCATCGCGGGCGCCATTTTGCAGACGATCGTCGGGCTCATGGTGTTCCTCGCCTACGGCACGACGCCCACGGTTGCGCGGCGTCTCGGCGCGGGTAGCGAGCGCGAGGCCGTCGAAGCGGGCATCGACGGGATGTGGCTCGCGGCAGGCATCGGAGTCGTGCTCGCGGTCGTCGGCGCGGCGCTGGCCCCGACCCTGGTCGGCCTGTTCGGGGCGCAGCAGGATGTCGCGGAGCCGGCATCCGTCTATCTCACGGTGTCCATGGCCGGGTTGCCGGCGATGCTCATCGTGTATGCGGCTGCCGGTCTGCTGCGCGGACTGCAGGACACGCGCACACCGCTGTGGGTGGCATCCGGCGGCTTCGCGGCGAACATCGCGCTGAACGGCGTCTTCATCTACGGAGTCGGACTCGGCGTCGAGGGATCGGCGGTCGGAACCGTGATCGCGCAGTGGGGCATGGCCGCCGTTTACCTCGGCGTCGCCGTGCGGCACGCGCGACGCGTCGGCGCGTCGCTGCGCGCACGGATGGCCGGGATCCGTGGACTCTCCGGAACGGGCTGGTGGCTGTTCTTGCGCACCGCGAGCCTGAGGGCCGCGATCGTGCTCGCCGTCTTCCTCGCGACGGATATCTCGTCTGATGCCCTCGCCGCCTGGCAGGTGACAATGGCCGTCTACAACGCTGTGGCGCTGGCGCTCGACGCGCTGGCGATCGCTGCTCAGGCTCTCATCGGACGGGATCTCGGCCGCGGGGATCTCGAGTCCGTTCGCGCGGTGCTCCGACGGTGTCTGTGGTGGGGCGTCGGCGGCGGCACGGTCGTCGGCGTGCTGCTGATCGCCATCAGTCCGGTGTTCGGATGGGTCTTCACGACCGACCCGGACGTGCTGGCTCTGCTCCCCGTACCGCTGGCGATCCTCGGCGCCACGACGCCGCTGGGCGGCTACGTGTTCGTGCTCGACGGCGTGCTCATCGGGGCCGGGGACGCCCGCTACCTCGCCGCGACGGGCCTAGCGAACCTCGCGGTCTTCGTGCCGTTGGCGTGGCTGGCGGTCGCGTTCGGCGGTAGCCACGCGCTTTCGTGGCTGACACTGGCATTCGCGCTCGGATACCTCGGGGCTCGCGCCGTCACCCTCGGCGTGCGGGCCCATGGCAGCCGTTGGGTGGTCACGGGCGCCGTCCGCGCCTGACCGAGCGGATTTGTGCACTCACGCGCGGAGATTCGGGCACCTCACGCTGAGATTCGGGCACTCTCGCGCGGAGAATCGGGCACTCTCGCGCGGAGAATCGGGCACTCTCGCGCGGAGATTCGGGCACTCTCGGGAGGAGGTTCGGGCACCCTGGGGCGGAGGAATCGGGCACTCTCGCGAGAGGGTGCGCGGAACGCGCCCACGGCGCGGGGTACGGGCAGAGTGACGAGGCGGACGGTCAGGGGTGGGGCGGCGCCGTCGTGTTGCCGACGTGGAGCACGCTCGTGAACGCGACGGGCTCCGCCTCGCCGCCGGCGAGCATCCGCACGATCGCGCGCCCTGCAGCCCGACCCTTCTCGTAGGCCGGCTGCTCGAGCGTGGTGAGCTCGTACGGCCACAACCCGTCGACACGCACGCCGTCGAAGCCGATCACGCTCAGTTCGTCGGGAACCGAGATGCCCAGCTCCTCAGCTGCCCGGATCACTCCGACGGCGAGCAGATCGCTCTGCGCGATGATCGCGGTCGGCCGGTCCTGGGGCGGCACGGAGAGGATCTCGCGCGCTGCACGGCGTCCTTCGTCGACGTAGCTTCCGGCGGCGGCGTAGGCAGGGGCATCCGGGAAGATCGCGCGCGCGCCCTCCAGCCGCTGCAGCGCCGTTGCAGACGAACTGATCGCGAGCAGTTCGTCGGTGACGAACCCCCGGTGGTGGAACAGGTCGAGCGGCAACGTGACGATCGCTACCCGCTCGTGGCCGAGCTGCTCGAGGTGCTTGGCACCGCGCTCGGTCGCATCCTTGTTGTCCTGCTCGATCACCAGGATGCCGTCCGCCGGGTATCCCTCGATCGCCACGACGGGCAGGCCCCGGTTGCGCAGTGCGGAGATGCTGTCGGCGAGCCGGGGCGAGCATCCCATCAGTACCGCGGCATCGATCGGGGCGTCCTCCACCGTGACCGCCTGGGTCGATTGCGACGGCATCGCCTTCACGCCGGCCAGCGGCTGGGCGGGACCCGCGGCCGCGAGGATCAGCAGCGCAGCGTCGATGTGGCCGATCTCCTCGGAGAGGCCGTCGAACTGGGCGATGGCGATCGGGTCCCTGAACGCCTCGCGCACCCGCTCCTCGATGACGACGCCGATGATGCCGGAGCGCCCTCGGCGCAGCGACCTGGCCCGCGGGTCGGGACCGGCGTAGTGCAGATCCCTCGCGGCCTGGAGCACGCGCTCCCTGGTGGACTCTGCGACCGGACCGGATCCGCTGAACGCCAGCGACGCGGTCGACGCCGAGACGCCGGCCTTCGCGGCGACGTCGGCGAGGGTCGGGCGGCTGGAATCGTGATCGGGCATCCGACTCCCTTCGTGCGGCCGATCCGCGGGTGCGCGTCATCGGCCGGATGCATGGATGCCGCCCAACGGACGGCGGGCACGTCTCGCACACCGGACTGCGGGCGAGCCGCGGACACCTGTCGTCTTGACGGTCGGCATCCGATTCGCTAGCTTAGGCGAAAGACGCGGTCGAATCGATTCGAGAACGCGAACGTCTCGAATCGATCCATCAGACTCATCCTCCGGTGAGTTGCGGTTACCGCGTCCGTGCACCGCAACGGCGGGGGCGCCGTGGCGGGCACAGTCCGCAACCCGTCTCGGACGGCCGCCCGGGTTCCGACGGCCGTCCGGGTCGCGGGCGGAGCGGATGCCACGCCCTATCTCCCGCAAACGACCTTCTTCCATCACCGCCGACCGGCGCCGTCACGATCGATTCCCCATGGCACGTACCGACACCACCGCTCCCCGCGCCCGCGTCGCACCCGAGTTGCGTCGTTGGCGCAACGCGCTCTTCGCCATCTTCATCGTCAGCGGACTGTTCCTCTCCAGCTGGGTCTCCCGCGTTCCCGGCGTGCGCGACTCGCTGAAGCTGCCGACCGACGTGGTGGGGCTCATCCTGCTCGGCGTCTCGATCGGAGCGATCGTCGGTCTCGTGGTGGCTCCGCCGCTGCAGGCACGGGTCGGCACGAAGCGGGGCATCGCGATCGTGGCCGTCACCGCTGCACTCGGACTGGCCGTCGTCGGGTTCGGCGCCACCGTCCTCGTGTCGTTCCCGATCGTTGTCGTCGGACTCGCGCTGCTCGGACTCGGCAACGGTGCGATCGACGTGATGATGAACGTCTCGGCCGCCGCGGTCGAGAAGCGGATCGGCCGCACGATCATGCCGCTCATGCATGCCTGCTTCAGCATCGGAACGGTGGTCGGTGCCGGCATCGGCGCCGCCTGCGCGGCGCTCGGAATCTCCATCTTCTGGCACTTCACCGTGATGGCCGTGATCACGATCGCTGCTGCGGCGTATGCGGTCCGCTACGTGCCGAACACCCAGGACGTGCTGGACAAGGAGGCCGCGGGCGGCCTCGACTCCTTCGACGACCCGGCGATGGCCGTCGCTCCGCGCCGCCGCTCGTTCGGCGAGACGATCAAGTCGCAGATCACGGTCTGGGCGGACTGGCGCCTCGTGCTGATCGGCGTCGTCATGCTCGGCATGGCGTTCGCGGAGGGATCCGCCAACGACTGGATCGCCCTGGCATCGGTCGACGGCCACGGCCTCACGAATGCCGGCGGTGCGCTCGTACTCGACGTGTTCGTCGCAGCGATGACCCTCGGGCGCGTCATCGGCGGTCCGGCCGTCGATCGCATCGGACGAGTGTGGTCGATCCGTCTCACAGCGGGACTCGGCGTGATCGGGCTCCTGGCGTTCATCCTGCTGCCGCATCCGGCGGCATACATCACGGGCGTCGTGCTCTGGGGTCTCGGCGCGTCGCTCGGCTTCCCGCTCGGCATGTCGGCGGCAGCAGATGACGAGCAGAACGCCACGGCTCGCGTCTCCGCCGTCGCCATGATCGGCTACCTCGCGTTCCTCGCCGGGCCGCCGGTCATCGGTTTCCTCGGTCAGCAGTTCGGCATCCTCAACGCTCTTTACGTCGTGCTCATCCTTCTCGTCGCCGCGTTCGTCTGCGCCCCAGCACTGCGGCATCGCGAACACCACGTGGGAGAGCGGATGCCGCAGCCCGACCCGCAGCGGAACGCGGCCTAGCTGCACACGCAGCGCTCGTCGCGCCGTGCCGGGGATACCGGTGGCAGCGCGCGAACGACGTGCGCGCATCCGTTAGCCTCAACAGGTGCGTCTGGTTGTTGCCCGCTGTTCCGTCGACTACGCGGGACGCCTGAGCGCCCACCTCCCGCTCGCCACCAGACTGCTGGTGCTGAAATCGGACGGCAGCGTGCTCGTGCACTCCGACGGAGGCTCCTACAAGCCGCTGAACTGGATGAGCCCGCCCTGCACCCTCACGGTCTCGGACCCCGACTCCGACCAAGCCGATGCCGGCGCCACTGAAATCTGGACCGTCACCAACTCCAAGACCTCCGATCGCCTGATCGTCAGCGTGCACGAGCTGCTGCACGACTCGAGCCATGAGCTCGGCATCGATCCCGGACTGCAGAAGGATGGTGTCGAGGCCCACCTGCAGAAGCTCCTCGCCGAGCAGATACATCTCCTCGGCGACGGACACACCCTCGTGCGACGCGAGTACATGACGGCGATCGGGCCGGTGGACATCCTCGCCCGAGATGCCGACGGCCACTCGGTCGCCGTCGAGCTCAAGCGAAGGGGCGACATCGACGGCGTCGAACAGCTCACGCGCTACTTGGAGCTGATGAACAGGGATCCGCTGCTCGCGCCGGTCGCCGGCGTTTTCGCAGCACAGGAGATCAAACCGCAGGCACGCACCCTGGCCGAGGATCGCGGTATCCGCTGTGTGGTGCTCGACTACGACGAAATGCGCGGAATCGATGACTCGTTGAGTCGTTTGTTCTGACACGCGACTCCGGCATACGGCTCTGACGCGCGCCGAGCGTTCTGAAGTGGCCTCCGCAATAGTCGGGTATCCTTCTCTAAAGCCGACAGCAGTCCCGAAGGACCGGGCCGCGCGGCGCACGCTTGTGGCGCGGATATCCTTCGGAACTGCTCCGTCGAACTGCCGTTTCGAGTCCTGTCGAAGGCGACTCGATCGTATTCAGGCGTTGGCGTGGTACTCGTCCAGAAGTGCCGCCGGAATACGGCCGCGGTCGGAGACGGTGTGTCCGTGTGCCCGCAGCCACTCGCGGACGGCACCGAGGTCTTCCTTCGAGCGGGAGGTGCGGCCGGTGGCCACCGAGCGCGTGCCGCGTGCTGTGCGGCGTCCGGCTTCCACGAATTCCTGCAACGCGTCCCGCAATCGGCTTGCATTCGTGGTGGTCAGGTCGATCTCATAGGAGACGCCGTCGAGAGCGAAATAGACGGTTTCGCCCTTTCCGTTCTCGATTTCATCGCCGTCGATATCGTCGACGAGAACCACTGTGGTTTTCTTAGCCATGAGATAACCATACGGAAAACACCGCGTCGACGAAATGTGGATACGAATACCCGAACCGCCGACGCTTTCTTTGCAGTCCGGCAATTGTCGCAGTGAAACGGCTCGCCATTCACGCTGGACTAAGCCGATCATCCGGCTCACTTGGCTCTTTCACTCATCGCCACGGCAGACTTCGCCGCCATGGAGTTCAATCCTCGATCCCGGGGTCAGGTCGTGGCCGGCGACCACGTGGAGGCGGCGCTCGGCAAAAAGTCGTAGCATGGCCCGGCCATGACTATCCCGACTTCGATCATGAGCGAACAGTCCCCCCAGACCACCCGTACTTGGTCCGCCGTGCTGTTCGATCTCGACGGCACCCTGACCGACTCCGCCCCCGGCATCACCGAATCGCTGGCTGCTGCGCTGGAGGAGGTGGGCCATCCCGTCTCCGACCCCGACTCCCTCACCGTGCACGTCGGTCCTCCGCTGCACGAGACGCTCGCATCCTTCGGCCTGACGGATGGCGAGGTGGAGGCCGCTGTCGCCGCCTACCGTTCGCGCGCCGACTTCACCGACCTGCACGGCAACGCCGTGTTCCCTGGAATGCTGGGCCTGCTGCACTCCCTGCGGGAGGCGGGCATCCCGATCGCGCTTGCGACGAGCAAGCCGACGAAGCGTGCCACGCGCATCCTCGAGCACTTCGGTTTGCTGCCGTACTTCGACGTGGTCGGCGGTTCACCGGAATCCGGCCACAACACGACCAAGGCTGATGTCATCCGCTGGGTGAGCGAGCAGCTCGCCGAACGCGGTGTCGACACCTCGCACCTCGTGATGATCGGCGACCGCGGACACGACGTGCTCGGTGCCGAAGCCAACGACGTTCCGTCGATCGTCGTCGAGTGGGGATACGGATCCCCGGTCGAAGCCGTCGGCGCGATGGCTGTCGTGCACTCGGTGGATCAGCTCCGCAACCTGCTGATCGGCTGAACGTTTTCCGCGTGACTGCGCCATTCGGCGCAGCCGCGGTCGCAGTCCCAGTGAAGACGATCGCGCGAGTTCGGTGAATTCGCCTGGCCGCTTCGATGGCGGTCAGCGTGCCAGGCGTTCCACGATCCCGCCGTACAGCGGGGGGACGAGGACAGCCATGGGGACGATCGTTCCCCTGAGCGGTGAACCGGCCGCGACGACGAGTCCGGTCGTGAGACGACGGAAGTCGCGCGTGATCCGCATCCAGTCCCGTTCGTAACGGGACGGATCGCCCGCGGAGATCGCCGCGATCGCGGCGCGGGCCTGGGCGATCCCCACGCGGAGCCCCTCGCCGGTCAGCGCATCGACGTAGCCGGAGGCGTCGCCGACGAGCAGCACGCGGCCGGCGGTCCGCGCCGAGGTGCGCTGCAGCAGCGGACCCGCGCCGCGCACGTTGCCGAGCCGCGCTCGGGAGCCGCCGGCGGCATCCGCTCTCAGAAGCTCCGCCAGTTCGCGGTCGTCGCCCACCGCCCGGTCGAAGTCGACGCCGCGTCGAGCGAGAACCGCGACGCCGACCCGCTCGGGACCCAGCGGCGTGACATACAGCTCGGCCTTGGGCGTCCAGCGCACTTCGACGAGATCGCTCCACGGCGCGATCGCGTAGTGCCTGCGCAGGCCGAACCGTCTCCTGGATGCGCGCTGCGTGCGCCCTGCCAACCCCGCGAGTTCCCGCACGCGCGAGTGCAACCCGTCTGCGCCGATCACATACCGCGCACCGAGCAGATCGAGACCCGGCCCGCCGATCGTCACGCCCGCGTCGTTCTGGTCGAGGCGATCGATGCGGCCTTCCACCACTGGGATGCCCCGCTCGGCAACGCGCGCCGCGATCGTCGCGTGCAGCACCGTACGCTCGACGCCGCGACCGCATCCATCGCGGAACCGGTGCTCGGCCCGGCTCCGCCCCTGCACGTACGCGATCCCGTGGAGTTCGGCGCCAGACGGGTCCAGGCCCAGTTCGTGGAGCATCCGCCACGCCCCTGGCATCAGACCCTCGCCGCACGCCTTGTCGATCGGCGTCGCGCGCGGCTCGATGATCACCGGCTCGAGCCCGGCATTCGCAGCGAGCAGGGCCGTGACCAGTCCGATCGGTCCACCGCCGACGATGGCGAGCTGGGTGTCCGTGGTCATCTCCGCGCGTGCACCGGCTCGGACAGCTCGGCGAGCGCCCTGTTCTCCGTCGGGATGCGGAATGCGTAGAGGAACACGGCGTTCAGCACGGTGAAGGCGACAGCGGTGATCCAGGCCGTGTGCACGAGCGGGAGGGCGAATCCCTCGATCACGACTGCGAGGTAGTTCGGATGCCGCAACCATCGATACGGTCCGCGCCGCACGGCCGTCAGCCCGGGCACGACGATGACGCGGGTGTTCCATTGCCTTCCGAGCACGCCGATGCACCACCACCGGAGCACCAGCGCGAGCACGACGAGGGCGAACATCGGCCAGCCCAGCCACGGGAGGAACGGACGCTGCGCGAACCATGCCTCTGCGACGCATCCGATCAGCAGTCCGACGTGCAGCACGACCATCGGAACGAACTGTGCGCGGCCGTACTCCCTGCCTCCTTGCGCGAACGACCATCGAGCGTGGCGCGCTGAGAGCACGACTTCGACGATGCGGTCGACGCCCACGAGGAGCACCAGTGCGACGTACCAGATCATCGGACGACTCCCGTCGGGCGACTGAGCATGATCAAGCGGGATTCCGGTCCGTCCACGCGGCCTCGACCCCTGATTCGCACCCGTCCCCGGACCCGCAGCATCACGCGGCGGCCCAGCGCAGCAGCACGAGCTCCGCGGTGACGCCAGGACCCAAGGCGAACAACAGCCCGACATCCCGTGGCACCGGAGTGCGCAGTGCCTCCGCGAGAACGCCCAGCACCGCGGCCGACGACTGGTTGCCCGCCGCCGCGAGCGCGCGCCAGCTCGGCTCGAGCGCGGCATCCTCGATCCCGAGCGCCTGCGCGAACGCCTCCAGGACCTTGGGGCCGCCGGGATGCGCGAGCCACGTGCCGACGTCGGCGACGGTGAGTCCGTTGGCGCCGAGCAGCGCGTGCACGTCTCCGGCGAAATGGCGTCCGATCACGTCGGGAACGCCGGCACTGAGCACGATGCGGAATCCGCTGCCGCCGATGTCCCAGCCGATGACGTCTTCGGTCTGCGGGTACAGGCTGCTGCGGGTGTCGAGCACGTCCGGACCGGTCAGCCCGCGTTCGCGAGCCACGGCATCCCCCGCCACCACGACCGCAGCGGCCCCGTCGCCGAACAGGCCGCTGGCCACGATGTTGGCCATCGAGTCGTCCCCGCGCTGCACCGTCAGCGAGCACAGTTCGACGGAGACGAGCACGGCGATGTCGTTCGGATGCCCGACCAGGTAGTCGTGCACCCTCGCCAGTCCCGAGGCGCCCGCGACGCATCCGAGCCCGAACGACGGCAGCCGCTTCACGTCGGGACGCATGCCAAGGCGTGTCACGAGCTGCGCATCGATCGACGGCGCGGCGACGCCGGTCACGGACGTGAAGAGCACGAAGTCCACTTCGTTCGCACCGATGCCCGCGGCATCCAGCGCATCCCTGGTCGCCTTCTCCGCAAGATCGGCTCCGGCGGCGATGAACAAATCGTTCGCCTCGTGGAACGAATCGAGGGTCGCGTACCGATCGAGCTCCATCACCAGGTTGCGCGTCTGCACTCCGGCCGACGCGTGGATGCGCCGCAACAAGGCGGCCCGAGCCGGATCGTGGGTCAGCAGCGGTTCGAGCGCTGTCGTTATCTCCGCCTGCGAGTAGCGGAACGCGGGGACGGCCGGCGCGGCCGCCACGATACGGGACACAGGTGGACGGTATCACCGCGCCCCTGCGCCCCGCTGGGCATCAGCCGCGCTTCGGAAGCTGCTGGAGCGTCCAGCTGTTGCCGTCCGGGTCGGAGAAGGTGACGAAGCGGCCCCACGGCTGGTCGTCCACCTCACTGGCGTCGACGCCTCCGTCGAGCAGGTGCCGGCGCGCGGCATCCGCGTCGTCGACCACGAGCTGCACGCTGTGCTGGCTGCCGACGGGCATGTCGATCAGGCCGCGGCCGAACGCGATGGAGCACGCCGAGCCCTGCGGGGTGATCTGGACGAACCGGATCTCCTCGTTCACCGTTGAGTCGAAGTCCACGTGCCAGCCGAGCTGGTCGGCGTAGAAGTGCTTGGCACGGTCGACGTCGGAGACGGGCACGAAGACGAGTTCGATCTTGAAGTCCATGGCGGATCCCTTTCGCGTCATCGGCGGCCGCCGTTCGGTCCGCCGTGCTGATGTGAAGAACGTTACGGAGCCATCAGGTCAGATTCTGTCCTGATGGACAAGAGAATGGATGCATGGCAGCCACAGCATCCCGCGTCCTCGAACTGCTCTCCCTGCTGCAGACCCATCGCCAGTGGCCGGGCCCCGAGCTCGCGGAGCGCCTCGAGATCACCGAGCGCACTCTGCGCCGCGACGTCGAGCGACTCCGCGAGCTCGGCTACCGCATCGACGCCGTGCGCGGGTCGGCCGGTGGCTATCGGCTCGAGGCCGGAGCGCACCTCCCGCCACTGCTGCTCACCGAAGAGGAGGCGGTAACGGTGGCGGTGGGTCTGCGCTCCGCCGTCGCTCAGGGGCTCGTCGACGGCGAGCAAACGACGCTGAGCGCTCTCGCCAAGTTCGAGCAACTCCTTCCACCAGCGCTGCGCGCCAGAACGGATGCCCTGGCCGCCGCCCTGCACACCTCGCCGTCGGGCGGCGTGCCCGTCGGCGCCGAGCTGATAGGGGCGCTCGCGCTGGCGTGCCGCGACCAGGAGCGGATCCGGTTCCGCTACCGCAGCGCAGACGGCACCGAATCGCAACGCAGCGTGGAGCCGCACGCGTTGGTGTCGCAGGGTCGCAGCTGGTTCCTCGTCGCCTGGGACCGCGACCGGGAAGGGTGGCGAACGTTCCGCATCGACCGCGTCGCCGACGTGTTCGGAACGCGGGTTCGATTCCAGCCGCGAGAGGTTCCGGGAGGCGACGCGGTGGGATACGTGCGCAGCAGCATCCGCTCGCTGCGCGCGCCGCTTCGGGTCGACGTCGTGCTGCAGGTTCCGCTCCCCGAGATGCGTTCGCGGATGGGCGGATGGGACGCCGGGATGGTCGCGGACGGCGACGATCGCTGCGTCTGGCCACTCACCGGCGAGACGGTCGCGCACGTCGTCTCCGCTCTCGCGTGGATTCCCGGCGACGTCGGTTACGAGCTCCGTGCCGACGGTCACCTGCTGGCCGAGATCGCCAGGGCCGCGCGGCGACCGGCGACCGCGGCGCGCGCCGCCGAGGAAGCACAGGGACTCGCCGACGGTGCGTCGGTATAGTGCGAACCATGAGCGAGGCAGCAGGTTCGCAGAGTGGCGGCGCGGCATCCGCCCAACCCGTGGTCGTCGGCGTCGTGGCCGATGTCCCCGACGTCGTCATCACCGAGTCGGCGTCGCTCGCACGCCAGCTCGGCGCGGCTCTGGTCTTCGTCACCGTCGAGCCGCTGCGCTACTCGATAAGCACGTTGCCTGACGGGTCGGTGCTCTCGATGCCGCTGGATCCGGACGCCACCGACCCGCAGGAGGAACGGTTCGATCCTGAGCTGGCGGGGCGCATCAGCGCCCTGCTCGCGAAGGCCCCCGGGGTTCCAGACGCGTCGGTGCGGTACGTCGCACGCGCAGGCGATCCTGCGATCGAACTGGCCAGGCTCGCCGACGAGCTGGACGCGCGCGCCATCGCGGTAGGCACTCGCAAACCCGGTTTCCGGGCGAGTCTCGAGGAGTTCCTCGCCGGATCCATCGCGGTCGCACTCGCCCACAACCAGGCGCGTCCCGTGATCGTCATTCCGGTCGCGCACACGATCGAGGGAGCGGACCCCGCGCGTCGCGGCGACGACGCGTTCTGACGCCGAGGCGCCGGCCGAAGACTCACGCAACGGTCGAAGGCACGAGATCCCCGAGTGAGTGCAGCGACGCTCAGCGGGTTCGCGCGACGGTCTTGTCCGTGCGCACGCTCCAGCGACCCTCAACCCGCGTGATGGTCAGTGGGTAGTCGAGGGCCTCGCTGACCAGGGACCCTGTGAGCACAGCATCCGCCTCGCCCTGCGCCAGCACTCGGCCGTCGCGCAGCAGCATGGCGTGCGTCGTCGAGGCCGGCAGCTCCTCGAGGTGATGAGTGACGAGAACGCTGGCCAGATCAGGATGCCGCTCCCGCAGCTCGTCCACCCGGTCGAGCAGGTGCTCGCGTGCGGCGATGTCGAGACCCGTCGTGGGCTCATCGAGCAACAGCAGGTGCGGATCCGGCATCAGAGCGCGGGCGATCAAGGTGCGTCCGCGCTCGCCCTGGGACAGGTTCGGCCAGCGGGCATCCCGTCTGGCCGTCATGCCCATGAGCGCGATCAGTCCGTCGATGCGGATGCGCTCGTGGCTCGTCGGCTCCCACCGCATCATGAGCTCCTGCGTGCCTGTCGCCCCGGTAGCGACGACCTCGCGCACGGTGAGCGGTGAACGCACCTGGTGCCTCGGGTTCACATGGCCGATGATCGAGCGCAGCTCACGCAGGTCGACCTTGCCGAGTCGCTTGCCGAGCACATCGACGCTGCCGCGCGTTGGATGCTGCACCGCGCCGAGCAGGCTGAGCAGCGTCGACTTTCCAGCGCCGTTCGCTCCGATCAGAGCCCAGTGTTCACCGCGGTCGACCGTCAGTGAGATGTCGGAGAGGATCGCCCGGCCCTGTCGGACGAAGGCGACATCGGACACGGTGAGGATTCGTTCGGACACCGATCCATTCTGGTCGCACCCCGGCCACGGCCCAATTCAGGACATGTGCCGACGAACCGACTCTGGGTGGACATCTCTGCGGATGTCCTGAGTACGGTCGCGGGATCCACGCTGCGCGTGTCGACGCCGGTTCACCGCCCGGGTCGTCACCGCCGGGCGGCGGAGCCCGCGTGGCGCGGCAGCAGGGCGGCCTCCACGATGGGGAAGACGAGCAGCACAGCGACGACCGCGAGCGCCCAGCGGTAGCCGAGCCAGGCATCCGATGGGCCGAGCGTGGACGCGGCGGCGGTCGTGAGTCGCACGATGAGGGCGGCGACAGCGATACCGATACCGACAGCGACCTGCTGCATGGTCGAGGCCAGCGTGTTCGCCGAGGTCATCAGCTCGCTCGGCACGTCGGCGAACTGCAGGGAGTTGTATCCGCTGAACCCGATGGAGCGGAACACCCCGCTCAGGAACAGCAGCACGGCGATCAGCCACAGAGGGGTGGTGGGGTCGATGAAGACGCACGCCACGTAGACCAGCGCGCCCAGCAGATTGCTGCCGACGATCACGTTCTTGAATCCGAACCGGCGGATGAGCGGTGTGGTCAGTGGCTTGATCGCGATGTTGCCCACGAACACGGCGCCGACGAGCAGGCCGGCCTGGGCCGCGTTCCATCCGAAGCCCACCTGGAACAGCAGCGTGAAGAGGAACGGGGCGGCGCTGATGATCAGGCGGTACACGCCGCCACCCACATTCCCCACCCGGAATGTATCGATTCGCAGAGCGGCGAAGTTCAACAGCGGATGCCGCGCCCTCCGCATCCAGACCACCCCGGCAACGCCGGCCCCCGCTGCTACGACCAGGTAGGAGATGGCCCATCCCCAGTTCGTCGGCGCGGATCCGATCTGCTCCATGCCGAGTACGAGCGCCGCGAGCGCGACGCCGGTGAGCCCGAATCCGGCCCAGTCGAGCCGCCGGGCCTCCTGGCTCGGCGTGTTGGGCACGATCCTCAGCGCGACGACGAACGCACCGATGCCGAACGGGATGTTGATGAGGAAGATCCATGGCCACCCGACGGTGTCCGTAAGGATGCCGCCGAGTGCGGGCGCTACCACCGGCGCCAGCAAACCCGGCCACGTGAGGTAGGCAATGGCATCCAGGAGGTCCCGTCGGTCGAGGCCGCGCAGCACGGCCAGCCGGCCGACCGGGACCATCATCGCGCCGCCGATACCCTGCAGCACGCGCGCAGCAGTGAGCAGCGGCAAGCTGGGCGCGAAGGCGCACAGGGCTGACGCGATGGTGAACACGGCCAGCGCCGTCGCGAAGATGCGCCGCTCTCCGAAACGGTCGGCGAGCCATCCGCTCACGGGGACGCAGACGGCGACCGTGAGGAGATATGCCGTCATGGCTATATTCAGGTCGACAGCTCGCACACCGAAGTCGTGCGCCATCGCGGGTGCCGCGGTCTGGATGATCGTGCCGTCGAGGTTCTCCATCGACAGGCCGACCGCAGCGAGCAGGGCGAGCGGTCGGTTCAGCGTGGCGGAGCGGGGCACTCAGACAGTCTGCCGGAAGGCGCGCTGGAGCTAGACATCACGTCAGGGCCCGATCGGGACGTCTGGCTCGGGAGGAACGCGCGTCAAGGCGAGTTCTTCAGCCGCTCTTCGAATTCGACGCCTTCTGCATGTAGTGGTCCACGAGGGGCAGGAAGATCCCGTCAACGGTGGAGCTGACGAATTCCTCCGTCACCGGCGTGTGCGTCATCAAGAGTTCGTGCCGGAACAGATCGAACGGGAGGTTCTGCACCCGCTCGGGAACGACATCCAGATCGATCTCGCCGCGTTCCTGAGCGCGCGCGAGGATGATCGAGCTCCAGACCGTGCGCTGGCCGCCGAGCAGGCGCTCGCGAAGGTCGCCCAACGACATCCCGGATTCGCTGAACAGCCCGCTCAGCTGCGCGCTGAGCATGACGACCATCTCGATGCGCCGCCCGCTGGCGATGCGGATCAGCTCTTTCAGGTCGTCGCGCAGCGTTCCGGTGTCGGGAATCTCGACGGGGTCGTTGTCGTAGTGCCGCCCGATCGCGGCGAGCACCAGCGACGCGCGATCCGGCCAGCGGCGGTAGAGCACAGGACGACTCGTGCGGGCCCGCTCGGCGACGGCGTCGAAGGTCAGCCCGTTGTAGCCCTTCTCGGTCAGTTCCTCCCACGCGGCCTCGAGCAGGGCGTCCTCGAGCTCCGCGCCGCGCCGGCGGGTGGGTGAGGCATCCGATTCAAGATCCACTTGTGTATCTTATCGCGATGATCTACTCTGGGCTTTAGATACAGTCGTGTATCTAAATGGAGGAGTGATGAGCACGGCAACCCACTCGGATCCGGCACCGGCACCTGGCGCCGATCGAGAACTGAAGCGGACCACGACCGCTCTCGTCGTCGGCGTGCTCGCGGTCGTCTTCGACACCACCATCATGAGCGTCGCACTGCACACGCTCTCGATCGACCTCAAGGTGCCGGTCTCGACGATCCAATGGGTGACCACCGGCTACGTGCTCGCCCTAGCCGCGACGGTTCCGCTGAGCGCCTGGGTGCAGCGGCTTCTCGGCGGCAAACGCGCGTGGATGCTCGCGCTCACCCTCTTCCTCGTCGGCTCCATCCTCTGCAGCCTGGCCTGGGACGCGCCGAGCCTCATCGCCTTCCGCGTCGTTCAGGGCGTCGGCGGCGGGCTCATGCTGCCGCTGCTCCAGACCATCGTGATGCAGGCCGCCGGCGGCAAGAACCTCGGACGCCTCGCCGCAACGGTCGGACTGCCCGCCATGCTCGGCCCGATCCTCGGACCTGCGGTCGGTGGGATCATCCTCAACTGGCTCCCTTGGCAGTGGATCTTCTGGGTCAACGTTCCGTTCTGCGTCGTCGGCCTCTTCCTCGCCTGGCGGATGCTCCCCCGCGACGCCGCGCGCACCTCGCGTGCACGCCTCGACGTGGTCGGCATGATCCTGCTTCTTCCATCACTCGTCGCCCTGCTGCTCGGGCTCAGCAACTCCGCCGGATCCGACGGCTTCGCCGCCACGGATGCCTGGCTGCCGCTCGCGATCGGCGGCGCACTCCTCGTCGCGTTCGTCGTCTACGCACTCGCGCGGGGAGACAAGGCGCTGGTGGACATCCGTCTCTTCCGCAAGAGGTCGGTGTGGTCCGCTTCGAGCCTGTTGTTCCTCTCCGGGCTTGCCGCCTACGGCATCATGTTGCTGCTCCCTCTCTATCTGCAGCAGTTGCGCGGCGCAGACGTGCTCGCGGCAGGGCTGTTCCTCATCCCGCAGGGCGTCGGCACGCTGGCCAGCAGATCCCTCGCGGGACGACTGACGGATGCCATCGGCGCGCGCTGGGTGGGCGTCGTCGGCTTCGCGATCGTCGGCCTGGCCACGATCCCGTTCGCTTTCAGCACGGCCACGACGAACGAGTGGTACCTGATGGCGATGCTCTTCGTGCGCGGATTCGGACTCGGCGCCGTCGTGATGCCGCTGATGGTCGCCTCATTCGTCGGGCTCGACAAGGCGGACATCCCGCACTCGAGCATCATCACGCGAACGGCACAGCAGCTCGGCGGATCGTTCGGCACGGCCGTGCTCGCCGTCATCCTCCAGTCGGCGCTCGTCGCGCACGCGTCGCAGGGCACGAACGGCGTCGCGACCGCCTACGACCAGGCGTTCTGGTGGTCCATCGGCTTCACCGCCGTGGCCTCGGTGCTCTCGTTCACGCTTCCCGGACGGCAGCGCACGGCGGAGCCGCTCGCGGTCGTCGCGTCTGAGACCGGTCCGTCGAAGCTCGCGACCGAACCAGCGGGCTGAGTCTGCACCGCTGGCTGAGCCCGCACCGCGGGGTGAACGTGCACCGCGGGAGAGGCGTCAGCCGAGCAGCTGCTCGACCTCCGCGAGCAGGATGGCGGTGCACATGCCCTCGAGCGCATCCACCAGCTCCGCGAGCGACGGCATGGTCGGAGCGATCCGGATGTTCGCGTCCCTCGGATCGCGGTGGTACGGATACGTCGACCCTGCAGGAGTCACCGCGATGCCCGCCTGAGCGGCGAGTGCGACGGCTCGCTCTGCGCATCCGTCGTGCACGTCGAGGCTCACGAAGTAGCCACCGGTCGGAGTGGTCCAGGAGCCGGCCCCATAAGGTGAGAGCCGCCGCTCGAAGACCTCGCTCACGGCCGTGAACTTCGGCTCGATCAGTGCGCGATGGCGAAGCATGTGCGCCTTGACGCCTGCCTCGTCCTTCAGGAACTGCACGTGGCGCAGTTGGTTCAGCTTGTCCGGTCCGATCGACTGCACGGCCGCGTGACTGAGGTACCACGACACGTTCTCCGGCGACGACCCGAAGAACGCAACGCCTGCGCCCGCGTACGTCACCTTGGAGGTGGAAGCGAACACGAACACGCGGTCCGGGTTACCGGCCTCTGCCGCCAGCGACAGGATGTCGATGGGCTCTGGCACGTCGTCCGTGAGGTGGTGCACGGCGTAGGCGTTGTCCCAGAAGATGCGGAAGTCGGATGCCGCGGGCAGCGAAACCAGAGCGCGCGCGACCTCTTCGGTGTAGACGGCACCCGTGGGGTTGGAATGCACCGGGACGCACCACATGCCGCGGATCGTCGGGTCCTCGGCGAGAAGACGTTCGACCTGTGCGACGTCGGGTCCGGCATCCGTCATCGCAACCGGGATCATGCGAATGCCGAGGTGCTCCGTGATCGCGAAGTGGCGGTCGTACCCGGGAACAGGACAGATGAACGACACGGTCTCCTCGCGGGACCACGGGCGCTCGCTCTCTGGGAGCCCGTGCAGCAAAGCGTGCACGACCACGTCGTGCATGATCGTGAGGCTCGAGCTGCCGAGGGCGAGGAGTTGAGGAACCGGCACTCGCAGCACGTCGCTGAAGATGGCGCGCAGACCGGGGAGGCCCTGCGGGTTGCCGTAGTTGCGGAGATCCGTTCCCGCAGCGTCGCGGTAGTTCCCCTCGCCGGGCAGCGTCAGCAGGGCGTTCGACAGGTCGAGTTGCTCGGCTGACGGCTTGCCGCGCGTGATGTCGAGGGACAGTCCGCGTTCGACGAGCGCGGCGTAGTCGGCGGTCAGCTGCGCGTGCAGTTCGCGGAGCTCTGCTGATGACAATTCGGTGAGGGCGGCCACCCTTCGATCGTAGTCAGCCTCGTATGCCGCTAGCTCGCCTTCGCGAGGCTGCCGTAGTCGGCGGAGACCACGATCGGAAAGTGGTCGGAGTCTCCCCTTGGCAGCGTCTCGACGGTGCGCACGTCGAGCCCGGCCGAGGTGACGAAGTCGAAGTGTCCCTTGAAGAACTTGTAGCGCGTGTACGTCTTGCGGTCGCTGAGCGACATGTCGTACCCGGCCGCCTTGACCTTCTCACCCAGCGACTGGGTGAAGAACGGATAGTTGTAGTCGCCGATCATGAGCGTGGGCGCTCCGCGTCCCAGCCGCAACAGCTCGGCGTGCGCGGCATGGATCTGCGTGCGGCGCAACGAGTTGAGCGCGGTGAGCGGTGCAGCGTGGAACGACGCGACGACGACCTCGTGGCCGGTCGCGGCATCCTGGAGCAGCGTCCCGACGAGCCGCTCGTGAGCAGGAGCCAGCACGCGGTCGTGCAGCGACTTCTTCAGCTCGAACGTGTCGGTCTCTCGCAGGTGGAACCGGTCGGCGCGGTAGTAAACGGCGAGGCCGAGGCGGTTGCGCTTGGTGGAATCGGCGAGCCGGAGCGTTCCGACCTCCTCAGGCAGCACCGTGGTGTCGGCTTCCTGCAGGCACATCACGTCGGCCGAGGTGGCCGTGGCGAGGTCGATGAGCTCGCCTGTCGCTCGGTTCTTGCGGAGGTTGTAACTCAGTACGCGTATCAGGACGATCACTTCTTCATCGGTGCGGTCGGGTGGAGCGATGATACCTGCGCGGTGTGTGCGACGTGTGAACGCAGGCCGACCACCGGATGCTTCGCCCCCGCTACTGGGCCCAATCGAACGTTTTCGTCACGGCCTTCTTCCAGGTCTTGTACAGCTGCTCCACGGGCTTTCGATCCGATGCCGGCTCCCACCGCTTGCCCTCCTGCCAGTTCGCACGGAGCTCGTCGCGATCGCGCCAGAACCCCAGTGCGAGGCCGGCGGCGTAGGCGGCGCCGAGTGCCGTCGTCTCCGCGACGGTGGGACGCACGACGGGGATGCCGAGCAGGTCGGCCTGGAACTGCATGAGCAGCTCGTTCGCCGTCATCCCGCCGTCCACCTTGAGCTCCGTGATGGCCTTCCCGGTGTCCTGTTCGACGGCTTCGAGCACGTCGCGGGTCTGGTAGGCGGTCGATTCCAGTGCCGCACGGGCGAGGTGCGCCTTGTTCACGAAACGGGTGAGACCTACGATCGCGCCGCGGGCATCCGGTCGCCAATAGGGTGCGAACAGGCCGGAGAACGCCGGAACGATGTAGGCCCCGCCGTTGTCATCGACAGAGGCCGCGAGCTTCTCCACCTGCTTCGCGTCGGAGATGATGCCCAGGTTGTCGCGCAGCCACTGCACGAGCGAGCCGGTGACGGCGATGGATCCTTCCAGCGCATACCGCGGCGCCTCGTCGCCGAGCCGGTACGCGAGCGTGGTGATGAGGCCGTTGCTGCTGTGCACGATCTCCTCACCGGTGCCCACGATGAGGAAGTTTCCGGTGCCGTACGTGTTCTTCGACTCGCCGGCGCCGAAGGCGGCCTGACCGAAGGTCGCCGCCTGCTGGTCGCCCAGGATGCCCGCGATCGGCGCCTCCCGAAGCAGGCTGTGGGTCTCCGCCTCGCCGTACACCTCGCTGGACGAACGGATCTGCGGCAGCATCGACCGCGGCACCCCGAAGACATCCAGGATGTCGTCCCGCCAGTCCAGCGTCGTCAGATCCATGAACAGGGTGCGGGACGCGTTGGTCACATCCGTGGCGTGCACGCCACCGTGCTTACCGCCCGTGAGGTTCCAGAGCACCCAGGTGTCGGTGGTGCCGAAGAGCAGCTCGCCGCGCTCTGCACGCTCGCGCGCGCCGTCGACGTTCTCCAGGATCCAGGCGATCTTGGTGCCGGCGAAGTACGTCGCCAGCGGAAGCCCCACGTCGTGGGAGAAGCGATCCAGACCTCCGTCGACGGCCAGTCGGTCCACGATCGGTTGCGTGCGGGTGTCCTGCCAGACGATCGCGTTGTAGACCGGCTTGCCTGTGGCCTTGTCCCAGACCACGGTCGTCTCGCGCTGGTTCGTGATGCCGACGCCCGCGAGATCGTGTCTGGTCAGGTTCGCCTTGGCGAGCGCGATGCCGATGACCTCTCGCACGTTGCGCCAGATCTCCATCGGGTCGTGCTCGACCCAGCCGGCCTTGGGGAAGATCTGCTTGTGCTCCAACTGGCCGACGGAGACGACGCTGCCGGTGTGGTCGAAGACGATCGCACGGGTGCTGGTGGTCCCCTGGTCGATGGCGAGGATATGGGTCGACATGCTCGTCAGGCTAGGGCGTGTCTCCGCCGTCGGCCGAGAGCATCGCGGCCGGTCTTCTGCGCGGAGGAAAAACGGAACGGAACGCGGATGCGAAGCTGCGGTGCTCCCGCCACTCGCGCCACGTCAGCGCGATGATCGCAGCGTCGAGCACCGTCAGCACGACGATTCCGACCGTCGGATGGAGGACCAGCTCGGCCACCTGCCACACCAGGAACACGCCGAGTGCGACCAGCACCCACGGGTACACCTTCGCCGATCCGCGGATGACGGCCACCACGATCACCAGTTTCACGACGCCGTGCAGCAGCAGGTAGGCGGCCGCGATCCGTGCCCCGGACGGCGTGAGGGTCGATGCCGCCCGCAGCAGAAGGTGGGCGACGAAGTCGTCCGGATCCTCCTGCAGCTCCTCGGCCGTCAGCAGCTGCGCCAGATGCATCAGCTGGGCGGGACCGAGCACGAGCAGCAGGATGCCGAACACCACTTCGAACAGACCGTCGACGGCCTTCAAGGCGACACCGATCAGGAAGGCGAGATCGAGCAGCCGACCGCGCCGGAGATCGCGCGGCCCATGGTCGCCGCTACGAGAGCCTCGCGCCGCAGCGTTACCGGCCGGGTTGTCGCCGGGTCCGGGGTCCTTCATGGATCCGAGTCTCGATGGCAGGTACTCAGAGCACGCTGAGATGACCTGCAGCGCGCATTCGACCTATCACTCACCGGTGAAGCCGTCGCGCCTGGACACCTTCCGGGTGCCGGGAGCGCAGAGTGGCACCATGGAGAATTCGGAGGCCGCCGCACCCGAAAGACCCCGTCGGACCGGACGCCCGGCCGAAGTGCTGCGCGCGGCCTGGGCATCCGCTCTCCTGGCTCTGCCGTTCCAGATCGGGTTCATCGTGCTGACCGTCGTGTTCTCGCTGCTCGGCCTGCGGACCGACATGATCGTCGCGGTCCTGTTGGTTCCGGCGCTCTGGGTGCCGGCTATAGCTCAGATCGTGTTCCGCACGGTCGTGCCGCGTGCTCTGCAGCTTCATTTCCTGATCTTCATGACTGCCGGCCCGTTCGCGGGGAGCGCGCTCGGGGTCTACGGATACATTCCGCACTGGGACAAGCTCGTGCACTTCGACTCCGGCATCATGCTCGCCTGGGCCGGATGGCTCGCGGTGCGCCGCGTCGAGGAACACGTGGACATCGTGCTGCCGCGGTGGTTCTCGCTGACGATCGGAATCCTCACGCCGATGGCGTTCGCCGCCGCCTGGGAGATCTGCGAGTTCACGAGCGATCACCTGTTCGGCACGCACGCGCAGAACGGCAACACGGACACCATGGGAGACATCATCGCCGCGACGGTGGGTGCCGTCATCACGCTCGGGTTCACGCTCATCTGGAAGTGGCCGCGTAGTGTCATGCCGCAGGCGCTGCTCAGTCCAGAACGCCGGCCGGCCCGCACCGCGGCGGGGGCAGCGCACACCGAATAGTCGAGCATCCTTCTTTACCCGACGGCCGCAGCGGCGTAGTCTCTCAGCACGTTTTTCCGGTCGGCGCGGCGTCTCCCCGCCACCGGGCGAGACGCCGGCGTTCGGCGGATGGCGATGGCCCCGCCGGCGCCGTGCGCTGTCCGGACTGCCTTCGTCCTCGTGTCTGCGGATGCCGCTACCCTCGTCAAGAGCGTCGGCCCGACGGCGCCACGGCCAGGAAGATCCGCATGCCCCCTGCTCCTGCTCGCCGCGCTCTTCGCACCGCTCGTGGCACCCTTGCGCTGATCGTCGTCACCGCGGCGGCCCTGTCGCTGGCGGCGTGCTCGAGCGTGGCATCCGCTCTGTCGGAGGGCTCCTCGGACGGCTCCAACCCATCGGCCACGATCTCGACAGCCGCACCTGCTGCGTCGGGCACAGCTCTGGCCGCGCTGGACACCATCCCGGTCAAGGGACGTGCACCGCACACCGGATACGATCGCGTCGGCGATTTCGGCGAGGCGTGGAAGGACATCGACGGCAACCACTGCGACACCCGCGATGATGTGTTGTCGCGCGACCTCCTGCAGGTCGTGAAGAAGGGGTCGTGCACCGTCGAGACGGGTGTGCTGAACGACCCGTACACCGGCAAGACCATCGACTTCCAGCGCGGGGTGCAGACATCGCTGCTCGTGCAGATCGACCACGTCGTGCCGCTGTCGGATGCCTGGGAGACCGGCGCACAGCAGCTCACGCAGCAGCAGCGCGAGACCATGGCCAACGATCCGCTCGAACTCCTGGCTGTCGACGGACCGACGAACAGCGCCAAGGGCGATGGGGATGCCGCCACCTGGCTCCCGCCGAACCGCTCGTACTGGTGCACGTACGCCGCCAAGCAGGTGTCCGTGAAGGCCGCTTATCACCTGTGGGTGACGCAGGCCGAGCACGATGCGCTGGAACGGATCCTCGGCGGATGCCCCTCCCAGCAAGCCTGGGTCTCCGCCCTCGCGCCGACCGTCGGACTCGGCTGAACGTCAGCGATCGTGGGGCGCCGGCACTCAGCGCGCCTCGAGTCCTTCGGCGATCTGCCCGACGTACTTAGCGCGCGTCTGCGCCCGCTTGGCGAGCGCGAGCTTCGTCAGCGAGGCCTTCTGCACGCTCTGAGTCTGCGCGAACCATGCGTCCGTCGCGCCTGCATCCGCTAGCGCCACCGCGAGGTCATCCGGCACAACCAGCGCTTCGGCGTCGTCGAGCAGAGTCCAGCTGCCGTCCGCCTTGGCGATCTCGATGACTCGCCGGCCGGCATCCGTCATCCTGCCGTCCGACTCCAGCCGCGTCACGCGGACCTTGTTCGTCCCTGCCCACGGCGACCCCGGTCGGCGCGGACCGAACCAGAGCGCGGAGCGCTCCTCGTCGATCGTCTTCGCCTGGCTGTCCACCCATCCGACGGCCACAGCCTCGGTGACCGACTCGTCATAGGTCATGGCAGGGCGCCCCGTCGGACGTCGCCACGACACCAGCCAGACGCCCGAGGACGAGTCGTGGTTGCGCAGCAGCCAGGCGCGCCAGGCTGCCGGATCCTCGCAGTGAACCTGTTCCGCATCATCGCTGGGCATCTCGGTGTCCTTCCGCACGCAGGTACTCGACGAGGGCCGACTCGATGGTCGGGTCTCGGAACTCGAAGCCGTCCTGCAGCAACGCGGCGGGCAGCATCCGCTGGCTTCCGAGCAGCAGCTCGTCGGCCGCGTCCCGCAGCGCGAGTCGCAGCGCGAAGGCCGGCGCCGGCATCCCGTACGGCCGGTGCACGAGACGTGCGAGGGTGCGCATGAACTCCGCCTCGGTCGCCGGAGTCGGCCCGGCGAAGGCGACCGGGCCGGCGAGCCGCGACCCGATGACGTGGTCGATCGCCGCCGCCTCGTCGCGGAGGCTGATCCACGGCCACCATTGGCGGCCGGATCCGATCGGCCCGGCCAGTCCGGCCTTCGCCAGGAAACCCAGCGGATTCATGGCGCCGCCCGGTCCGACGACGAGACCCGTGCGCACGAACGCCACGCGTGTGGCATCGGAGGCCCGTGCGGCCTCCTCCTCCCACGCCTTGACGACCGCGGACAGGAAGCCGGTCCCCCTCGGCGACGACTCGGCGAGGTCTTCGTTGCCGCGGTCACCGTAGTAGCCGACGGCCGATCCGCTCACGAAGACTGCAGGCGGCCGCTGCGCGGCGTGGATGGCATCCACGATGGTTCGCGTCACGGCGAGCCGCGACTGCATCACGACCTCTTTATATGCGCGCGTCCACGGCAGCCGGGCGGTGGGGGCCCCGGAGAGGCTGACGACGGCATCCGCTCCGCTCAGCACCGCCGGATCGAGGGCGCCGGCAGCTGGATCCCAACGCACCTCCCCCTGGGCACGCTCCGGCCTGCGCACGAGCGAGACGACCTCGTCGCCCGACGCCTTCAGCCGCGCCGTCAGCGCGGTCCCGATCATGCCCGATGCTCCCGCGATCACGATGCGCCGGGATCCGCGAGCGCTCGTCTTCTCCGCCATGTGGTCCACTCTGCCGCCGTCGGCCGTGAAGATGAACCGGATGCGCACATCCGCTTCCCTTCACAGTGCGGTTTCGCACGCGGGACGACGGGGAAAGCCCTCATCTGAGGATCACTAAACTAGACAGTCACGTGCTCCCATCCACCAGTTCCTCGAAAGGGGATGCACCCATGCCCGACCAGACTGCGCTCGATGCCGTCATCGCCCTCGCCCGCCACCGCGGGTTCGTCTTCCAGTCGGGCGAGATCTACGGCGGATCGCGCTCCGCGTGGGACTACGGCCCCCTGGGCACGGAGCTGAAGGAGAACATCCGCCGCCAGTGGTGGCAGACGTTCGTGCGCGGACGCGCCGACATGGTGGGTCTGGACTCCGCAGTCATCCTGCCGAAGCAGGTATGGGTGGCATCCGGCCACGTCGGCGTCTTCACCGACCCGCTCGTCGAGTGCCTTCACTGCCACAAGCGCTTCCGCGAGGACCACCTCATCGAGGCGTTCGAGGAGAAGAAGGGTCGCGCGCCGGAGAACGGCATGGGCGACATCGTCTGCCCGAACTGCGGCACCCGCGGGCAGTGGACACCGCCGCGCGACTTCAACATGATGCTCGAGACGTTCCTCGGCCCGGTGAAGGACGACTCCGGCCTGAACTATCTGCGACCGGAGACCGCACAGGGCATCTTCGTGAACTTCGCCAACGTCGTGCAGGCCGCGCGCAGGAAGCCGCCCTTCGGCATCGGCCAGGTCGGCAAGGCGTTCCGCAACGAGATCACGCCGGGCAACTTCATCTTCCGCACGCGCGAGTTCGAGCAGATGGAGATCGAGTTCTTCGTACCGCCCGCGGACGCGCGCGAGTGGTTCGACCACTGGGTGGAAGCCTCGTGGAACTGGTTCGTCGACCTGGGCATCGACCCGTCGCACATGCGCAAGTTCGATGTACCCGAGTCGGAGCGCGCGCACTACTCGGACGGCACCATCGACATCGAGTACGAGTTCGGTTTCAGCGGCAAGGGCTGGGGCGAGCTCATGGGCGTTGCGAACCGCACCGACTTCGACCTCAAGAACCACACGGATGCCTCCGGCCAGAGCCTGGCGTTCTTCGATCAGGCCACCAACGAGCGCTACCTGCCCTACGTCATCGAGCCGTCGTTCGGCCTGACCCGCTCGATGATGGCGTTCCTCGTCGACGCGTACCACCAGGAAGAAGTGCCGAACGCGAAGGGCGGCACCGACACCCGCACCGTGCTGAAGCTCGACCCGCGGCTGTCCCCGGTCAAGGTGGCCGTGCTGCCGCTGTCGCGCAACGAGCGGCTCTCGCCTCTGGCGCGTTCACTCGCCGACGACCTGCGCAAGCACCGCAACGTCGACTTCGACGACTCGGGCGCAATCGGCCGTCGTTACCGCCGCCAGGACGAGATCGGTACGCCGTTCTGCGTCACGGTGGACTTCGACTCGCTCGACGACAACGCCGTGACCGTGCGCGATCGCGACACAATGAGCCAGGAGCGCATCCCGCTCGAGGGGCTCGACGCGTACCTCACGGAGCGCCTGAAGGAGCGTTGAGCCACCGGCGCGGATGCGCTCAGCTCCGCGTCACAGTCGCGGGTCGACGTGCATCTTCGGGCCAGGGCCGGCATCTGCCGGGCGGTGTCCGGCGAGCACGTCGGCCACGTGGTCGAGGCTGACGGTCGAGGCGACGAGCGGCCGGGCGTCAACTGCGCCCGATGCGAAGCCGGCGATCGCGGCATCCAGACCGGGTGAAGCGCTGATGATCCCGGTCGCCGTGGCATCCTTCATCAGCAGGGTGCGCGAGTCGACGAGGCTCGGCTCGGACGCGATGCCGATGAGCACCACGCGCCCGCCCGGTTGGACCAGGTCGGCCGCACGTGCGGGAGTCGCGGCATCAGTCGCTGCATCGATCACGGCGTCGAAGGCCGCATCCGGCACACCGTCCCAGCCGAGCCAGGCGGCGAACCCCAGCGACCGCGCGTAGTCGACGGATGCCTGCGTCACCCCGACGAGGTGCACCTCGCTCCCGGAGGCGCGCGCGAACATCGCGGCGAGCAGCCCTATCGTGCCGGGTCCGACGACGAGCACGCGCTCGGCGGATCCCGTGGCCCTCGCCGCGCGCAGTCCGTTGCCCGCCGGCTCCACGAGCGCGCCGAGCACATCATCCACGGAAGCCGGCAGGGCGTGCAGCGACGTGGCGGGCACGGCGATCCGCTCGGCGAGGGCGCCGGCACGTCCGTGCCGGATCCCGACCTCCTCGCGGTCAGCGCACACGTGCTGCCGTCCACTGCGACACAACCTGCAGCGTCCACAGCCCAGCATCGTGTCGCCGGTCACGCGACGACCGAGCCAGGATGCATCCACCCCGGGCCCGAGCTCCGTGACGACGCCCATCCACTCGTGGCCGATCCGCACCGGGTACTGGGCGTTGCCGTCGTGCAGATACGCCATGTGACCCGTGTAGAACTCGATGTCCGTGCCGCAGACGCCTGCCCGTCGCACGTCGACCACGACCTCACCCGATGCCGCCACTGGCTCCGGCACATCGGCGACCTCCGCCTGCCCCGGCGCGGTGATCACGAACGCGCGCACCTTCGCTCCCGTTCTCGCCGCTGCGGCGACGTCGGGTCCGAGCCTAGGGCGATCGAGGGTCGGAAGCACGACCTCGTTCGAGTCGTCGGCCCGATCGAGCGCTCGCACCGCGCGCGCGGCGCTAGGAGAGCAGGAGGTTCCGCCTCTCGCGAGACTCACCACGACGCCGACGGTGAACCCGCAGGACCCTCACTGCGCGAGTCCGACGGCCAGACCGACCGCCGCGCCCGTGCTCAGCACCGAGCGAACCAGATTCCACGCAGCCCATCGCGTCTCCCTGAAGCGACCCCGAATCGCACCGGCGTCCTGACGCGGATCGCCTGCCTCCACCTTGAGCGCGTTGTTCGCCGGCAATTGCACCACCACCGTGATCACGATGCACGCGACGGTGGCGGCCAGGGCACCGACCATCCACGCGAATCCGGGGCCGCCCCATCCGGCGATCGCGGCGAGGGCTGTCAGCACCGGCGACCCGAAGAAGATCACGAGCAGGAACCACGGGTTGACGATGGCCCTGTCGAGCGAGGCGAATGCTGTGACGAAGGTTCCGTCGTCCACGCGTCGCAGGCCAGGCATGATCGCGAACGTGTAGAGCTGGAAGACCCCGGCAAGCAGTCCGGTGGTCACGGTCGCCGCGATGAGCGCGGTCGTGGTCAATGCGTCCATGGATCGTCGTCCCGTCCCTCGTCGATGTCCACGTGCATCCACCGTAACCATCGTCGCAGCGAGAATGGGCTGGTGGCAGACACGATGCGGGCGGTCGTCTACGACGAGGTCGGAGTGCGACCGCGGATCGCCGAGGTCCTTGTTCCCCTCTGTCCTCCGGGCGGTGCAGTCGTGCGGGTCGAGGCCACGGGCGTCTGCCGTTCCGATTGGCACGCGTGGCGCGGACACGATCCCGTGCCTCTGCCGATCATCCCCGGCCACGAGTTCGCCGGGGTCGTCAGTGCCGTCGGTGCCGAGGTGACCCGTTTCGCCGAGGGCGACCGCGTGACGGCGCCCTTCGTCAACGGCTGCGGCACGTGCGAGTGGTGCCTTCGCGGCGACGCCCAGGTCTGCCCCGATCAGACCCAGCCGGGCTTCACGCGCGACGGATCCTTCGCCGAGTACGTCGTCGTCACCGCGGCCGACACGAACCTCGTCAGGCTTCCGGATACGGTCCCGTTCGATGCCGCCGCCGCGCTCGGCTGCCGGTTCGCGACGGCCTTCCGTGCGATCACCGCACACGCCCACGTGCGGGCCGGCGATGAGGTCGCCGTATTCGGATGCGGTGGTGTCGGACTCTCCGCGATCATGATCGCCTCCGCCCTCGGCGCACGCGTCGCAGCCGTCGATGTGTCGGATGCCGCACTCGCCAGGGCGAGCGACCTCGGCGCGACCCACGCCATCCGGTCAGGAACCGACGCGGCCACCCTCGAGCGCGCCGTCATCGATGCAACGGGTGGAGGTGCCCAGGTGTCGATCGACGCACTCGGATCGGCCGGAACCGCCGCATCCGCCGTTCGATCGTTGCGGAGGCGCGGCGTGCACGTGCAGGTCGGCCTCATGCTCGGCGACAATGCGAGCGCCCAGTTGCCCTGGGACCGCGTGATCGCCTGGGAGCTGACGGTCGCTGGATCCCACGGTATGAGCGCCCGCGACTACCCGGCGATGCTGGAACTGATCGCCGACGGACGGCTCGACCCGTCGATGCTCATCGGGTCGACGACGGATCTCGACGGAGCCATCGACGCACTCGTCGCGATGGACCGCCCGCAGCCCGCCAGCGCGGGGATCGTCATCGCCCGGCCGTGACGCGTGGCGGCGAATGCATCCCGACGTTCTGGTCTACCTGGGGGCGGTTCGCAGCAGCCCCTCGTGGGCAAATCAGGAAAGCCCCCGATTTCTCGGGGGCTTTCCTGATTTGTGCGCGAGGGGGGAGTTGAACCCCCACGCCCTCACGGGCACACGGACCTGAACCGTGCGCGTCTGCCTATTCCGCCACTCGCGCTGATTCGCCGGCACGCGTGCGTGCCAACCCAGCGAGATTAGCATGCGATCGGCGGGGATGCCATTTCGCGGCATCCGCTCTCCTGCACCGCCCGGTATCGTGCTCGACCTCGTCACGCGACCGCTCGATACACGCGTCATACCTGCGCCACTCGCACAAGCCTCAGACGCCGCCGACCATGCCGCGACTCGCCCGGGATCGCCCGTGAACGTACACGGCGAACAGGCCGGTACAGAACGCTGAGTTCACGGCGTCCGGAGTGCGGATGACGCTCCGACACCTCCTGTCAACGTCGGGGTCTCTTCACACTGGGTACGGCTAACATGCATCTAGTCGTCGGGCAGATCGGGAGACCTGTGGGCATTCTGGACAATTTCGAGAAGGGCCTCGAACGCGCCGTCAATGGCGCGTTCGCGAAGACCTTCCGGTCCGGCCTGCAACCGGTGGAGCTGACGAGTGCGCTCCGTCGAGAACTCGACACGAAGGCCGCCGTCGTCACCCGCGACCGCATCCTCGCCCCGAACGACTTCACGCTGCTGCTCGCCCCCAGTGACTACAAGCGGATGCACGCCATGGGGCCCGCGCTCACCGACGAGCTGACGGACTTCGTTCAGCAGCACGCGCGCAAGCAGCACTACCAGTTCGCCGGCGGCATCCAGATCACCATGCAGCCAGACGATTCGCTATCAACGGGCATCATGCAGGTCGAGTCGCAGAACATCCGCGGTGAGGTGTCGTGGGTGCCCGTGCTCGACATCGACGGCAAGCGCTACCCGCTGACGCACTCCCGTACCGTCGTCGGCCGTGGCCGCGAGGCTGACATCACCGTCGACGACAGCGGCACGTCCCGCAAGCACATCGAGATCACGTGGGACGGCTCGCACGCCCAGGTGCGCGATCTCGGCTCGACGAACGGCTCCCAGCTCAACGGACGCCCGGTGAAGAAGGCGATCCTCGAACCGGATTCCGTCGTCACCATCGGCCGCACCCGTATCGTGTTCCGCGTGTTGCCCCAGGCATCAGCCCGCTCATCGCACACTCGCGAGCCCGACGACGTCACGCGGCGCAATGACATCGACGGGTTCTGGAACCGATGACAGTCAGCACGCTCACGCTCCTCGTGCTGCGCATCGGGTTCCTCCTGCTGCTGTGGCTGTTCGTCTTCGCCATCGTCTACGCGCTGCGCAGCGACCTCTTCGGCCAGCGCGTGCGCAAGCTGCAGTCGGATGCCGCTCCCGGCCCCTTCGCGAACGTCCCGTCCGCGCATCCTGCCTCCGCACCGACTGCCGGGGTCTCCGCTGCGACGGGTGCAGTGGCCGGCGCCGCCGTCACCGGCGACCATCCACTCGCCGGTCTGGCCCGGCCGACCACCGGACCCATCGACCGGCAGTCAGCACCGGCGACCGGACGCCACCCCAGGCCGGGCGAGCCCACCGGCGCGTTCCCCAACCGTCCGATGGCCACCGTGCTCACCGCCAACAAGCTGGTGATCACCTCGGGTCCGCGTCGCGGCACCGAGGTCACGCTGGGCAATGAGCCCATCACGATCGGCCGTTCCGGCGAGTCCGGGCTCGTCATCCGCGACGACTACACGTCCACTCATCACGCCCGGCTCATGCTGTGGAACAACGAGTGGATGATCCAGGACCTCGATTCCACCAACGGCACGTTCCTCGACGGGCAACGCGTCACAGTCCCCACGCAAGTACCGCTCGACGCTCCTATCAAGATCGGCACGACGACCTTCGAGCTGCGGCGGTAGCCCATGGTGACCTCCCTCGCTGCTGTAGCGCTGTCCCATGTCGGGAAGGTGCGTTCGAATAACCAGGACTCCGGATACGCCGGCGCCTCGCTGTTCATGGTCGCCGACGGAATGGGCGGGCACGCGGGCGGAGATGTGGCGTCCGCGATCGCGACCAACCGCATCAAAGAGATCGATCACGCGTATCCGACGGCTGAGGAAGCGCAGATCGCCCTGCAGTCGGCCCTGCTGGCGGCCAACGGACTTCTCGCCGAGACGGTCTTCGAGCATCCGGAGCTCACCGGCATGGGCACGACCGTCAGCGCGCTCATCCGCGTGGACGGCAAGATCGCGTTCGCCCACATCGGCGACTCGCGCATCTACCTGATGCGGCAGGGCGAGCTGAAGCAGGTCACGACGGACCACACGTTCGTGCAGCGACTGGTCGACACCGGGCGCATCACCGAGGAGGAAGCGCTCACGCATCCTCGCCGCTCGGTGCTGATGCGCGTGCTCGGAGACGTCGACTCGTCTCCGGAGATCGACACCTGGACCGCCGACACGTACGCAGGCGACCGCTGGCTGATCTGCTCCGACGGCCTCAGCGGTGTCATCAAGCAAGAGGTCATCGCGGCGATCCTGGCGAACGTCCAGTCGCCGACGGCGGCCGCGGAGCGACTCGTCCGCGCGAGCCTGGACGCCGGCGCTCCCGACAACGTCACCGTCGTGATCGTGGACATCGACCGCGCGACGGCCGACGGCATCCGCGAGCCCGTCACCGTCGGATCCGCAGCGTCACCCGTGCTGTTCGAGCAGGAGCCATCCGCCCACACGCGGGCGCTGCGCCTGCCGGGCCTGCGACTGCATTCGTCCCGCCCCGCGACCGGTCCCACCCACTTCGAACCGCAGACGGACGATTACCTCGACGAGCTCATCGAAGAAGACCAGCGGCGCGCCCGCCGGCGCAAGCTCACCTGGCTGCTCAGCGGCATCCTGCTGCTCATCGCCATCGTGCTCGCGGTGGTGGTGGGCTACGAGTGGACGCAGTCGCGCTACTTCGTCGGCGAATCGGGAGGCAAGGTCGCGATCTTCCAGGGCGTGCAGCAGAATCTCGGTCCGATCTCGCTTTCGCACGTCTATCAGAAGACGGACGTCTCCGTCAGCAGTCTGAGCGACTACGAGCAGCAGCAAGTCCAAGACACCATCAACGCCTCATCGCTCCAAGACGCCCAGCGCATCATCAACCAGCTCTCCGATGACAGCTCCGGCTAGCGCGACGGCGTCCCCCGACCGCTCCGGCCCTGCGACAGCGCCGGTGCGGCGCATCCGCCTGCCCAAGAAGCTGCGCAACCTCGAGCTCGGCCTGCTGATCTTCGCCTGCGCCATCAACGCCATCGCCGTCATCCTGGTCGAGCTCGGCGCTCTCGGACATCTCGACTTCACCCTGATCTACCTGGGCGTCGGACTCTCGGCACTCGTCGTCGCCATGCACATCGTGATGCGCTATCTCGCACCGGATGCCGACCCCTTCGTTCTGCCCATCGCCACCGTCCTCAACGGCATCGGCATCGCGGAGATCTACCGCATCGACATCGCGCGGCACGACAGCGGATGGGACTCCGCCGCGGTCCGCCAAATCGTCTGGACAGCCATCGCGGTCCTCTGCGCCATCGCCGTCATCGTGCTGATCCGCAACCACCGCGTTCTGCAGCGCTACACCTACGTGTTCGGTTTCAGCGCTCTCGTGCTCCTGATCCTGCCGATGCTCCCGGTGATCGGACGCGAGGTCAACGGCGCGCGCGTCTGGATCGGCATCGGCCCGTTCAGCTTCCAGCCGGGCGAGCTGGCAAAGATCGCTCTCGCCGTCTTCTTCGCCGGATACCTGGTGCAGGCCAGGGATTCGCTCTCGATGGTCGGCAAGAAGTTCCTCGGCATCCGCTTCCCACGGTTGAGGGATCTGGGGCCGATCATCGTGCTCTGGCTCATCTCGATGTCCGTGATCGTCTTCCAGCACGACCTGGGAACCGGTCTTCTCTACTTCGGCCTGTTCCTGGTGATGATCTACGTGGCGACAGCGCGCATCGGATGGGTCGTCATCGGTCTGGTGCTCTTCGTCGGCGGCGCGTACATCGCCAGCCGCGTCCTCGACTATGTGCAGGGCCGCTTCCAGAACTGGCTCAATCCCTTCAGCGATCACGTCTACAACGCGAACGGCGGCAGCTTCCAGCTCGTGCAGGGACTCTTCGGCCTCGCGCACGGTGGTCTGCTGGGCACAGGCCTCGGACAAGGGCGCCCCACCGTCACACCTCTCGCGGAGAGCGACTACATCATCGCCAGCCTCGGTGAAGAACTCGGGCTGATCGGGATTTTCGCCATCCTGTGCCTGTATCTGCTCTTCGTGTCGCGCGGCTTCCGAGTGGGGTTCGCCGGTCAGGACGACTTCGGCAAGCTGCTCAGCGTCGGCCTCGCGTTCACCGTCGCCCTCCAGGTCTTCATCGTGATCGGAGGCATCACGCGCGTCATCCCGCTGACCGGACTCACCACACCCTTCCTCGCTGCCGGTGGCTCGTCCCTCGTGGCCAACTGGGTCATCGCGGCCCTGCTGCTGCGGTTGTCGGACACCGTCCGCAACCAACCGAGGCTGGTGGTGTAGATGAACAGGGAGATCAAGCGGGTCAGCATCGTCGTGCTGTGCATGTTCCTCGCGCTCTTCATCTCCACGTCTGTCATCCAGGTCGGGGCCGCCGACGTGTTGAACGCGGATGCCCGCAACTCCCGCACCCTGTACGACAGCTACCAGGTGCAGCGAGGTTCCATCCTCGTGGCTGGCCAGCCCGTCGCCGAGTCCGTCCCCAGCAACGACTCCTACAAGTACCAGCGGCAGTATCCGCAGGGTCCGCTGTACTCGGCCGTCACCGGATTCTTCCCCATCAGCGGCGCACCGACCGGTATCGAGGGCGCCATGAACAGTGAGCTGAGCGGAACGTCGAACGACGACTTCCTCGACCAACTGCAGAACATCGTCACCGGCAAGCATCCCCAGGGCAACTCAGTCGAGCTCACGATCGACCCCGTCGCGCAACAGGCCGCCTACGACGCGCTCGGCGACCAGAAGGGTGCCGTGGTCCTGCTTCAGCCGAAGACCGGCCGCATCCTCGCCATGGTGTCGAAACCCGCCTTCGATCCGAATACGCTCGCCGTGCACGACGTCAACCAGGTGGATGCCACCTACCAGCAGCTCCTCGACGCAGCCGGTTCGCCCCTGATCAACAAGTCGATCAACGAACTGAACCCACCGGGATCCACGTTCAAGCCGGTCGTCCTGTCGGCGGCGCTGGAGAGCGGTAACTACACGCTCGAATCGCAGATGCCCAACCCGTCCAGCCTGACCCTCCCCGGCACGAACACCACGATCTACAACGACTCGCACTCGACGTGCGGCCCCGGTGACACGGTCTCGCTGGAGACGGCTCTCATCCTGTCGTGCAACATCCCGTACGCCGAACTGGCGATGAAGCTGGGATCGGATGCCATCAAGGCGCAGGCGGAGAAGTACGGCTTCAATCAGAGCTTCAACGTGCCGATGCGCACGTCGCCCAGCGAATACCCGGGCTACGACTCGCTCGCCGACGTCGCGATGAGCGGATTCGGACAGAAGGACGACACGGCCACAGCACTGCAGATCGCCATGAATTCGGCGGCCATCTGCACCGGAGGAGAGGTCATGCGGCCGAATCTCGTGGAGTCCGTGCTCACGCCGGACCTGCAGGCGCGCGAGTCGTTCAAGGCCACGCCCTTCGGACGTGCGACCAGCAAGAAGACGGCGGACGAGATCGCCGCGACCATGGTCAGGGACGTCTCAGAAGGCGTCGCGAGCAATGCAAGAATAGACGGGGTCAAGGTCGGCGGAAAGACCGGGACCGCGCAAAACGGCAGTGATGACCCGTACACGCTGTGGTTCACCGGATTCGCTCCCGCGAATGATCCTCAGTTCGCCATTGCGGTCGTGGTCGATGATGGCGGCGGACTAGGTCAGAGCGGCAACGGGAACTCCGTCGCCGCTCCGATCGCTAAGAAGGTACTAGAGGCGGTGCTTGGCAAATGAGACCCACGGCAGGGCTCACGTTCGGTGGACGTTATGAACTCCAGTCGCGGATCGCAGTCGGCGGCATGGGCGAGGTGTGGCAAGCCACAGACCTCGTCATCGGACGACAGGTCGCCATCAAGATCCTCAAGGACGAGTACCTCGGCGATCCGACGTTCCTCGAGCGGTTCCGCTCGGAGGCCCGCCACGCTGCGCTGGTCAACCACGAGGGCATCGCGAACGTCTTCGACTATGGCGAGGAAGACGGCAGCGCCTTCCTCGTGATGGAGCTCGTGCCCGGAGAGGCGCTGTCCAACATCCTGGAGCGCGAGCACACGCTCTCCACCGACAAGGTGCTCGACATCGTGGCGCAGACCGCCGCAGCGCTGCACGCCGCGCACGCCGCCGGTCTCGTGCACCGCGACATCAAGCCGGGCAACCTGCTGATCACGCCCGACGGGCGCGTCAAGATCACGGACTTCGGCATCGCCCGCATCGCCGACCAGGTGCCGTTGACCGCCACCGGACAGGTCATGGGCACCGTGCAGTACCTGTCGCCCGAGCAGGCATCCGGACATCCCGCATCGCCGACGACGGACATCTACTCCCTCGGCATCGTCGCCTACGAGTGCCTCGCAGGCCGTCGTCCGTTCACGGGCGAGTCGCAGGTGGCCATCGCCATGGCGCAGATCAACGAGCAGCCTCCGCCGCTGCCCGTCACCGTCAGCGAGCCTGTGCGCAACCTGGTGTACGCGTGCATCGCGAAGAACCCCGCTGAGCGTCCTGCTTCTGCTGCCCACCTCGCTCGTGCGGCGACCGCACTCCGTCGTGGCGACATCCAGGCGGCCGCGGCCGCCGTTCCAGCGGTGCTCGGCGAGGGAACGGACACCACTCGGTTCAACACACTCCTCATGCCGGGCGCCGCAGCGGGCGCTACGGATGCGACCACCGTTCTGTCGGCCGCCGACGGCGAAGAAGAGATCACGACCGAAGAGGAAGAAGGTGAGAAGAAGAAGAAGCGCAGCCCGTGGACCTGGCCGCTCATCGCGCTGATCGCGCTTCTCGCCATCATCCTCATCGCCACGCTGATCGCGCTGCTCACGCAGAACCATCCGACCCCGCCCCCGACGAAGACCGCCAGCACGCCTGCGCACACGCAGACGCAGACGCCTACGCCGACCAAGACGGAGGCCACGTCGGCGGCGGTCAACGCCAACGATTACAAGGGCAAGACATACGACCAGGCGGTCGCGGCGCTGGTCGCGCTCGGCTTCAACCAGAGCAACATCCAGAAGGATGTGACGAGCCCTGCCACGAGCCAGGACAAGGTGGACGTGGTCAACGGCGTGAATCCGACGGGAAACGTCGCGTTCACCCAGACCATCACCCTGAGCGTTTACGGCCCGATGGCGCCGCCGTCTACACCGACCGACACGGTCACGCAGGTGACGAAGCCGGCGGTGGTCAACCAGCCTGCGACGTTCAACTTCGGCGGCGCGCAATGCCCGGCCGGACAGTCCCTCACCGGTCGTCAGTTCTACGTGGACGGCCAGCCGGCACCGACGGGACCCACCCAAGGTTCGCAGGGCACCATCACGTTCACCTCCGCCGGCGACCACACCGTCTCGTACACGATCTTCTGCGGCGCATCCGTCGAATCGGGTCAGTCGCCGACGATCACCGTCACGGCTCAGGGCTCGGCATCGACAGCTACACCGGCTCCGTGACACGGTCAGAACGGTGATCCCGTCCCTCCCGACGAGGTGTACCGAACTCTCAACTTGGCCCCACTACACTGTTCGCAGTGTTGCCTGACGTCGACTACCCCACCACGGATGAACCCCGCATGCTTGCGGGGCGATATCGCGTGGGCGAGCTCATCGGGCGCGGTGGGATGGCCGACGTGCACAAGGGTGTCGACATCCGCCTGGGGCGTACCGTCGCCATCAAACTGCTGAAGCCGTCACTCGCCACCGATCCGGCCTTCCGCACCCGTTTCCGCCAGGAAGCGCAGGCCGCGGCGCGCATGGCGCATCCGACCATCGTCCGCGTCTTCGACGCCGGCGAGGAGACCGTGCGCGATGCGCATGGCAACGAGGTGCAGGCACCCTTCATCGTCATGGAGTACGTCGACGGCGTGCTGCTGCGCGACATCCTGCGCAACGGCCCCATCGAGCCGGCTGAGGCGGCGCGCATCGCTTCCGGCCTGCTGACCGCTCTCGAGTACTCGCACCGAGCAGGCGTCGTGCACCGCGACATCAAGCCAGGCAACATCATGGTCACCCGCGCCGGCCAAGTGAAGGTGATGGACTTCGGTATCGCCCGCGCCATCAGCGACTCCTCGGCCACTGTGGCGCAGACGACGGCCATCCTCGGCACCGCCAGCTACTTCTCGCCGGAGCAGGCGAAGGGCGAGACGGTCGACGCCCGCACAGACCTGTACTCGACGGGTGTCGTGCTGTTCGAGATGCTGACCGGACGCCCGCCTTTCCGCGGCGACACCGCCGTCGCGGTCGCCTATCAGCACGTCAGCGAGCAGCCGGTCAAGCCGAGCAGCCTGAACCCGCGCGTCTCGCCCGCATTCGACACGGTCGTGCTGCGCGCCTTGGCGAAGGATCGCTATCAGCGCTACCAGACCGCCGCCGAGTTCCGGGACGACCTCGAGCTCGCCGCGTCCGGGCAGGTACCGGTCCACAAGAAGCGCGACGCGTTCAACGCCGCACTGTTCGGCGAGTCCGCCACCAGCCCCACCCCGACGGAGGCCGCACTCCGCCAGTTGGCCGACGACGATCAGGTCGTACGCACCCAGAGTCGCCCACCGGTGCTCTGGATCTGGGCTGGCGTGCTCAGCATCGCCGTGATCATCGCAGCCCTGCTGCTCTGGGTCTTCAACCAGACGCCCACCCAGCACCTCGCGGACAACGCAGCGAAGGTCCCGGTGGTTGCCGGCATGACCGTCGACCAGGCGACCAAGGCGCTGGGCGACGTCAAGCTGAAATCCACCTTCACGGACGAGTCCAGCAACTCGGTGCCGAAGGACAAGGTCATCCGCAGCAACCCCGCCGCTGGCGTCATCGCGACCAAGGGCGACACCATCACGGTCTACGTCTCGAGCGGTACCAAGGCGGTCCAGGTTCCCGATGTCGCGGGCAAGTCGGTCGACGAAGCCCAGAACACCCTGAAACAGGCCGGCTTCGTGATGGGTCAGATCGACCAACAGGATTCGCCTACCGTGCCGGCCAACGTGGTCATCTCGACCAATCCCGCCAGCGGTGCCACCGCTCACGAAGGCGACACCATCAACTTCGTGGTCTCCAACGGCCAGGTCACGCTCCCCGATCTCACGGGTCAGAGCGTGCAACAGGCGACGACGACCCTGCAAGATCCCAAACTCGGCCTCATCCCCGATCCGGAAGCGGATCCGACGTGCAAGACGGTGACGGGCGCCCCGGTGAACCATCAGGATCAGGCACCCGGCCCTGTCGCCCAGGGATCGACGATCAAGTTCACGTACTGCACCGGTTGATTTGCGCGAACCGCCGACCGATGGGTTCGGCGGCGCCAGCGCCGCGGCGGCGATCAGGAATGGCCCCTGCTTTCAGCTCCAGCGAGCCGCGCCCGGCACGCCGCAGTCAGCCTCTGCGTGTGGTTGCGTCCGGCGCCGTACACGCCGCCGTCTCCAAGAGCGGCCGCCTCCCGTAAAACACGGCTCCTCCCGCTCCGACCTTTCGAGACGCCTTCGTACACACCCCCGACCATCGCAAACCGGGTCATCCTGTGGTCAGCTGATCGCGCGGACCGGGTTCGTCCGTAACCCCCAGCTCCGCCCTGCACGGGCGTTACCGCTGGTGAGCTGGTCGAAACCAGCTCGCGGGGTGCGCGGTCGTCACATCCACTGAGTCCCAGTCGCCGGTCATTCTGCGGCCCGCGCGCGGGCCGCGAGCAGCATCCGCTCAACTGACGGCGAGGAGCGGGTCCAGGGTACGGGAGCGTTCCTTGGCAGAAGGAAGGCCGGCGACCGCCAGCCAGTTCCCCAGCATTCGGTAGCCGTCCTGCGTGAGCACTGACTCCGGGTGGAACTGCACGCCATAGATGGGCGCCGTCGTGTGGCGCAGCCCCATGATGACCCCACCCGGCGTGCGGGCGGTCACGATCAGGTCGCCAGGGACGGTGCCGTCGACGACCGCAAGGGAGTGGTAGCGCGTCGCCGTGAACCCCTGACGCACATCGTCGTAGAACGGCGACCCGTCGTGATCCACCACCGAGGTCTTGCCGTGCATGAGTTCCTCGGCATTGGTCACGGTTGCTCCGAACGCCTCGGCGATCGCCTGATGTCCAAGGCACACCCCGAGCAACGGCGTCCCAGACGTGAGCGCAGCCTTCACCGTAGCGATCGAGACCCCTGCGTCCCGCGGCGTTCCCGGGCCGGGCGACAGCAGTACCGCGTCGTAGTCGCACAACACCGAGGGGATGTCGTCGGCGGCGATCGCGTCGTTGCGCACGACATCCGTCTCCGCACCGAGTTCGCGCAGGTACCCGTTCAGCGTGTAGACGAAGCTGTCGTAGTTGTCGATCACGAGCACCCGGGTCATACGCCGACGGTTCCTTCCTCATTGCCTTGAAGCAGACTATCGATCCACGGGAACACCCAGGTCACCAGGCAGTAGAGAACCGCAACGGCCAGGACCACGAGGATGATGATCCTCAGCCAGACGGGTCCGGGCAGCACCCGCCACAGCGCGCCATACATCAGTTGGTCCCCACTTCAGCCGCGATCTCCTTGGGCGGTCCGACTGACAACGGCTGCCAGGATTCCAGCACACCGAAGGCGGCGATGCGTTCTTGGGCGTGATACGGCGGATTGCACGTGGTCATGGTGATGTAGCGATCGCCGGCCTGCGCGTCCTTCACCTGAGGTACGGAGTAGAGCACCTGGATGGCGGCCGGCCTGATGTACTCCATGTTCCGGAACTGATAGGTGTAATACCCGTCCTTGGTCTGGATGTAGATCTTGTCGCCCACCTGAAGTTTCGAGACGTCGATGAACGTGTTGCCGTAACCGGTGTCGTGCGCCGCGATCGCGAAATTCCCGACCGCTCCGGGCATCGCCGTGTTCGAATAATGGCCGACACCGGCGTTGTAGCTGTTGAGCACGCTCTGCACGTCGACCGTCTCGCGGATCGTGCGCTTCCAGTCGGCTCCGAACCGGGGCACGTAGATGACGGCGAATGATTGTGCGGCGCCAGGCGCCTTCATGACCGGCGGATCGCCGTAGCTCACCGCGGTGGAGTCCGGAGAGGGAGTCGGCTTCGGCGTGGGGGTCGGGGAGTCCTTCGCCTGATCCAGGAACTTCTTGCTCTGCTCCGCCGCCGCACTGTTCTGCTGGGATGCGAGCACGCTCGACTGCCACCAGGTCTGCCATCCGATGAAGAGGAGTACGAGCACCCCTGCGGTCACCAGCAGCTCACCGATGATCCCGACGACCGACACCTTGCGACGTGGCTTCGCTGCGGCTCGTCGGCCGTTCGCGTGCCGCGGCCGCCCTGCGTGCGGAGGAGTGGGAAGCCGGTCGTCATCACCCGTCGACCCCGTAAAGTCCTCCGCGAAGGGCAGCTCCTCTCCGGGAGCGGATTCGTCGCGGTCGGTCACGATTCCGGAGTCTAATCGGCCAGTCCGTGCGGCTACCGAGAGGTGCTCATGTTCATCGCCTCCACGCAGAGATCCCGCCGATCGTCTCCGGCTAGAATGTTCGCACTATGGCTTCCAAGACCCGCTCCAAGCGCTCATCCCGATCGGTCAATGAGGTCCGATCCACCGATGAGACCCCCAACCCGGTATGGTTCCTGCCGGTCATGCTCGGCTTCATGATCGTCGGCCTGCTGTGGATCGTCGTGTTCTACGTGAGCGGCAGCCAGTACCCGATCCCGCAACTCGGCGCCTGGAACATCCTGATCGGATTCGGCATCGCCTTCGTCGGCTTCCTCATGACCACCCGGTGGCGCTGATCACCGTCTCCACCGCTCTTCCGAACGCGTCGACCACGGTCGGCGCGTTTTGCGGTTAATCGGCTCGCAGTCGACGAAGCACGGAACAGGGCGCCCCACAGCACCTGTCAGTCAGTGGGCAATTACACGGGTGTAATTATCCCCCTGTGGGAAATCCTGTGGATAACTATTGTGCGTAAACCTGTGGATAACTCAGGAAACCGTCGGGACGGCACCAGCGAGGTACGGCCAGATCCCGACGAGCACGAGAACGATCGCGAACGCAGAGAGCAGCACGATCTGCAGCGGGCGCCGGGACCGTCGCCGTGTCTGCGTGTAGATGAACCCCACGATCGCTCCGCCGACGAGTCCGCCGACGTGTGCCTGCCAGGCGATCCCCATTCCGGGGAGGAAGCTGATCACGAGATTGATGCCGACGAGCACGAGGAGCTGAGTGATCGGTCCCCCGAGGTGGCGCTGAATGATCAGCAGTGCCGACATCATTCCGAAGATCGCCCCGGACGCCCCGACGACTGCGACGTTCGGCTGCGCCATCAGAAGCACACCGACCGAACCGGCCAAGCCGGCCAACACGAACAGCACCGCGTATCGCGCACGCCCGAGGAGGGGCTCGAGCACGATACCGAAGATCCACAGCGTGTACATGTTCAGCGCGATGTGCAGAATCGACGCGTGGGCGAACACCGCGGTGAGCAATCGCCACGGCTCGAACGCGATCGGATACGAGTAGATGCCCGCGTACTGCAGCGCACCCGTGACCGACGAGCCGATTCCCGGCAAGGACTGTGCGATGAACACCAGCACGCACACCGCGATGATCATGTAGGTGACCACGGGCTGTCGCGGTCCCGTGAGCCTGGTCAGGAACGCCGGCTTCGTGCGCGGTGCTGTCGCTCGCTGCTGTCGCATGCACTCCGGGCAGATGAATCCGACGGGTGCCGGCGTCTGGCATTCTCCGCAGATCGGCCGGCCGCAGCGTTGGCACCTCACATACGTGAGCCGGTCCGGATGCCGGTAGCAGGCTGGCGCGGACGGCTCACCCGACGACGACGGTTGCGACACTCTGTGCTCTGGTGCTCTGTGCTCGGATTGAAGGAAGGTACAGCTGCACAGGCCGGCGGACTACGCCTGCTCGACCGTGACGGACTCGATGACCACATCGTCGAGCGGACGGTCGCGAGCATCCGTCGGCACAGCAGCGAGCTTGTCGACGATGCGACGCGAGTCGTCGTCTGCGACCTCGCCGAAGATGGTGTGCTTGCCCTGCAGCCACGTGGTGGGGCCGACGGTGATGAAGAACTGGGAGCCGTTGGTTCCGCGACCACCCTGGATACCGGCATTGGCCATGGCGAGCACGTACGGCTTGGTGAAGTCGAGCTCGGGGCTGATCTCGTCGTCGAAGCGATAGCCAGGTCCGCCGGTGCCGGTGCCCAGCGGGTCGCCGCCCTGGATCATGAAGCCGGGGATGATGCGGTGGAACACGACGCCCTCGTACAGGGAGTCCGTGCGAGGTTGTCCCGTCTGAGGATCCGTCCACTCCTGCTCACCGGTGGCGAGACCGACGAAGTTGCGCACCGTCTTCGGTGCGTGGTTGCCGTACAGGTTGACGGCGATGTCGCCGTAGTTGGTGTGCAGAGTCGCCACCGCGGTGTGCTTGGACATGGGCTCAATTCTTGCATAGCGGATTTGTCCACCCCCTGGCCGCCAGGGCTTTCGGTGGCAAGATGGAGGAACCTGCAAGTACACCGGGTGGAGGAACCGTGAGTCTGTCACGTAAGCGCCAGAAGGAACTCAACCGGCTTCGCGCTGAAGCCCTCGCACTCTGGGGGGTCCAGCAGGATCTGCTGGGCCGGGCGAACGTCGTCGCTCAGGAGGCCGGCCGCCAGGCTGTGCACCTGACGCGCGAAGAGGTCTCTCCCCGCGTTCGCGAGGGGTACGACCAGTACGTGAGGCCCGTGACCCGCGCCGCGGGCGACGCCATCTCCAACAACGTCGTACCTGCAATGGGTACGGTGCTGGGCACCGCGCTGAGCGTTGCGGATGTCGCGCATGACACCCGTGTCCAAGCCGCCGTCAAGCGGCTGCAGGCCGCCAAGGGCGAGCTCACCAACAAGGCTCAGCCGGAGAAGTCCGGCCCTGGATTCGGAACGTACCTCGCGTTGGCCGTGGCCGCCGTGGCTGTCATCGGCATCGCGTACGCGGTCTGGCAGACATTCCGCGCCGACGACGAGCTGTGGGTCGCGGAGGACGAGCTGCCGGAACCGCCGGTCGCCGAGTAGTACCTCTGGTGCGGAGTCGCGCCGTGCACAGCGTCGCACGGCGCGTTTTCGTGGCGTTGTGACGACATGGCCGTCGTCCTATACCGCGACAAGACCTGCGAACTGCAGTCCGATATCCACGAGCGACACTTTGCGGAGGTTGACCACGTCCGCGAGCTCGAACCACTGCGCTTCATCCGTCGATCCGTCGAGTTCGTCGGTGAGCGTTCCGCCAAGGATGTGCGCTCGGTAGACGATCCGCAGGCCCTGCAAGGGGCCGTGGCCCGAGATCCGCTGACTCTCCGGGATGACGTGCGAGTGCACGCCGATCAACTCGTCGAGTTCCGCGTCGTATCCGGTCTCTTCGCGCACTTCGCGCACCGCGGCATCCGCTGGGTCCTCTCCTGACTCGATGCCGCCACCAGGGAGAGTCCATCCGCTACGGCCATGCTCGTTCCAGTGCGCAAGCAGAACCCGGGTTCCGTCGGTGATGACGGTGTACGCAGCGACGCGGATGTCCATCTAGACACCCTACGACGCCGCATTCCGCCTTCGTGAACCGGCCAGGCGTCGACGCCCAGGTGCATGCGTCCGCACGTCTACGTCGGCCGCGTCGGCGACGGCGATCCGGGAGCCGCGATCTCCACGCCCAGGGGAAGTACCAGCACGACGGCCCGGCGGTTGGCGCGTACATCCGCTGAGGGCGCCGGACGCCGTAGACTCCGACGGATGAGCGACGACGCACTCGAACTCTTCGACGCAGCCGAGGATGCGACCGAAGGTACCGTCACTCCAACGACGCGAGGAACGGCGGGACTCGGGATCCTCGGCCTCTGCCTGGCGTTCGGGCTCCTGGTGGGAATCGGCGTCGGCGCGGTGATTGCGCTCTGGTACCTGCTCTACGGGAGCGCCAGCTTCGACGTGATCGCCTACGGCATCTTCCAACTGTTCCCGTAGTGATCGCGTGACGTGTGTCGCCCTGGCGCGTAACGGCGCGGCTCACGACGGAACAATCTGTGGAGCCTAGGGGAATCGAACCCCTGACCTCCTGCTTGCAAAGCAGGCGCTCTACCAATTGAGCTAAGGCCCCGTGCCTATTTGCAAGCCGGTCCGCGCCCGGCTTGCGTCGCTGCGCGGATGGCGAGCACGTCGCGTTGTGCAGCTTTTGGCGCTTCCTGCGAGTGCAAGAAGCGAACCGTGGGGATACGAGGACTTGAACCTCGGACCTCTTCGTTATCAGCGAAGCGCTCTAACCGCCTGAGCTATATCCCCGGGATCCGGCCGTTGAATTGGCCGAATGACAGACTACCCGAGCGTCTGCGTTGACGCGAATCGAGGCGTCCCGGCTCGGCAAAGCGAGTGGGCTCGCGTTGCTCTCGCCTCAATCAGTTGTGTTCGCGGCTACGCCGCTCGACAACTTCAATCGGCTCGGCAAAGCGAGTGGGCTCGCGTTGCTCTCGCCTCAATCAGTTGTTGGTGAACCCGACGAGCAGGCCGCCCGTGATCTTCACACTGAGGTTGTACAGCAGCGAGCAGACCGCGCCCAGCGCCGTCGTGATGACGAGGTTCAGGATGGCGACCACGATCGAGAAACCCATCACCGTTCCCAGGCTGAGAATCGACTTCAAGTCGCTTCCGCTGGTACCGGAGATGTCCTTGAACAGGCTGTTCAGGTTGTCGAAGATGCCCGTCTGGTCGAGAACCACCCAGATCAGGAACGATCCGACGATCGAGATGATCGCCAGGCACAAGCCGACGAGGAACGACAGCTTCACGGCCGACCAGAAGTCAATGTAGACCAGGCGAAGCCGCACCTGCTTGGCGGGTGCTCTGCGGGTGGAGGACTTCTGGGCCAATCGTTCTGCCACACTACTCATCTACTGCGTCGTCCTTTCCGGGCTCCTCGGCCTCCTCGCCGGCTTCTACTTCAACCGGTTCGGCGTCGTGAGCGTCCAGATTCCGCTCGCTGTTCCGTGCGATGGCGATGATCTTGTCGTCATCGGCGAAACGAGCGAATACGACACCCATGGTGTCCCGGCCCTTCGCCGGCACCTCGGCCACGGCAGAGCGTACCACCTTGCCACTGGCAAGAACCACGAGCACCTCGTCGTCCTCGTCGACGATGAGAGCACCTGCAAGATCCCCTCGGTCGTCACTCAGTTTCGCGACCTTGATGCCCAAGCCACCGCGTCCCTGGAGGCGGTACTGGTCGATCGCTGTGCGCTTGGCGTACCCACCTTCGGTGACCACGAAGACGTAACCGTCGTCGGCGGATGCTGCGGTATCCGTGCGCTCGGAGCCCGGCGATCCGATCACCGCGGCATCCAGAAGCGAGTCGTCATCACGGAAATGCATGCCGATCACGCCTGAGGTGGAGCGGCCCATCGGACGCAACGCCTCGTCGGTCGCCGTGAAGCGAATCGACATCCCCTTGCGTGAAACGAGCAGGATGTCCGAGTCCTCTTCCACCAGCAACGCGGAGATCAGCTCGTCACCTTCGCGCAGCTTGATCGCGATGATCCCGCCCGTGCGATTCGTGTCGTACTCGGCGAGCGCCGTCTTCTTGACGAGGCCCTCCCGCGACGCGAGCACCAGGTACTTCGCAGCGGAATAGTCGCGGATGTCCAGGATCTCGGCGATCTCCTCATCCGGCTGCATCGCGAGCAGGTTGGCGACGTGCTGACCCTTCGCGTCACGGCCCGCCTCGGGCACTTCGTACCCCTTGGCCCGGTAGACCCGGCCCTTCGTCGTGAAGAAGAGGAGCCAGTGGTGCGTGGTCGTCACGAAGAAGTGGTCGACTACATCCTCTCCCCGAAGCTGTGCGCCCTTGACGCCCTTGCCGCCACGATGCTGCGAACGGTAATTGTCGCTGCGCGTGCGCTTGATGTAGCCGCCACGGGTGACGGTGACGACCATCTCCTCTTCGGGGATGAGGTCCTCGACGCTCATGTCACCGTCGAAGCCGTACAGGATGTTCGTGCGGCGCTCGTCGCCGAACCTGTCGGCGATCTCAGTGAGCTCTTCGCTGATGATGGTCCGCTGGCGCACCGGGTCGGCCAGGATCGCCTTGTAGTCCGCGATCTCTGCCTCGAGACGGGCGAGGTTGTCGATGATCTTCTGCCGCTCAAGGGCCGCGAGGCGACGGAGCTGCATGGAGAGGATGGCATCAGCCTGCACCTGGTCGACGTCGAGCAAGTCGATCAGGCCGGCGCGCGCCTCGTCGGCGTTCGGAGAGCGGCGGATCAGCGCGATGACCTCGTCCAGTGCGTCCAGCGCCTTCACGAGTCCGCGCTGGATGTGCGCGTCTTCCTCGGCCTTGCGCAGACGGAACTGCGTACGGCGCACGATCACGTCGACCTGGTGGTCGACCCAGGCGCTGATGAAGCCGTCGAGTGGCAGCGTACGCGGCACGCCATCGACGATCGCCAGCATGTTCGCGCCGAAGTTCTCCTGCAGCTGCGTGTGCTTGTACAGGTTGTTCAGCACGACCTTGGCGACGGCGTCACGCTTGAGAACGATGACCAGCCGCTGGCCGGTGCGACCGCTCGACTCGTCGCGGATGTCCGCGATGCCCGCGATCCTGCCGTCCTTCACGAACTCGGCGATCTTGATCGCCAGGTTGTCCGGGTTCACCTGGTATGGCAGCTCGGTGACGACGAGGCAGGTCCGACCCTGGATCTCCTCGACGTTGACGATCGAGCGCATCGTGATCGAACCGCGCCCGGTGCGGTACGCGTCGTGGATGCCCTTCACGCCCAGGATCTGCGCGCCGGTCGGGAAGTCCGGACCCTTGATGCGCTCCATCAGCGCATCGAGAAGCTCATCCCGGGTGGCATCCGGATGCTCCAACGCCCAGAGTGCGCCGGCGGCCACCTCTCGCATGTTGTGCGGCGGGATGTTCGTGGCCATGCCGACCGCGATGCCTACCGACCCGTTGACGAGCAGGTTCGGGAACCGTGACGGCAGGATGGACGGCTCCTGCGTGCGGCCGTCGTAGTTGTCCTTGAAGTCGACGGTGTCCTCGTCGATGTCCCGCACCATCTCGAGGGCGAGCGGAGCCATCTTGGTCTCCGTGTACCGCATGGCTGCCGCACCGTCGTTGCCAGGGGACCCGAAGTTGCCCTGGCCGAGCGCCAGCGGATACCGCAGGCTCCACGGCTGCACAAGACGAACGAGCGTGTCGTAGATGGCCGTGTCACCGTGAGGGTGGAACTGTCCCATGACATCACCGACGACCCGGGAGCACTTCGAGAACGCCCGGTCCGGACGGTATCCGCCGTCGTACATCGCGTAGATCACCCGGCGATGCACCGGCTTCAGACCGTCGCGCACCTCGGGCAGCGCGCGTCCGACAATGACGGCCATCGCGTAGTCGAGATAGCTGCGCTGCATCTCCAGCTGCAGCTCGACCGGCTCGATCTTGCCGTGCACGATGCCGACACCATCGTTGGTTCCTTCGGATGCGGTCTGCTCGATGCCGTCGGTCTCGTCTGCCATCTACTTCTCTTCTTCGTCTTCTTCTCGTCTGCTGCGATTCCTCGTTCACCCACGGTGTCGGGGTGATCCGTCTGTTACTCCCGGCCGGCGGCCGGGACCCATCAGATGTCGAGGAACCGCACATCCTTCGCGTTCTTCTGGATGAAGTGGCGGCGTGACTCGACGTCTTCGCCCATGAGGGTGGCGAACGTCTCGTCGGCCGCGGCCGCATCATCCATGGTGACCTGGAGCAGCGTGCGGGTCTCCGGATCCATCGTGGTCTCCCACAGCTCCTGATAGCTCATCTCGCCGAGACCCTTGTAGCGCTGGATGCCGTTGTCCTTCGGGATCCGCTTGCCGGCGGCCAGGCCGTCCGCGAGCAGGGCATCACGCTCTCGATCCGAATACACGAACTGGTGATCGGAGTTGGACCACTTGAGCCGGTAGAGCGGCGGCTGGGCGAGGTAGACGTATCCCATCTCGATCAGCGGTCGCATGTACCTGAACAAGAGGGTGAGCAGCAGGGTCGTGATGTGCTGGCCGTCGACATCCGCATCGGCCATCAGCACGATCTTGTGATACCTGGCCTTCTCTCCGTTGAAGTCCTCGCCGATACCTGTGCCGAAGGCGGTGATCATCGCCTGCACCTCAGCGTTCGCCAGTGCACGGTCCAGTCGTGCCTTCTCGACATTCAGGATCTTGCCCCGCAGCGGCAGGATCGCCTGCGTCGCCGGATTGCGTCCTTGCTTCGCGGATCCGCCTGCCGAGTCACCCTCGACGAGGAAGATCTCGCTCTCGGCGGGATTGCGGCTGGAGCAGTCGGACAGCTTGCCGGGCATCCCGCCACCCTCGAGGAGACCCTTGCGCCGGGCAGTGTCCCGCGCCTTGCGAGCGGCGACTCGTGCACTGGCGGCCTGGATCGCCTTGCGGATGATCTCCTTGGCCTGGTTGGGATTGCGGTCGAACCAGTCGCCGAGCTGGTCGCCGACGACCTTCTGCACGAACGCCTTCGCCTCGGTGTTGCCGAGCTTCGTCTTGGTCTGACCCTCGAACTGCGGCTCGGCGAGCTTCACCGAGATCACCGCGGTCAGGCCCTCGCGCACGTCATCGCCCGACAGGTTGTCGTCGCGCTCCTTCAGGATGCCCTTCTCCCGCGCATACCGGTTTACCAGCGTCGTCAGCGCGGCACGGAAACCCTCTTCGTGGGTTCCACCCTCGTGCGTGTTGATGGTGTTGGCGTAGGTGTGGACGCTCTCCGTGTAAGCGGTCGTCCACTGCATCGCGACCTCGAGTGCGATCTTGCGCTCGGTGTCTTCGGACTCGAACGAGATGATCTCGTCGTTGACGACATCCGCACGCTTCGCCGAGTTGAGGTACTCGACGTAGTCCTCGAGGCCACGCTGATAGAGGAATGTGTCGTTGCGGTCCGGCGCGAGCTCGCCTTCTTCATCGAGCACCTCGCGCTCGCGCTTGTCCCACAGCGAGATGGTGAGTCCCTTGTTGAGGAACGCGTACTGCTGGAACCGAGTGCGGAGCGTGTCGTAGTCGAACTCGGTCGTCTCGAAGATCGTGGCGCTCGGCCAGAACGTGATCGTGGTTCCGGTGTCGCTGGTTTCCTCGCCCCGCTCGAGCGGAGCATCCGGGACGCCGTCGTGGTAGCTCTGCCTCCACACGTGGCCCTGGTTCTTCACCTCGACCTCGAGGCGGCTGGACAGCGCATTGACCACCGACGAGCCGACGCCGTGGAGACCGCCGGAAACCGCGTACGCGCCGCCGCCGAACTTGCCGCCGGCGTGCAGCACAGTCAGCACGAGCTCGACGGTCGAGATGCCTTCCGGCTGGTGGATGTCGACCGGGATGCCGCGCGCGTTGTCCACCACACGCACGGCGCCGTCCTCGGTCAGGGTCACGTTGATGTGGTCGCCGTAGCCGGCGAGATACTCGTCGACGGCGTTGTCCACGATCTCGGTGACGAGGTGGTGAAGTCCTCGGGGACCGGTCGAGCCGATGTACATGCCCGGCCGTTTGCGGACCGCCTCGAGTCCTTCGAGAACCTGAATCTGGCTTGCGCCGTAGTTGTTGTCGGTTCCAGCCGTATTCGGTTCTGTCGTCATCGGGTTGAGAGCTCCTGACCGCACGCTTTTCGTGACCACTCATTCTACCAAGAACGACCTGATCAACGGGCGAGAAACGGCCGTCTGACGCGATGAAAGTGACGGGTTGACCTGATTTGGCGCCTTAACCGTAGGTGTCGCGTGGGCCACGCCCTGGAACCGACCTGGGGCCGCGTTTCCAGGTGGGGACGTCCGGCCCCAAAAACCGGATACTTTCCACACCCGCGTCGGGATACCGGCGTTCGATGTGCAGCAGCAGCTCTCCGCGCATGATGCGCAGCTGTGTCGCCCAACTCGTCGAGTCGCATCGCACAGTGAGCACGCCGCCCTCGACGCCCACCGGATCCGAGTGCTTCGCCGTCTCCTCGCCCACCACTTCCGACCACGCAGCCATCAGCTCGGACTTGGCCAGCGGCGAGTTCCAGCCGAGCTCGTCGGCGAGCGAGTCCATGAGACGGCCGAGCCCGTGAGGCTCACGGCCCGGGTCGAACGGCTGGCTGGCGTTCCTCGAATCACGTCTGTCGGCACGATCCGTTCGTCGCCGTCCCCTGCCCGGGTCCGTTCCGAAGAGCTCCTTCAGGTGACGGTAGAAGTTGGACGCCTCGCTCATGACGCCTCGTCGGCCTCACTGTGATCAGAAGGCTGAGGGCCGGCATCCGATCCCGCTTCAGCCGCGTCGATCACGCGGCCGGCCCGAATGTGCACGGTATGCGCCCGGAGTTCCGCCGGCACGTCGTCGAGCACGGCCGATGTGACGAGCACCTGTTCGAAATCGTGCACGGATGCCGCCAGCCGCGCCCGTCGCGTCTGGTCGAGTTCCGCGAACACGTCGTCCAGAATCAGCACCGGATCGCCCGTGGTCGAGTGCTCGCGCAGCAGTTGTGCGGATGCCAGCCGCAGCGAGAGCGCGAACGACCACGATTCGCCATGGCTCGCGTAGCCCTTGGCCGGCAGTCCGTTCAGTTCGAAGCGCACATCGTCCCGGTGCGGGCCGACGAGGGTCACGCCGCGGTCCAACTCCCGCGGCCGCAGGCGCGCGATCGCTGCCGCGAACCGCTCGTTCGTCGTCCCTGATCCGCCGGCCGAGCCGTCAGTATCCGGTTCGGATGCAGAGTCGCCGTCTTCATCCGGAGCCGCGCCGTCGACCGAGAGAAGGGGGACCAGCCGTGGGTCGTGATCGTCGCCGGCCACGGACCGATAGGCATCCCGCACAGGCTGCCGCAATTTGTCGACGAGGTCGGAGCGCTCGTCGATGATCTCCGAGCCGAGGGCGACGAGCCGTTCGTCCCAGACATCCAGGGTGGACAGCGCCGACCCGCGCACCCCTGATGCCCTGGCCGACTTGAGAAGGGTGTTGCGCTGACGAAGCACACGATCGTAATCGGCGAGCACGCCCGCGAGGCGCGGGGTGCGCTGCACGAGCACCGTGTCGAGGAGACGCCGACGGATGGCCGGCTCACCGCGCACCAGCGCGAGGTCCTCTGGCGCGAACAGGACCGTGGACAAATAGCGAACGAGTTCGCGAGGACGAGACGGTGACCGGTTGACCATCGCCTTGTTCGCCGACCCCCTGTTGAGCTGAAGCTCCAGCATCACGGCTCTGCCATCGTGCTCGAGCCGGGCGCGAACGACCGCAGCGGAGCAGTCCTGTCGAATCATGGCCGCATCGACAGGCGTCCGATGCGACGAGCCGGTGGAGACGTAGACGAGCGACTCGACGAGATTCGTCTTGCCTTGCCCGTTTCGTCCCACGAACAGATTCGGACCAGCCGCGATTTCGACTTCGGCATGCGCGTAGTTGCGGAAGTCGGTCAGCGACAAATGCGTAACCCTCATCGCCGAGCCCTCACAGGAATCTCCTTGATGGAGCCCATATCGCCGGTCGAGTTCACGTTTCCGGCCGCCGGCTCCGTCGCGCGGCGCGGCGACCTGACGGTCGGTTTCGGTGGGGCGCCGACCCAGCACAATGGGTCGACCCCGACCAGTTTCGACAACCTCGACCAGCGGTACCGGATCAGTCGACGGCCTTGACGGCGTGGCCACCGAACTGGTTGCGAAGCGCAGCGACGGCCTTCATGGCGGGAGAGTCCTCTTGGCGCGAGACGAACCTGGCGAAAATCGACGCGCTGATCGTCGGCATCGGGACGGCGTTGTTCAGACCCTCTTCGACGGTCCAGCGGCCCTCGCCGGAATCCTGCACGTAACCCTCGATGTGCTCGAACTCCGGATCCTGTTCGAGCGCTCGAACCAGCAGATCGAGCAGCCATGAGCGCACCACGGTGCCGCGCTGCCATGCTTTGAACGTACCGGTGACGTCTTTGATGATGTCCTTGCGGGTGTCGAGGAGTTCATACCCCTCGGCGTATGCCTGCATCAACGCGTATTCGATGCCGTTGTGCACCATCTTCGCGTAGTGTCCCGCGCCGACCTCGCCGACATGGACGAATCCCTCGTCACGCGGACCCTCCGGACGAAGCGCGTCGAAGACCGGCATGACGCGCTCGACCTGGGCGGCACTGCCGCCCACCATCAGGCCGTAGCCGTTGTCGAGTCCCCACACGCCGCCGGAGACACCGGCATCCATGAAGTCGACGCCGGTCTTGCCGAGCAGTTCGGAGTGCTTGAAGTCTTCGGTGAACTTGGAGTTTCCACCGTCGATGACCAGGTCGCCCGCCTCGAGGAGACCTGCCAGATCGTTGACGACGCCATCGGTGATCTCGCCCGCTGGGACCATCACCCAGACGGTGCGGGGTGCGGGCAACGCGGAAACCAGGTCCGCGAGCGTTGCAACGTCGGAGATATCCGGGTTCGTGTCGAAGCCCGTGACCTCGATGCCCTTGCGCTCGAGGCGCGCACGCATGTTGTTGCCCATCTTTCCGAGACCGATGAGACCGATGTGCATGAGTAGTCCTTCGTGGTGTGAGCCGAACCGGAACCGACCGGATGATGGGTCAGCGCAACAGCAGGTTCGGCTGCAGCAGATAACGGTAGCTGTCGCTCCCCGCCTGCTCCTTGCTGGTCTGGCTCGTGATGAGCACGGGACCAGGCTTGTTGGGATTGTCGGTCTTCGTGAACGAGATGCGCACGTATTCCGAGTGCACGGCGCCGAGGCCGTCCAGCAGGAACTGGGGCTTGAGCGAGACGACGGTGTCCGGTCCGGTGAGGAGAGCGTCGATGCTCTCGGATGCTTGTGCTTGCTCCGATCCGATCGCCTCGAGTGTGAGGCCGTCGCTGGAGAACGAGAACCGCAGGGCGGCCTCTCGCTCGAGTACGAGCGACACACGACGCGTGGCTTCGATGAGATCGGCCGTGTTCACGACGGCGTAGTTGTTGACGTTCTCGGGGAAGAGTCGTTTCACGGGCGGGAAGTTGCCCTTGATCAGAAGCGATGTGACGGTCTTCTTCTCAGCGGTAAAGGCGATGAGCTCGCGATCGTCCTTGGAGACGAGCGTCACGCTGATCGTGCCGTCGTGACCGAAGGTCTTTCCGATCTCCTGCAGGGTACGCGCTGGAACGAGTGCAGTAGAGGACTCTGTCTGCCCAAGCGATCCATCCCAGTCGATCTCGCGCACAGCGACGCGATAACGGTCTGTGGCGACCAGGCTGAGTCGGTTCTCGGTGATTTCGAGCTGGACACCTGTGATCACGGGCGTCACGTCGTCCCTCGATGCGGCGACGGCGACCTGGGAAACGGCTTCGGAGAAGTCGCCGGCCGGGACCAGCCCGGACTCACCGTCTATCTGCGGGAGCGTCGGATATTCCTCTACAGGCATAGACAGCAGGGTGAAGCTCGCGGTGCCGCACGTAACGACGATGCGATTGTCATCCGTGGCGAAGGTCACAGGTGCATTCGGCAACTTGGACGCGATCTCGGCGAGCAGGCGACCGGAGACCAGCACCGTTCCCGGTTCTTCCACGTTCGCGGAGATCTCCGTCTGAGCTGA